>NZ_JAOCKC010000003.1:0-401858 GCF_029844625.1 Stenotrophomonas sp. GD03680 | reverse complement strand
CCGGGCCATGCCCGGCGGAGGATGCCGAAGGGGGTAGCGCCGGGCCATGCCCGGCAGGGGGTAGCGCCGGGCCATGCCCGGCGGTGAGGTATCAGATCAATCGAAGCCCTGCCCGGCCGGCAGCGCCTGCAGCGCGATGATGGCCGCAGCGAGCGCATCGACCTCGGTATCGCCAAAACCGGAGCGGACCTCCAGCTCGCTGCTGAACAACCCTTGTTCCAGCAACGCCGCACAGGTCTGTTCGTGGCTCCAGCCACGGGCAACCGCGACCCGCCGGATGCGTTCCAGCAGCAGCGGGTCCAGGTCCCGCAGCACAACATCAGCCATGCTCACTTCCCCGTTCGCAGGGCACCGCCCCCTCGGCGCGTCGGGGGCGATGATCCCGCAGACCGGGCGGGCAGGCAATCAGGCGGCCGGCGGTGGCCCGCGGTCGACGATGCGCGGCCACAGCCAGACCAGCAGCAGCAGGGTCGGCACCACGGTGACCGAGCTGAGGATGAAGAACGTGCTGTAGGAGGTGGCCTCGACGATGTAGCCCGACACACCGCCGACGAACTTGCCGGGCAGGTTGGCCAGCGAGACCAGCAGCGCATACTGGGTCGCGGTGAAGTTGCGGTCCGTCAACGACGACATGAAGGCGACCAGCACGGTGCCTGCAAAGCCCTGGAACAGGTTGTCGGCACTGAGGGCGGCATAGAACGCCCACAGCTTGCCCGGGTTGTGCGCCATCAGCAGAAAGGCCAGATTGGACAGCGCCACGCCCAGTGCCGCCACCAGCAGCATGCGCCGGAAGCCAAACGCGGCCACCGCGATGCCTCCCAGGAAGGCACCGCCGATGCCCATCCACACCCCGAACAGTTTGGAGACCGTGGCGATGTCGGCCTTGTCGAAGCCGGAATCGAGGTAGAACGGCCCCGCCATCACCCCGATCACCTGGTCAGGGAACTTGAACAGGCCGACAAAGGCCAGCAGCACCAGCGCCAATGCCACGCCGTTGCGGCTGAAGAAACTTGTGATCGGCTGGACGAAGGCTTCGGCGACATCGATGCGGCGCTGCACGGCGGTGGCGGGACGCTCCGGTTCGGCGCACAGCAGCGTGGTGATGATCGGCAGCAGCATCAGGGCGGCCATCGCCAGATACGCGATGACCCAGCCTTCAAACTGGGCCAGATACAGCGCGCCGGCACCGGCCAGGATCAGGCCGATCCGGTAACCCAACGTGTAGGTGGCCGCCAGCGCGGCCTGAGCGGTCTGCGGCGCGATCTCGATACGGTAGGCATCCACGGCCGAATCCTGGGTGGCGCCGGCAAAGGACGCCACCAGCACCCACATCACCAGGGGCCAGACGCCCTGTTCGGGGCGCACGAAGGCCAGCGCGATCAGTCCGACCAGCACCATGACCTGCGATACCAGCAGCCAGGAGCGACGACGGCCGAGCCGGCCCAGCAACGGGAAGGCATACCGATCCAGCAGCGGTGCCCACAGGAACTTGAGCAGGTAGAAGAAACTGGCCAGGCTGATCAGGCCGATGCTGCCCAGGTCCAGCCCCACATCGCGCAGGCGCGTGGACAAGGTCTGCGACGCGATCAGCAGGAACGGCAGGCCACTGCCGAAACCCAGCATGGCCATGGTCAGCGCCGACGGTGTACCGAAGGCGCGCTTGATTCCTGCCCAGCCCTTGTAGCTGACCGGCCTGGCCGCCTCGCTCACAGGTCGTAGTCCACGGTGAACGGGGCGTGGTCGGAGAAGCGCTCTTCGCGGTAGATCGAGCAGCCACGCAGTTTGTCGCGCAGGCCCGGCGTGATGAACTGGTAGTCGATGCGCCATCCCACGTTGTTGGCGCGGGCCGCCCCGCGGTTGCTCCACCAGGTGTAGTCCTCCCCGGTGGGATTGAGCAGGCGATACGCATCGGCCCAGCCACGACCGGCCGCCACGTCGGTGGCCTGGCCATGATCAGCGCACAGCGCGTTGAGCCAGTCGCGCTCTTCGGGCAGACAGCCGGAATTCTTCTGGTTGGACTTCCAGTTCCTGATGTCCAGCGCCGACCGCACGATGTTCCAGTCGCCACACAGCACGTAGTCGCGACCGCTGCGCGCCCACTCCTCCAGGATCGGCCGCAGCCACTCCATCACTTCGAACTTGAATCCCTGGCGCAGGTCGCCGGAGCTGCCGGACGGAATGTAGAAGGACACCACGCTGAGGTTGCCGAAGCGCGCCTCGATATAGCGCCCCTCATCGTCGAACGGCGCCCAGCCCAGCGAGGTGATGACCTGGTCCGGTTCCCGCCTGCTGTAGATCGCCACGCCGCTGTAGCCCTTCTTGGTGATGGCATCGCGGTAGAAGCAATGGTGTCCGTCGGGCCGGAACATCGGGTCGGTCAACTGGTCTTCCTGGGCCTTGGTCTCCTGGAGGCACAGGACGTCGGCGTCCTGGGCGCGGAACCAGTCGAGGAAGCCTTTGGTCGCGGCGGAACGGATGCCATTGGCGTTGAAACTGATGATGCGCATGCGGGGGACCTACGACGGGAAACCGGGCAAGCATACCGGTTGGCTGCTGGGCTGCGCAGTCCGGCGGACGCGGCCGGACGGCCCCCCCGGAAGAGCGCCGACGAGCGCGGAAGGCCCGGCTGCATTAGGATTTGTGCTCCAAATGAAGATGAATCGAGTTTTGATGAGCGACCACCGTCACCGTTTCCTGCAGCTGGCCCTGACCGCCGACGCCCTGCGCTTCGGCCAGTTCACCCTCAAGTCCGGCCGGCTGAGCCCCTATTTCTTCAACGCCGGTCGCTTCGACTCCGGCTCGCTGCTGTCCCAGCTCGGCGCCTGTTATGCCGATGCCATCGACGCCAGCGGGGTCAAGTACGACGTGGTGTTCGGCCCGGCCTACAAGGGCATTCCGCTGGCCACGGCAATGGCCTGCGAGCTGGCCCAGCGTGGCCGCGACCTGCCGCTGTCGTTCAACCGCAAGGAAGCCAAGGACCATGGCGAAGGCGGCCAGCTGATCGGCGCCGACATGAATGGCAAGCGCGTGCTGATCGTCGATGACGTGATCACTGCGGGTACTGCGATCCGCGAAGCGCTGGCCATCATCCGCGCGGCAGGCGGCACTCCGGCCGGCATTGTGGTCGCTCTGGATCGCCAGGAGATCGCTTCGGAAGCCGATCGCCGCTCCGCGGCGCAGGCAGTGGCCGAGGAAGCCGGCATCCCGGTGATCGCAGTGGCTTCGCTGGGCGACCTGCTTGATTTCGCCTCGGGAAACCCGGAACTTGTCGGCTACCGGCAGCCGCTGGAAGCCTATCGGGCCCAGTACGGCGTCCGCTCCACACGCTGACCGCCAGGGGGAAGGTCGCATGTCCCGAATTCCTGCTGTTTTCTTCGCCGGCCTGCTGCTGGCCCTGCCGTTCACCGTGGCGGGGCAGTCTCGGGGCGGCGACAAGGTCGAGAAGAAGCTGTACTGCTGGAACGAGGGCCAGGAGCGGATCTGCACCGATGCGCTTCCTGCCGATGCGGTCAACCACGCGCGCGACGAGTTCAATGCCCGCAGTGGGCTGCGCAATGCGCAGGTGCAGCGCGCGCTGACCGACGAAGAACGTGCCGCCGCCAGTACCGCGGCGGCACAGCAGCAGCTGGACCGGATGGCCGAGCAGACCCGCCAGCGCACCGAGCAGGCGATGCTGACCACCTACGGCAGCGAAGACGACCTGCGGCGGGTGTTCGCCGAGCGCCAGGAAGTGCTCGACAACAACCTCAAGACCGCCCAGTACAACGTGGCCAGCCTGCGTGAATCGCTGGTCGCGCTGCTGTCGGCGGCCGGCGACCGCGAGCTGGCGGGCGCCAAGGTGGGCGACCCGCAGGCCGAAGCGATCCGCCAGCGCCACGTACAGCTGCAGTCGCAGCAGCGCCTGCAGTCCGGCTTCCTGCAGCAGCAGCAGGCGTTGAAGGCGGAGATCGAAAGCACCCTGCAGCGCTATCGCGAGCTGAAGGGCCTGGCGCCGGCTGCCCCGGCTGGCTGAAAACGCTCCTGCCGCCGGGCATGGCCCGGCGCTACCCGTGGCCAGGTTACGGCCTGACGCGCGGAATTTATGCAGTCTTTACGCGCCGGCCCGGTCCGCCGGGTAGTGCGTTTACGGGGCGCAGGCCGACCATGACGGCCTGAGGTGGAGGGGTTCCACCAGGACGCAATTCCCATGTCCCCCTGGCTGTCGTTGGTGTGTGGCGTGCTGGTGCTGATCGCCGCCGCCTATCTTCTGTATGTCGTGCTGCGGCCCGAGTCGTTCTGAGCGGAGCCGGCCATGATTGAAATTCTTGTCATTCTTGCTGCCAGCGTCGCGCTGGCATGGCCGCTGGGACTGTACCTGGCGCGCGTGATGCGGGGCACGCCGATGAAGGTCGACGTGCTGTTCCGTTGGATCGAAACGCCGCTGTACAAGGTCTTCGGCGTCGATCCCGCACGCTCGATGTCCTGGCGTGGCTACGTGCTGGCATTCCTGCTCAGCAATGGGGTGGTGGCGGTGCTGACCCTGGCGGTGTTCATGACCCAGGCGTGGTTGCCGCTGAATCCGGACCAGATCCCGAACATGCGCTGGGACACCGCGCTGCACACGATGATCTCGTTCCTGACCAACACCAACCAGCAGCACTATTCGGGCCAGGCGCAGCTGTCCTACCTCTCGCAGATGACCGGGATCACCGGTCTGCAGGTGGTGACCCCGATGATGGGCCTGGCGCTGGCGGTGGCCACACTGCGCGCGCTGTTCGCGCCGGCGCCGCAGTCGGCCACAGGCAGCGCCGGCGATGACCGCCAGGTTGCAGTGGGCAACTACTACACCGACGTGGTGCGCCTGTGCGTGCGCGTCCTGTTGCCGCTGTGCCTGCTGTGGACACTGCTGCTGACCAGCCAGGGCGTGCCGTCGACGCTGGCGGCGGGGCCGCAGGCTACGCCGATCGATGCCTCCGCCGGCATGACGACGCAGAAGCTGCCGCTGGGTCCGGTCGCGGCGATGGTCGCCGCCAAGCAGCTGGGCGCCAACGGCGGCGGCTGGTATGGCCCGAACAGCAGCTTCCCGCTGGAGAATCCGACGCCGGTTTCGAACCTTCTCGAAGTGATCGGCATCCTGCTGGTACCGATGGCGGTGATCTTCATGATCGGGGCATTCACCGGGCGACGTCGCTTCGGCGCGCTGGTGTTCGTCTGCATGCTGGGAATGTCGCTGCTGTCCACCGGCGCCATGGTGTGGAGCGAAGGCCACAGTGCCAGTGCGGCCACGCCCCTGCTGATGGAGGGCAAGGAAGTACGTTTCGGCGCCGACGGCACCGCGTTGTGGGCGGCGGTGACGACGCAGGTGTCCAATGGCTCGGTGAACGGCATGCACGATTCGCTGGCCCCGCTGAGCGGTGGCATTGCCCTGGTCAACATGCTGGTCAGTGCGATCTGGGGTGGCATCGGCTGCGGCCTGCAGCAGTTCATCGTCTACCTGTTGCTGGGCGTGTTCCTGGCGGGGTTGATGACGGGCCGGACGCCGGAACTGTTCGGTCGCAAGCTGGAGACCCCGCAGGTGCGCCTGCTGGCCCTGCTGGTGCTGCTGCAGCCCATCACCCTGCTGGTGTTCACCGCGGTCACTCTGGCCGTGCCCGGCCTGGCCGGCACCTCCAATCCCGGCTTCCACGGCATCAGCCAGGTGTTCTACGAATACGTATCGGCCTACGCCAACAACGGTTCGGGCTTCGAGGGACTGGGTGATGCCACGCCGTGGTGGAACCTGAGCTGTTCGCTGGTGCTGCTGCTGGGTCGCTTTCCGCTGCTGGTGATTCCGCTGGTGGTTGCTGCCCAGCTCGCCGCCAAGCGGCAGGCACCGGAATCAGCGGGCAGCCTGCAGATCGAAACCCCGACGTTCGCCCTGACCCTGGTGTCGGTGATCGTCATCCTGACCGTGCTGCAGTTCATGCCGGCGCTGGTGCTTGGCCCGATCGCCGACCACCTGAGCCTGGGACTGCATTGAGGACACCCCCATGAGTAGCCACACAACCTCAACCCGTAACCCGCTTGCGTCACGCCCTGCCCTGCTCGATGCGGCCGGCCTGCGCCGCGCACTGGTCGACGCCGTACGCAAGCTTTCACCGATGCATCTGGTGCGCAGCCCGGTGATGGCGGTGGTGATGGCCGGCACGATCGTCGCCGCGATCATCACCCTGACCGGCAACGCTCCACTGGGCTTCGGCCTGGCGGTGACCGCGATCCTGCTGGTCACCGTATTGTTCGGCAACTTCGCCGAGGCCGTCGCCGAAGCACGCGGCCGGGGCCAGGCCGCATCGTTGCGCCGTGCCCGCCAGGACCTGGTGGCGCGCCGACTGGCCGCCCCGCAGCCAGGGGCCGCAGAAACGCAGGTGCCGGCCGCCGAACTGCGCCCGGGCGACCACGTCATCGTCAGTGCCGGCGAGCTGGTGCCAGCCGATGGCGAGATCGTGCAGGGCCTGGCCACCATCAACGAAGCGGCGGTAACCGGCGAATCGGCACCGGTGCTGCGCGAAGCGGGTACCGATCGCTCCGGCGTGATCGGCGGTACCAAGGTGCTGTCCGACCAGATCGTCGTGCGTGTGACCGCCGAGCCGGGCCACAGCTTCCTGGACCGGATGATCGCGCTGGTGGAAGGCGCCAACCGGCAGAAGACACCGAACGAGGTTGCCCTGACCCTGCTGCTGGCGGCGATGACGCTGACCTTCCTGGTGGTGGTGGCGACATTGCCGGCCATCGGCGCCCATGTCGGCGTCCAGGTCGATCCACTGCTGCTGATCGCACTGCTGGTCTGCCTGATCCCGACCACCATCGGCGGACTGCTGCCGGCCATCGGCATCGCCGGCATGAACCGCGCCCTGGCGGCCAACGTGCTGGCCAAGTCGGGCAAGGCGGTGGAAGTGGCCGGCGACGTCGATGTGCTGCTGCTGGACAAGACCGGCACCATCACCTACGGCGACCGCCAGGCCAGCCACTTCCATGCGTTGGCGGGAATCGACGCCAGCCAGCTGCGCGACGCCGCCCTGTTGTCCTCGCTGGCCGACCCGACCCCGGAAGGCAAGTCGATCGTGCGCCTGGCACGCGAGCAGGGGTGCACCACCGCCGAGCCGGAGCAGGCCGTCTACCTGGCCTTCAGTGCGCAGACCCGCATGTCCGGCGTTGACCTTGCCCATGGCCGGCAGATCCGCAAGGGTGCGCTGGATGCGATCCGCAACCATGTGCACGCGCAGGGAGGCGTGGTGCCGGCCGAGCTGGGCGGGCGCGTCGAACAGGTCGCCCGCAACGGCGCCACGCCGCTGGTGGTGGCGGAAGGTCGCCATGTGCTGGGCGTGATCGAACTGTCGGACGTGGTCAAGCACGGCATGCGCGAGAAGTTCGCACAGCTGCGGGCGATGGGCATCCGGACGGTAATGATCACCGGTGACAACCCGCTGACCGCGGCCGCCATCGCTGCCGAAGCCGGCGTCGACGACTACATCGCCGAAGCCCGGCCCGAGGACAAGCTGGCACGCATCCGCCAGGAACAGGCCGGGGGCCGTCTGGTGGCGATGGTCGGCGATGGCACCAACGATGCGCCGGCGCTGGCCCAGGCCGACATCGGGCTGGCCATGAACTCCGGCACGCAGGCCGCCAAGGAAGCCGGCAACATGGTCGACCTGGATTCGGATCCGGCCAAGCTGCTGGCGGTGGTGGAAGTAGGCAAGCAGCAGCTGATCACCCGCGGCGCGCTGACCACCTTCTCGCTGGCCAACGATGTCTCCAAGTACTTCGCGATCCTGCCGGCGCTGTTCGCCGCGGCGGTACCCGCGATGGCAGCGCTGAACGTGATGCAGCTGTCCAGTCCGCGCAACGCGGTGCTGGCCGCGCTGATCTTCAACGCCCTGGTGATTCCCGCTCTGATTCCGCTGGCTCTGCGCGGCGTGCGCTTCCGCCCGGCCACGGCCACCGCGCTCCTGCGCCGGAACATGCTGGTGTACGGCCTGGGTGGCGTGCTGCTGCCGTTCGCGGCGATCAAGGCGATCGACCTCCTTCTTGTCCTGGTATCCGGCTCATGAACCGCTCTGCTTCCACTTCTTCTTCCCTTCCGCGCGAAGCCAAGGCCGCATCCCGCATGGCCCGCCTGCAGGACGACGCCAGCTGGCGCCCGGCGATCGGCCTGGGTGTGGCGACCCTGCTGCTGGCCGGTGCGGTCTACGCCGGCATCGCCACCGGTTTTGCCGGCCTGGCGTACCCGATGCAGGCCGAAGGCAGCCTGCTGCGCGATGGCAGCGGCCAAGTGCGTGCGTCGGCGTGGCTGGCGCAGCCGTTCACTGGCGATGGCTACTTCCAGGCGCGGCCATCGGCCGCCAACTATGACCCGATGGCGGCGGCCGGCTCCAACCTGGCACGCAGCAACCCTGCGTTGACCGAGCGCGTCGCCGCAAGCACGGCTGCGGTCGCAGCGCGCGAAGGCGTCGCACCGGACCAGGTGCCGGCGGACCTCGTCACCCAATCCGGCGGCGGGCTCGATCCGCAGCTGACGCCGGCGGCGGCGCAGTTGCAGGTGGCCCGCGTGGCGCGTGCCCGGGGCCTGCCGGTGGAACGTGTGCAGGCGCTGCTGCAGGCCCACACCGAGGGACGCCAATGGGGTCTGTTCGGCCAGCCGCGGGTGAACGTGGTGACGCTGAACTTCGCGCTGGACCACGCAGCCGCCAGGCCGTGATGCGATCGTGCACCCGCTGCGCGCACAATGGCCGCCATGACTGACCTGCGAACCCGCCAGGCCGACGCCCTGGTGGAAGGCCTGCAACGCGAAGCCGGTGGCAAGCTGACGGTATTCCTCGGCGCGGCGCCGGGCGTGGGCAAGACCTACACGATGCTCAACCGCGCGCAGGAACAGCTGCGCCGGGGGGTCGACCTGGTGGTGGGTCTGGTGGAGACGCACGGCCGTGCCGATACCCAGGCGCTGCTGGAAGGACTGCCACGGCTGCGGCTGAAGGACGTGGCCTACCACGGCCACGCCCTGCAGGAAATGGACCTGGATGCCGTGCTGGCGCGGCGCCCGGCGCTGGTGCTGGTCGACGAACTGGCACATCGCAATGCACCGGGCAGCCGCCACGAGCGACGCTGGCAGGATGTCATGGAGCTTCTGGATGCGGGCATCGATGTCTGGACCACGGTCAACATCCAGCACCTGGAAAGCCTCAATGACGTGGTGATGCGCATCACCGGGGTGCGGGTCAGCGAAACCGTGCCGGACGGTGTGCTCGACCGCCTGCACGACATCGTGCTGGTGGACCTGCCGCCACGCGAACTGATCGCCCGCCTGCAGCAGGGCAAGGTGTACGTGCCGGAGCAGGCGGCACAGGCACTGCAGGCGTTCTTCTCGCCGGCCAACCTGACCGCACTGCGCGAGCTGACCATGCAGGAAGCCGCTGATCGTGTCGACAGCAGCCTGCGCGAGACCCGTGCCGCACGCGGCGAGGGCAACCTGCCGCTGCGCCGCGGCGTACTGGTGGCGATCGATGGTGGCGGGCAGAGCGAGTATCTGGTGCGGGTCGCGCGCCGCATTGCCGAACGGCGCGATGCGCCGTGGACGGTGGTGACGGTGCAGGGACGACGCCAGGACGAAGCAACCCGACGCGAGATCGACGCGGCGTTCGCGCTGGCACGTCGCCTGGGCGGCGATGCCGAACTGCTGCATGGCTCCAGCATCGCCGATGCCCTGCTCGACCACGCCGCGCACAACGGTGTCTCGACCCTGGTGCTGGGCCGCACCCGCGAGCGGCCGCTGGCACGGATGTTCAACCGCACCCTGACCCAGCAGCTGATCCAGCGCGGTGCGCACTACGAAATCACCATCATCAGCACGCCGCAGGCACGTGCGCGTTCGCGCCGCGAAGGCCTGTTGCCGCCGGCGCGCGGCATCAACCACGAACCACTGCAGGCCCTGCTCGCCACCGCGCTGGCCTGCCTGGTCGCGTGGCTGGTTGAACGCTGGGTGGGCATGGCCGACCTGTCGATGGTGTTCATCGTGGCGGTCGTGCTGGTCGCAGCCCGCACCCGCGCCAGCGTGGCGGTCATGGCCGCGATCCTGTGCTTCCTCGCCTACAACTTCCTGTTCATCGCACCACGCTTCACCTTCGCCATCGGCGCACGCCAAGGCGTGATCACCGTGTTCCTGTTCCTGGCAGCGGCACTGGTGGCCGGGCGCCTGGCATCACGGCTGCGCATGCAGGTGATCGCCCTGCGGGCCGCCAACCGGCATGCGCGCGCGCGGCAGCAGCTGGGGCGACAGCTGGCCAGCGCTGCCGGCGATGGCGAGGTGGCACTGGCCGGCCGCCATGCGCTGGAGCAGGCGATGGACGTGCCGGCATGGCTGCGGATCGGCGTGGACACCACCGCCGGCGGCCGCACCCTGCCCGGCGACACCGACCTGGCTGCCGCCGACTGGGCACTGCGCCACGGCCAGCCCAGCGGGCGTTTCACCGATACGCTGGCCGGCGCGCAATGGTGGTTCCTGCCCCTGCTTGATGGCGAGGACCGTGCAATCGGCGTGGCCGGCCTGTATCTGCCAGGTGCACGCCTGCTGCCCGAGCAGCGCCAGCTGGCCGAAGCGATGGTGGACGACATTGCCCAGGCGGCATTGCGCACGCGGCTGGTGGCCGAGCTGGAGCGGGCGCACGTCAGCAACGAGACCGAGCGCCTGCGCTCTGCTCTGTTGTCTTCGGTATCGCACGATCTGCGCTCGCCGCTGGCGGCGATGATCGGATCGGCCGACAGCCTGGCCAGCTATGGCACGGCGATGGACGTGGCTGACCGCCGCGCGCTGCTGGACACCATCCTGGTCGAAGGCGAACGGCTGGACCGCTACATCCAGAACCTGCTGGACATGACCCGGCTGGGCCACGAAGGCCTGAAGATCAACCGCGACTGGATCGGGGTGGACGAGTTGATCGGGTCGGCCGCGCGACGGCTGCAGCGCTACCAGCCCAACGTGAGGCTGGAACTGGATATCCCGCCGACCCTGGCGCCGATCTGGGTGCATCCGGCGCTGGTCGAGCAGGCGGTATTCAATGTCATGGAGAATGCGGCCAAGTTCTCCCCCGCCGATGCCGCGGTACAGGTGCAGGCGCGCGAACTGGACGGCCAACTGCGCATCGACGTGATCGATGCCGGTCCCGGCATCCCCGACGAAGAGCGGGCACGCATCTTCGACATGTTCTACAGCGTCGAGCGTGGCGACCGTGGCCGCCATGGTACCGGTCTGGGCCTGACCATCTGCCAGGGAATGATCGGCGCGCATGGCGGCAGCGTGCAGGCGCTGCCGGGACGTGACGGTCGCGGTACCCTGATCCGCATCACCCTGCCCCTGCTCAAGCCAGCCTCCCACGATGAGCCCGACCCCGATTGATGCGAGCGTACCGGCCCCGCGCGTGCTGGTGATCGATGACGAGACCCAGATCCGCCGTTTCCTGGATATCAGCCTGCGGGCGCAGGGCTATCAGGTCAGGCAGGCCGCGACCGGCCAGGAAGGCCTGCAGCTGGCTGCCAGCGAGGATATGGACCTGGTGATCCTGGATATCGGCCTGCCGGACATGGAGGGCCACCAGGTGCTGGAGCAGCTGCGGCAATGGAGCCAGGTCCCGGTCATCATGCTGACCGTACGTGCCGGAGAAGCGGAAAAGGTGCGGGCGCTGGACAACGGTGCCAACGACTATGTGACCAAGCCCTTCGGCACGCAGGAACTGATGGCGCGGGTGCGCGCGCTGTTGCGGACACGCAGCGTGCCGACCGATGGCACGCCTCCGGTATTCGACGACGGCCATCTGCATGTGGACCTGGTGCGCCGGGAAGTGGCGATCGCGGGCGAACCGGTGGCGCTGACCCGCAAGGAGTACGCGCTGCTGTCGCTGCTGCTGCGCAATGCCGGCCGGGTGGTCACCCAGCCGCAGATCCTGCAGGAGATCTGGGGACCCACCCACCAGCACGACACGCACTACCTGCGCATCCTGGTGGGCAAGCTGCGGCACAAGCTGGGCGATTCGGCGCTGGATTCACGCTACCTGTTCACCGAACCTGGCGTCGGATTGCGGTTCAAGGGGTGAGGGTGTGCCGACCAACGGTCGGCACCCACCCGGATCGATCAGAACCCCAGCGGGGTGTCGCCGACGATCGGCTGCAGCTGGCTGCGGAACAGTGCCTGGATGCGCTCCAGCGCCGCCTCGTCGTCGCCCTCGAAGCGCAGCACCAGTACCGGGGTGGTGTTGGAGGCGCGCACCAGTCCCCAGCCGTCGGGGAAATCCACACGCAGGCCGTCGATGGTCGACAGGCGGCCACCTACATACGGGTTGTCCGGCGACTGCGCTGCCGCCACCAGCATCGCCACCAGGGCGTGCGGCGTACCCTCGGACACCGGCACCTTCAGCTCCGGTGTGGCCACCATCTCCGGCAGTCCGGACAGCACCTCATCCGGGGTTTCCTCGCGCTGGGCCAGGATCTCCAGCAGGCGCGCGGCGGCGTACAGCCCGTCATCGAAGCCGAACCAGCGTTCCTTGAAGAAGAAGTGGCCGCTCATCTCGCCCGCCAGCTCGGCATCGGTCTCGCGCATCTTCGCCTTCATCAGCGAGTGCCCGGTCTTCCACATCAGCGGGCTGCCGCCGTTGCGCAGCACGTGGTCGGACAGCTTGCCCGTGCACTTCACGTCGTAGATCACCATCGCCCCGGGATTGCGCATCAGCACATCGGCGGCGAACAGCATCAGCAGGCGGTCGGCGTAGATGATCCTGCCCTCGCCGGTGACCACGCCCAGGCGGTCGCCATCACCGTCGAAGGCCACGCCGAGATCAGCGCCAAAGCGTTTGACCGTCTGTACGAGGTCCTGCAGGTTGTCCGGCTCGCTGGGATCGGGATGATGATTGGGGAAGGTGCCATCAACATCGCAGTAAAGCGGAATCACCTCGGCACCGATCGCTTCCAGCAGCTGCGGGGCCAGCGCACCGGCAACCCCGTTGCCGGCGTCGGCCACCACCTTCAGCGGGCGGTCGAGCTGCACGTCGTCGGCGATCCGCTGGATGTAATCGGCGCCGACATCGCGCTGCTGGTAGTCACCCGGTTCGGCCGCCTGCACAAGGCGACCCTCGACGATGCGCTGGTACAGGCCGGTGATGGCATCGCCGGACAGCGTTTCGCCGCCGATGACGACCTTGAAGCCGTTGTACTCGGGAGGATTGTGGCTGCCGGTCACCGCCACGCAGGTGCCGGTACGCAGGTGGAATGCGGCGTAATAGACGACCGGCGTGGGCGCCAGGCCGATGTCGATGACCGCGCAGCCGGCACGGCGCAGGCCTTCGGCCAGGCCGGCTGCCAGCTCGGGGCCGGACAGGCGCCCGTCACGGCCGATCACCACCTCGCGCAGGCCCTGTTCCAGCGCAGCGGTACCGATGGCCTGGCCGATCAGCGCGGCGGTCTTTGCCGTCAGTTCGCTGCCCACCACACCGCGGATGTCGTAGGCCCGGAAGATGCCCGCTGCCAGCGCTTCCGCCGGGACCGGCGGCGGAGGGGCCACTGTGGTGTCGGCGGCAGCTTCGGCGGCCTGCGGTGGCGCCATCTGCAGGCTCTCGCGCAGCGTCGGGCCCTCATCCATCTCGACGGCGGACGTGCGCCGCGGCAGCGGCAGGTGCTTCGGCAGGCGGTCGCGACCGACCAGCAGCAGCACGGCGATGAAGGCCAGCAGCAGCGCGACGATGCCGCTGGCCAGCGCGCCCAGACCGAGCGGGCCGGGTTCGACGTTGGGCACGGCCGCTGCCAGCCGCAGCGGGGTGCCGGCAATCGGCCTGGCCTGCGCCTCGGCGATCTGCGCCAGGCCGGAATCGCCCTGGGTGACCAGATCGTGCGTGCCCTGGCGCAGGCCGAGGAAACCACTGGCAGGTGCGCGGATCTGATCCAGCGGCGCGGTCAGGCGCAGCAGCGGCTGACGGACGTAGACCACCGCCGCCCCCAAGCTGCCCAGTTGCACCGGCGCAGCCAGGCCGAGGCGGTTGCCTCCCCCATCGCGGACCACCCGCAGGCTCGGCCGGTCCTCGCCCAATGCCTGCTCCAGCAGGGCCAGGCGCGCATAGCCGAAGGTGGCCGGATCGGCGTAGGCAGCGGCCAGGTCGGCGCCCAGCACCTCCACCCGCTCCACGCCGGACCAGCTCTCGCGCAGGGCCAGCGCAGCGGCGGACGCATCGCCGGCCTGCAGCGCCTGCTGCAGGCGCTCGTTCTTCAACTGCTGCTGCAGCTGCTGCAACTGGCCACTGGCGGCCTGTTGCAGGCCCTGCACGGCCTGGTCACGCGCCTCTTCCAGCGCCTTGCCACCTGCCTCCTGGCGCCACTGCTGCACGGCGCTCCAGCCGAACCAGCCGGCCAGCAACACGAGCAGCACTGCCAGCAGCGGTGCGCTGCGCCCCAACGACCGTCCCTGCTGCCTTTCCCCGATGCCGCTCATCAATGTCCCCCGTCAACGCACCCCGGTATGGCCGAATCCACCCGTTCCCCGCACGCTGTCGGTGAAAGTATCCACCACCTGCAGGCTGACGCGGGCAATCGGAACCACCACCAGCTGCGCGATGCGGTCACCCGGCTCGATCGTGAAGGCCTCGCGGCCCCGGTTCCAGACGCTGATCAGCAGCGGACCCTGGTAGTCGGCGTCGATGAGGCCGGTGCCGTTGCCGAGGACGATGCCGTGGCGATGGCCCAGGCCCGAACGCGGCAGGATGACCGCGCACAGGTGCGGATCGGCAATGTGGATGGCCAGGCCACTGGGAACCAGCGCGGTATCGCCCGGCTGCAGGGTCAGCGCGGTGTCCAGCGCTGCGCGCAGGTCCATGCCGGCACTGGCCTCGGTGGCATACGCCGGCAGCGGCCAGTTGTCGCCGAAGCGCGGATCGAGCAGTTTGACCTGCAGCGGTTGCGATGAAATCACCTGGGTCATGCCTGAAGCCTCCGCGCGATCAGCGCCAGCAGTTGTTCGGCCAGCTCGCGCTTGGAGGTCGCCGGGAATACCTGTTCGCCGTCCTGCCAGAAGGCCGTGGCGGCGTTGTTGTCACTTTCGAAGCCACCGCCACTGATGCCGACCTGGTTGGCGATCACCAGATCCAGGCGTTTGTCGACCAGCTTGCCACGCGCGTACTTCTCCACGTCGTGGGTTTCGGCGGCGAAACCGACCACCAGCTTCAGCGACTGCGTCTGCGCGGCCACCTCGGCCAGGATGTCCGGGGTACGCACCAGTTCGATCACCAGTGACTGGCTGTCGGCGGTCTTCTTCAGCTTCTGCGGCGCCACCTGCCGTGGGGTGTAGTCGGACACGGCGGCGGCACCGATATAGATGTCGGCCGGCAGCGATGAGAGTACGGCGTCGCGCATCTGTGCGGCCGAGCGCACATCGACGCGCTGCACGCCGACCGGCGTCGGCAGCTGCACGGGACCACTGACCAGCACCACCTGCGCCCCCATCGTCGCCGCGGCCGCGGCCAGTGCGAAGCCCATCTTGCCGCTGCTGCGGTTGCCGACGTAGCGCACCGGGTCGATGTCCTCGTAGGTGGGTCCGGCGCTGATCAGCACACGCAGTCCCTGCAGCGCGCGGGTTGCCGCGGGCGCGGCAGGCGCCACGGCATTGCCGTTGGCCGCCAGCGCGGCAACGATGTCACCCGGCTCGGCCAGCCGCCCCGGGCCGGACTCACCCTCGGCCAACGGCCCGTCGACCGGTCCGATCACCTGCGCGCCCCGCTGGCGCAGCAGTGCGACGTTGGCCTGCGTGGCCGGATGCAGCCACATGCGATGGTTCATCGCCGGACACACGGTCAGCGGCGCGGTACTGGCCAGGCACAACGTGCTGACCAGGTCGTCGGCGTGACCATGGGCCAGGCGCGCCAGCAGGTCGGCGGTGCCCGGTGCGATCACGATGCGGTCGGCCCAGCGCGCCAGCTCGATGTGGCCCATGGCCTGTTCGGCGGCGCTGTCCCACAACGTAGTGCGGGTCGGCTGCCCGGACAGGGCCTGGAAACTGAGCGGGGTCACGAACTGCTGGGCGCCGGCAGTCATCGCCACCTGCACCAGCGCCCCGGCATCGCGCAGCCGCCGCACCAGTTCCAGGGCCTTGTAAGCCGCAATCCCGCCGCCGACACACAACAGCAGTTTCTGGCCTTCCAGCGCGCCGGCCGGCGCGGGGGATGCGTTGGGGGAGTCAGCCACCTGGAATTCCTGTGCAAACGAGGGCGCTAGCTTACCCGATGGTCGGTAATGTCCCGATGCACAGCGCACATAGCTGGCAGCTATCAGCAGATGGAACTTCCACTACCGCAGTTCCCGGGTTCACCCGCCGATGATTCGGAACTTTCCTATACCCGTGCCCTGGTCGGCTTTGCAGAATCGGTACTGGCCACCTCCGGTGCGCCGCTCCGCTTCCCCGAGGATCCCGCGTGCAACCGCGCATCATCATCGCCGACGACCATCCGGTTGTACTGCATGGCATCCGTATCGTGCTGGAGGCTCACCAGATGCAGGTGGCCGGCAGCGCGGCCGACGGTGCCCAGCTGCTCGACCTGCTGCAGCGTGAAACCTGCCATGCCGTCCTCACCGACCTGTCCATGCCCGGCGTCGGCCCCGACGGCCCTGCGCTGCTGGGCGCACTGCGCGAGCGTCATCCGGGCCTGCCGGTGGTGGTGCTGACCGGAGCGCGCCACCCGGGACTGCTGGACAGGCTGCTGCGCGAAGGCATCGATGGCCTGGTCGACAAATGCGCCGGCTTCGCCGAGCTGCCGATGGCGCTCGCGGCAGCCATGTCCGGCCAGGTCTTCGTCTCACAGCAGCTGCGTCATCACCTGCAGTCGCGCGACCTGCTGTTCCAGCGCACACCGGTCTCGCTCTCCGCGCGCGAGCAGGAAGTCCTGCAGCTGCTCGCCGAGGGCCTGAACATCAACGCCATCGCGGCCCGCTGCGGCCGCAGCCCGAAGACGATCAGCCGGCAGAAGGCCGAGGCCAAGCGCAAGCTGGGACTGCAGAGCAACCAGGAACTGTTCGACTACCTGAAGACCGTGCGCGATTGAGGCATCGGCTGACGGTCATCGGCGGCAAGCGCCGATGGGAGCGCCGGGCGCCGCTGGCGATGATGCAGGCATGCCCATCCATGACTGGCCTGAACAGGAACGTCCCCGCGAGAAGCTGCTGGCGCGGGGCCCCACCATGCTGTCCGACGCGGAGTTGCTGGCGCTGTTCCTCGGCTCCGGGGTCGGCGGCCGCGATGCCGTGCAGACCGCACGCGACCTGCTGCACGCGCACGGTCCGCTACGGGTACTGCTGGACCGGCCTGCCGGCGAGCTGGCACGGCTGCCCGGGCTGGGGCCGGCCCGCAGCTGCACCCTGGCCGCCGGCCTGGAACTGGCCCACCGGTACCTGGCCGCCGAACTGCAGCACGGCGAAGCAGTTGGCGACAATCCCGGGGCGGTGGGGCGCTACCTGCAGCACCGTCTGCGCGGGCAGGCCCGCGAACTGTTCCTGGTGCTGTTCCTGGACAACCGCCATCGGCTGATCGCGTGCGAGGAACTGTTTGCCGGAACCCTCACCGCAGCGGCGGTCTATCCGCGGGAGGTCGTGCGGCGCGCCCTGCAGCTCAATGCCGCCGCCGTGATCATCAGCCACAACCACCCGTCCGGCGACCCGGAGCCATCGCCGGCCGACGCGCGCATCACCGAGGAGCTGCAGCAGGCCCTGGCCCTGGTCGACATCCGCCTGCTCGACCATTTCGTAGTGGGCGAAGGCCGTCCTGTTTCGTTTGCTGAACGTGGCCTGCTGGGCCAGCGCCAGGCCCGCCTGTTCGGCTGAGCCCGGCCCCCCGGCCGACCCCGGGGGGACCGCACAGGCAGGCAACGGTCAGCGTGGCCGCCGGCATCTGCGCTAAAATGGGCGATTCCGCCGCTCATTCTCACAGCAGGCCTCGTGAAAAATCTCCTCCGCGCCCTGATCAGCCAAGGCATCGAAGCCTTGCGCGCCAATGGCACCCTGCCCGCCGACTCCCTGCCGCCGGACTTCGTGGTCGAGCGCCCGAAGACCCGTGACCATGGCGACTTCGCCACCAACGCCGCGATGCTGCTGGCCAAGGCCGCGCGCAGCAACCCGCGCGCACTGGCGCAGGCACTGGTCGAGGCGCTGCCGCGCAGCGAGGACGTCAGCAAGGTCGAGATCGCCGGACCCGGCTTCATCAACTTCCACCTGGCTCCGGCCGCGTACCAGCGCGAAGCCGCCTCGGTCATCAAGGAAGGCCACGACTACGGGCGCAACCTGTCCGGCAACGGCCGCACGGTGGGCGTGGAGTATGTGTCGGCCAACCCGACCGGTCCGCTGCACGTCGGCCATGGCCGCGCTGCGGCGATCGGCGACTGCGTGGCCCGCGTGCTCGACGCCAACGGCTGGAACGCCAAGCGTGAGTTCTATTACAACGACGCCGGCGTGCAGATCGAGAACCTGGCGCTGTCGGTGCAGGCCCGCGTCCAGGGCATCGCCCCCGACCAGGAGGGCTGGCCGGAAGGCGGCTACCGCGGCGAGTACATCGCCGATGTCGCGCGAGCCTACATGGCCGGCGCCAGCGTCGACCTGGAAGGCACCCTCGTGGTCGGCGCCAAGGATCCGCACGACATGCAGGCGATCCGCCGCTTCGCGGTGGCCTACCTGCGCAACGAGCAGAACCTGGACCTGGCCGCGTTCGGCGTCGATTTCGACATCTACTTCCTGGAAAGCTCGCTGTACGCCGATGGCAAGGTCGCGGAAACCGTGGCCAAGCTGCAGGCGTCCGGCCACACCTACGAGGAAGGCGGCGCACTGTGGCTGCGCAGCACCGACTTCGGTGACGACAAGGACCGCGTGATGCGCAAGTCCGACGGCACCTTCACCTACTTCGTGCCGGACGTGGCCTACCACCTGTCCAAATGGCAGCGCGGCTACGAGCGCGCGATCACCGAGCTGGGCGCCGACCACCATGGGTCGCTGGCGCGCGTGCGTGCAGGCCTGCAGGCGCTGGAAGTGGGCATCCCGCAGGGCTGGCCCGAGTATGTGCTGCATCAGATGGTCACCGTCATGCGCGGCGGCGAGGAAGTGAAGCTGTCCAAGCGTGCCGGCAGCTACTTCACCCTGCGCGACCTGATCGAAGAAGCTGGACGCGATGCGACCCGCTGGTTCCTGATCGCGCGCAAGCCCGATTCGCAGCTGACCTTCGACATCGATCTGGCCCGCCAGCAGAGCAACGACAACCCGGTGTTCTACGTGCAGTACGCGCATGCCCGCGTGTGCAGCCTGCTCCGCCAGGCGCAGGAGAAGGGACTGGCCTATGACCAGGGCAGTGGCCTGGGTCAGCTCGTGCGCCTGGCCGATGACGCCTCGCTGCTGCTGATGAACGAGATCTCGCGCTATCCGGAAGTGGTCGAAGCCGCCGGCGTGGCGCTGGAGCCGCATCTGGTGGCGCAGTACCTGCGTGAATTGGCGCATGCCTTCCACACGTGGTATCACGGGACACCGGTGCTGGTGGACGACGCCGACGATCGCAACGCCAAGCTGACGCTGGCCTGCGCGGCGCGTCAGGTGCTGGCCAATGGCCTCGACCTCCTGGGCGTGAGCGCCCCGGAAAAAATGTAAGCATCAGGAGACGCAGTACACATGGCAGCACGACGCGGCAAAAACCAGGCACGACGCAACAGCAGCAGCCAGGGCACCCCGGGATGGGTGTGGCTGGTCGCCGGTGTGGCCATCGCCGCCGTGGTGTTCCTGGCGGCGCCGAATCTGTTCAAGGGCGAGGGCGATGGCTTCCTGCGCGCCGGTCCGCAGCCGAACCCGAACGCGCAGCCGGCGCCGGTCGCTGATGCCGACGGCGATGTCGGCACGCAGCCAGCCGCACAACCGGCCACGCCGAAACCTGCCGAAGCCGAGAAGCCGGCGGCGACCCAGTACGACTTCTACACCCTGCTGCCCGGCAAGGAAGTGGAGATGTCCGATGCCGAACTGGCCGCCAGCACCCGCGCCGAGGAACAGCGCCGGGCCAAGGCCGAAGCGCAGCGCGCGCAGGCGGCGCTGGAAGGCAAACCGGTCCCCGCAACGCCGGCACCGACCGCAACGGCCAGTGTCGCCAGCACGGCACCGGTGACCGCGACCAGCCGTCCGCTGCCTGCCCCGCTGAGCGAACGCCCGGCAACGGCTGCACCGGCCACGACCAGCCCGGCGGCGACCAGCACGGCATCGACCGCGCAGGCCGCCCGCGTGGACGCGGCGCCGACCGCCGCTGCGGCACCGGCCGTGGCCGGCGACAACGCGCGCTACATCCTGCAGGCAGGTGCGTTCGGCGCCTCCGGCGACGCCGAGGCCACCAAGGCCAAGCTGGCGATGATGGGCCTGGCGGCACGGGTGGAGTCGGCGCAGATCAATGGGAAGACCGTGTACCGCGTGCGCATGGGGCCCTACGGCAGCGCCGGTGAGCTGTCCGAAGCCAAGCAGAAGCTGGATGGCACCGGCCTGCAGGCGATGGCGATCAAGGCACAGTGATCGTTCGGGTCTGAACGGAAGAAGCCGGGCATTGCCCGGCTTTCTTTTTTTGGGCCCCGCAGGGCCGACCCACGCCGGGCGGCCCTGAAGGCACGCAGGTCAGCCCTCGCGCGCGACCTGGAAGCCGGCGAACGACTGGCTGACCGGCATCAGTTCCAGGCGGTTGATGTTCAGATGCGGCGGCAGGCTGGCAACCCAGAAGATCTGCTCGGCGATGTCCTCGGCGGTCATCGGGTTGGCGCCGGAATACAGCTTGTCCGACGCGGCCTGGTCACCGTGGGTACGCACCACCGTGAACTCGGTCTCGGCCATGCCCGGCTCGATGGTGGTCACACGCACGCCCGTACCGTGCAGGTCCGAACGCAGGCCCAGCGAGAACTGGCTGACGAACGCCTTGGTACCGCCATACGCGTTGCCGCCCGGGTACGGGTAGACACCGGCAACCGACGAGATGTTGATGATCGCACCCCTGCGTTCGACCAGCTGCGGCAGCAGGCGGTGGGTCAACGTCACCAGGGCGGTGATGTTGGTATCGATCATCGTCGTCCAGTCCTGCAGGCTGGCGCTCTGCGCCGGAGCGGTGCCCTGCGCGAGACCGGCGTTGTTGACCAGCAGGTCGATCTCACCGAATGCGGGGGGCAGCGCCAGCAGCGCCGCTTCCATTGCGATCGGATCGCGGACATCAAACGCCGCTGCGTGCACCACGTCCTTGCCATAGTGCTCGACCAGCGGTTGCAGGCGGTCGCTGCGACGGCCGGTGGCGATCACCTTCCAGCCTGCCTGGGCGAAGCGATGGACGGCGGCGGCGCCAAATCCGGACGTGGCGCCGGTAATCAGGACGGTGCGGGACATCAGGCAACTCCGTGGAGGAACGAGACCCCCATTCTGGCACCGTCGGCAGGACCCTGCCTTGCCTGATCGGTCTTCGCGCCGGGCACACTCAGCGCAGGCGGAACACGCGGGCCTTCGGCAGATCCTCGTCGACCTGCAGGAACCAGCGGCCGGCGATGCCCGGGATCACTTCGATCTGCGGCGCCTGGAGGGCCCTGCGCAGCTTCATCTGTCCCTTCATCACCTGCCATTGCTGTCCGTTGTCGAGGGTGAACACCGTGCCGGGGGCCCAACCGGCCACCTCCCCCACCACGCGTGCGCTGACCGGGCCTTCTTCCAGCCCCAGGTGCATGGCGGCCGGCGCCGGAACATTCGCAGGCAGCGGCGCGCCGGCGGGGGCGGCCGTGACCGCGGAAATGGCAGGCGACGCGGCCTCTGCCTGGCGCAGCACGCGGTTCAACGCCTGCAGCTGGGCCGGGCTCAGCCCCACTTCGGCCAGCTGGGCCGCAGTGAGCCGCTGTTCGACCGGAACAAAGCGGTCCTGGGCATGGGCGGCAACACTGCTGGCCGCCAGCAGGAGGAGAACGAGGTACCGGCGCATCGGAGGAGGTCTCTACGGAACAGCGCTCACGATGCTTCAATCCGGTGACAATCCGGTGACAACGGCCGGACCGCTACAATGGGCCATGATCAACAATGATGTACTGCGCAGCGTGCGCTACTCCCTGGACCTGGGCGACCATCACGTGGTGGCCCTGTGCCAGTTGGCCGACCCGACCTTCGCGGTGGATCTCGAGCAGGCCAGGGCCTGGCTGCGGCGCGAGGATGAAGCCGGCTTCGTGCCGATGGACGACAGTGCGCTGGCGCACTTCCTGGATGGCCTGATCGTACACCTGCGCGGCCGCGACGAGAGCCAGCCGCAGCGCGCCGTGGAAACCCGCGTCGACAACAACCTGGTGCTGAAGAAGCTGCGCGTGGCGTTCCAGCTGCGCGACGTCGATCTGATGGACATCTTCGCCAGCGCCGGCTTCAAGGTATCCAAGTCCGAGATCGGGGCGCTGTTCCGCCAACCCGGGCATGCCAACTACCGACGTTGCCTGGATCAGATGCTGCGCAACTTCCTCAAGGGCCTGAGCCAGCGCCTGCGCGGTTGAGCCGCGCGGTACCGGCCCATGGGTGGCCGATACCGTCGTGGCGGCGCCGGCCCGCTAGAAGCTGCCCTGCAGCGCCAGTTCCCAGCGCCCGCCCGCGTTGCCCGGGAACAGGCGTCTGGCCGCGGTATCGGTGTCATGCACGGTGGCCCGCACTTCCCACGCCGGAGCCAACGTGGCGATGGCGCTGAGCTGCCCGTGCAGGTAATCCGGCCCCTGCGCGGCCGTCAGCCAGTAGTGGCCCACGGCCGCTTCAAGCCGGATGCGCTCTTGCAGCGGCAGGCGCACGCCCAACTGTGCGTAGGTACCGCGATGGCCACCGCCCAGGGCATCGCTGGAATGCGCGACCTGCAGCCAGGTCCGCTGCTTCCAGCCCACCGTGGCAGCGAACTCTGTCCAGTCCAGCGCGCGGGCTGTCCCCGGATACACGTAGCGGGTCAGGTTGGCGTCCAGCGTCCAGTCCGCGGCCGGTGTGCCGGACCAGCCCGCTACCAGATCGAACTCGCTGCGTGCGCCGTTGTCCGGCTTGAACGATACGTTCGAGCCCCACGCGCTGGCATACCACCCGGACGCGAGCGCGAACTTCGCTCCGGCCTGCACCGCCGGGTCGCCGTCACTCTGCGAACTGCCGCGCCAGACGTAGTCACTGGTCAACGTGGCGTTGCCGCTCACCTGTGCCTGTGCGGTGCCGACGCCCAGCAGCCCCGCCAACGCCGCGGCCACCGCCGCGATCATCCCCTTGCTGTTCACTGCACATCATTCCTCATCCAATGGCGGCTCAACCGCCGGGACGGCAGTGTCGATGGCAGGGCCGTAACGGTTCGATGGCGCTACCGTGGCCGGGGCGCAAAATCAGCGTAAAACCACTTGGCAGTGGCGCGGTATGATGGCCGCCTGTTTCCAGGAAACCACCCATGGACGCCATCCTGACGCCGGTATCGATCGGCGAGCTGATCGACAAGATCACCATTCTCGAGATCAAGGCCGAACGCATCGGCGATGCCACCAAGCTGGCCAATGTGCGGACGGAGCTGGACGGCCTGCTGCCGTTGCTGCAGCAGCAGCTGCAGGCACAGCCGGCACTTGCCGCGCTGAAGCAGCAGCTCAAGGCCATCAACGAGCGCATGTGGGACATCCAGGACCAGCTGCGCGATAAGGAAGCGGCACAGGTGTTCGATGATGCCTTCGTCCAGCTGGCGCGCGGCGTGTACGGTACCAATGGCGAGCGCGTGCAGGTCAAGAACGAGATCAACCGCGTTGCAGGTTCGGCACTGGTCGAAGAAAAGCAGTACCAGGGCGAATAAGCCCGGGTTTCAGCCGCATTCGAGCAGGTGGCGGATGCGGAACAGCTCGCCGTCGCTGCGGATGCCGAGCTTCTGGTAGGCGGCTTTTTTCTGCGAGCTGACCGTGCTTGCGGAACGGCCGAAGCGCTGCGCGACTTCGCCGGTGCTGCAGCCTTCCAGCACCAGGCGCAGCACCTCGCGCTCGCGGCGGCTGAGCGGCATCAATGAGGGCATGCGGCGCGCCCGCGAGCGGCTCAACTGCGGGCGCAGTTCCGGCGGCACGAACCGCCCACCCCGGGCCACCACCTCCACAGCCCGCAGCAGCACGCGCGGTGCGGTCGCCTTGGACAGGAAGCCGCGCGCGCCGGCCTGCATGGCCGTCACCACCGTGCTGGCGTTGCAATGGGCTGAAAGCACCAGCACCGGCAACGACGGCCACTGCTGCGACAGCGTGCGCAGCAGTTGCAGGCCAACCCCCTGGTCACCCAGCGGAAGTGCATCGATCACCAGCAGATCGACACAACCGGGCTGCTGATGCAGCAGCGACAGCAGGTCGGCTTCATTGGCGAAGCTGCCACGGACCTGCAGACCGCTGTGCTCACACAACAACACTTCCAGGCCCAGCCGCAGCACCGGATGCGGATCCAGCAGCGCCAGGCGGCGCAGCTTCCCGGTATGCGGGGTGGCGGGGGCGGGCGGCATCAGTCGGATCCGGCGGAAGTGGATGCCCACCGTAGGTCGCGCCCTGCAACGGCGGAATCCAATTCGTTGCAATGCAGCATCGACTGCGCAGCCGCAGTCAGATTTCATTTCGGTTGGGTGGAACGCAACAGGCCCGGCAGATGCCGGGCCTGTCGATGCACGCAGGGCGCAGAGCGCCTGCAGCGATTACCAGCTGAAGCGCGGGCCGACGGTGTATTCCTTGTCACCGTCGCGGTTCATCTTGAGCTCGCCGTTCAGGCCCCAGTTCTGGTTCAGCTTCACCTGACCACCCAGGCGGCCGTACCACTCGCCTTCCGGATTGATGCCGCGCTTCTTCGAGAAGTCTTCGTAACCAACCATGCCGTAGACTTCGGCGTGGGCACCGAACGCGGTGCGGATGCCGGCTTCAGCGCTGTAGCCGTTGAAATCCAGGCCATGCTCCAGGTCACGCTTCTGGTACGCCACGCGTGCCACGAAGTCGGTCGACGGTGCGATTTCCTGGTTGTAGCCGACACCGACCTTCCACTGGTCCAGCTTGAGATTGGTGTGGTCGATTTCCTGGCGGCTGTAGTCACCGAAGGCGTGGAAGTTCGGCAGGAAGCCGTAGGAACCCTTCACGCCCCAGCCGTCGGCCTTGAACGCGTCGATGTCGGTCTTGGCGTAGTTGGCTTCAGCATAGTTGTAGGACAGGTTCTCGGCAGCCGAGGCGGAGAACGGCAGGGCAGCAGCCAGCGCCAGGGCAATCAGCGAATTCTTCATGGGGGTACACCTTTACTTTCTTATGGTGAGCAGCAGCGCGGAAGCGCCGTCGCATCGGGAATGTAAATTCTCCGTTATTCGCCACAACGCACCCTGAAAACAGCAACCTTCGCATTGCTGAATTTTCTGGCTTGATTCAGGCGGTCTCTGGCATACGCGCGGCGCGCGGGTACGTCCTGAATGCTTCGATCGCGGCCGTGTCGATCTGCGGCGCCCTGGTTCGTCGAACAGAAGAAGGCCGCACATGCAGTGCGGTCCATCACGGAGGCAGGCAATGAGTTACATCGATGGTTTCGTTCTGGCGGTTCCCACCGCCAACAAGGAAAAGTTCCTCGCCCATGCGCGAAGCGGCGACGTGGTCTTCATCGAGTACGGGGCGCTGCGCGTGGTCGAGTGCTGGGGCGATGACGTGCCGCATGGCAAGACGACGGACTTCTTCGGCGCAGTGAAAGCGACACCGGAAGAGACGGTGGTGTTTTCCTGGATCGAGTGGCCTGACAAGGCCACCCGTGATGCGGGCATGCAGAAGATGATGGAAGACCCGCGCCTGGACCCCGCGAAGAACCCGATGCCGTTCGACGGTGCGCGGATGATCTATGGCGGTTTCACACCCATCTACGAACTGACCCGCTGACGCCTTCGCGGCGCTCAGCGCGTACCTGCGTCGTCTTCTCCGGCAGTGCCGGCGCCCAGCGCGGCGCCGGCCCCCAGGCCGAGCCCGCCCATGCCGGCGCCCATGCCCATTCCGCCGCCGCCCGCACGGCCGCCCTTGCCTTCGCCTTCAGGGCGGCCTTTGCCGCCCCCGCTGCCGCCCGCGGGCCGGGTCGGGCCCTGCCGTGGAATCTGCAGATCGGCCGGGATCGGCGCCAGATCCAGGGCTTCGCGGACAAAATCGCGCAGCGACACCACCAGCTCATGCGTGTGCACCGGTCGTCCCTGCGCCAGCTCATCGGCGGCGCGCGCGGCCAACCGCACCTGCTCATCGGTACCCAGCAGCAGGATGTCCGACAAGGCCGCTTCGACGGCGTCGCGGATGCGCCGCGCGCGATCCGAACCGGGTTCGACGATGCCCTGCTCATGGGCGCGCTGGCGCAGGTCGCGCAGATGACTGGGGTCGACCCCCAGCTCACCGGTGAACGAACCGCCCAGGGTCTTGTAGGCGGCCATCAGCGTGCGCAGCCGTTCGTTGATCTGCCGGTTCTCGCGCTCGCGGCGCTGCTGCAGGGTCTGCATCACCAGCAGGCGGATACCCACACCCAGCAGCGTGATCAGGACCAGGCCGGCCAACGTGGAAAGCACACCCTGCCAGGAACTGAAATCGATGCCACGCATGATGGGAACTCCAGCGGAGGGACTTCATCTTGCCCCAGGACGACCCCGCAGGCTTCATGCCGGGCCGTTGTCCCCCCCATGAACGCAGAAGGCCCCACCGCCCGGCAGGGCGGAGGGGCCTTCGCCGCTCGCGCGATTACTTGCGCTTGGCGGCCTTGCGCACGGCCTTCTTCGCCGGGGCCTTCTTGGCAGCGGCCTTCTTCAGCGGTGCAGCCTTGCGGGCGACAGCCTTCTTGGTGGTCGCTGCTTTCTTGGCAACCGTCTTGCGGGTGGCAGCGGCCTTCTTGCCGACAACCTTCTTGGCGGCAGCCGTCTTCTTGGTGGCGACCTTGCGGGTAGCGGCAACCTTCTTGCCGACAACCTTCTTCGCGGCCACGGTCTTCTTGCCAGCCACCTTCTTGGCGGCGACCGTCTTCTTGGCCACGGCCTTCTTGGCGGTGGCCACCTTCTTGCCGACAACCTTCTTCGCGGCGGCGGCCTTCTTGGCAACCGTCTTCTTGGTGACGGCTGCCTTCTTGGTCGCAGCCTTCTTCACCGTGGCGACCTTCTTGCCGGCAGCCTTGGTGGCGGCCTTCGTGGTCTTCTTGGCAGCAGCAGCCTTCTTGGCGACAGTCTTGCCGGCAGCGGCCTTCTTCTTGGCCACTTCCTTCTTCAGGGCAGCGGCTTCGGCCTTGGCATTCTTCTTGGCGGCTTCCAGCTTCTGCTTGGCCTTGGCGACCGTCTTGCCGACCGACTTGGCGGCCTTCTCGGCCTTCTTGGCAACGGTCTTCTCGACCTTGGCCACGGCCTTCTTGGCCTTGGCGACGCGGGTGTTGGCGGCCTTGCGGGCGCGCTTGACGGTCTTCTTGACCGACTTCACTGCGTCTTCAGCGGCGTGGGCGATGGTCTCGCCGACGTTGGTGGCGGTTTCTTTCGCGTTCTCGACGGCGTCGGTCACGACCGACACACCATTACCGTTGCTCATGTTGCCCTCCTGGGGGCGTGGATTGTCAAAACGGGGCGATGCTATACCGACAATGACGATCGTGGAACGGGTGGTACGCCTGCAATCGCGTCTGCTGCGACGATAGTAGTGTAGGGGGAGGCTGGTGCTGCTACCGTCGATCCGCAGCAAACCCCTTTTTTTCAGCGCTGCGCCATGGGATTGAGGTGCACGTCGCGGCGACGGGCTGCCTGCACGCCCCTTGCCGGAACGTGCACGCGCGACGTGCCATCGCGCACCTTGGATCGGCGGAACTGCGCAAGTATCAGAGGGTGTCCTGACCACGCCGGCGGACACACCCTATCGGTGTAGCGCCGATGGCCGACCGCACCGCAGGCGGGTCAGCCGTCGTCGGGCGCCGCATCGACGAGGGTCTCTTTCATCGCGCATTTATCCACGCCGCGGCAGATTCATTCAGCTTGTTTTACCGTATGGGCCAACGGCCCCCATCCCACGCCTGCGAACCGACTCCCATGCGACCGCTACCTACCCTTCTCACGCTCGCAATCGCCGCCGCCTTCGGTGGATTCGTCGCCACCGGCATCAACGCCCACCTGGACAACCGCGCCGACGCCGCGCCCTTGCCGGCTGCCCTTCCGGCCACCGCCGCATTGCCGGCTTCGGTCGCCGGCCAGCCGGTGCCTTCGCTGGCACCGATGCTGGAAAAGACCATGCCCGCCGTGGTCAGCGTCAACACCAAGCAGGTGGTACGGGTACGCAACCCCTTCTTCAACGACCCGTTCTTCCGCCGCCTATTCCCGGACATCCCGCAGGAACGGATCAACGAATCGCTGGGTTCGGGCGTCATCATCGACGCGAAGGAAGGCCTGGTACTGACCAACCACCACGTCATCGAGAACGCCGATGACGTGCAGGTGACGCTCGCTGACGGGCGCACGGTCAAGGCGGAATTCCTCGGTTCGGACCGCGACACCGACATCGCCCTGATCCGCATCCCGGCGCAGAACCTCACCGAGATCAAGCTCGGCAACAGCGACCAGCTGCGGGTCGGCGACTTCGTGGTGGCGATCGGCAATCCGTTCGGCTTCAGCCAGACGGTGACCTCGGGCATCGTCTCGGCGGTCGGCCGCAGTGGCATCCGTGGGCTGGGCTACCAGAACTTCATCCAGACCGACGCCTCGATCAACCCGGGCAACTCCGGAGGTGCGCTGGTCGATCTGCAGGGCCAGCTGGTCGGCATCAACACCGCCAGCTTCAACCCGCAGGGCAGCATGGCCGGCAACATCGGCCTGGGCCTGGCCATTCCCACCAACCTGGCGCGCAGCGTGGTCGACCAGCTGGTCAAGCATGGCGTGGTGGTGCGCGGCACCCTGGGCGTGGAAAGCCAGAACCTGAGCGCGCAGATCGCCCAGGGCCTGGGCCTGGGCGAAACCCGCGGCGCGCTGATCACCCGGGTACTGGCCGGTTCGGCCGGTGCGGCGGCCGGGCTGAAGCCGGGCGACGTCGTGGTTGCCGCCAACGGTCAGCGCGTGGACAGCGCCGAAGCCCTGCACAACGTGGAGGGCCTGGCAGCGGTAGGCAGCATACTGGCGCTGGACGTGCGCCGCGAAGGCAAGCCGCTGCAGATCCGGGCGACGCTGAAGGAGCAGGCGCGCGCCGCCAGCGGCGACAGCCTGGACCCGCGCCTGGGCGGCGCGACCTTCGTCGACCTGCCCGAATCGCTGCGCCAGTCCGGCGTACGCGGGGTGCTGGTCAGCGAGGTCAAGCGCGGCAGCCGCGCAGCCAGCAACGGGCTCCAGCAGGGCGACATCATCACCGATGCCACGGTGGGTGAATTCGCCGACCTGGCCAGCTGGCGCGCCAATTTCCAGCAGCGGCCACCGACCCTGGTGCTGCGCATCCTGCGCAACAACGGCCAGCAGCAGGGCCAGTTGGTGATGCGCTGATCGCTCCGCCGTAACACCCCCTATACCCGGCCAGTGCTATTGCTGTACGTCCCTGTCGGCTGAAGCCGATCGTCCGTTCCCCCATCGCAACAGGAGTGATTCGATGAGCCCCACCAATACCGAGAACCTGAAGGAACACCTGGGTGAAGCCGGTTCCCACCTCAAGCAGGCCGCCAGTGCTGCCGGCGGTGCGATCAAGGGCGCGACCGGCGCTGCAACCGACGAACTGCGCATCGGCAAGGCCAACGTCAAGGCCGAGCTGTCCGACACGGCGCTGTCCGGCCTGGCTGCGGCTGAATTCGGCGGCGCTGCCGCCAAGGAACAGGTCGATGCACTGATGGACAAGGGCAAGGATCTGATCGACAGCGCCGCTGAACTGATCCGTGAACGTCCCTTGGCATCGTTCGGTGTTGCCTTCGCCACTGGCTGGATCATCGCCAAGCTGGCTCGCGGCAGCAGCGACAAGTAAGTCCACGGCGTGAGCGAAGACAACACGCAACGCCCCGATCCGGCGGCCACCCCGCCGCTGGACGAGAGCATCCGCCAGGTCGGCGCGGCCGGTCGCGCCGCCGCCGATTCGGCCAAGCACACGCTGCGCTCGCTGCGTCGCCTGGCCTCGTCGGATTTCGCGCTCGCCCGCAGTGCGTTCGGCCGGGCCCTGGCCTGGGCGGGCGTGGCGATCGTGTTCGGGGCCTCGGCCTGGCTGCTGATGGCCGCCACGCTCATCGCCCTGCTGCAGAGCTGGGGCCTGAGTTGGCTGCAGGCGCTTCTGATCACCTCGCTGATCAGCCTCGCAGTAACCGGCTATGCGATCTGGCGGGTGTCCTACTTCTTCCACCACACCGGCATGCATGCTACCCGGCGCCAGCTGTCGCGCCTTGGCCTGTTCGACGAGCCCAGCGAAGACGATCCGGATGCCGGCGTACAGATTCCGGAGGGCAAGCCATGAAGTTCGGCGCATTGCAGCGGCGGGTGAAGCGTTGCGAACAGGTGGTGGCCGTGCGCATGGGTGAAACCCAGGACAACTGGACCGTGCTCAGCGAGGTCTGGCGCCGGGGCTGGTCTCCCCTGCGCATCGTGGTGGTCGGCCTGGCCGGTGGCTTCGTGGCCGGCAAGCTGGAAGTGCCGGGCAAAGTGAACGGTGCGCGCTGGCTGCAGATGATCGGCTCGGTCTCCAGCCTGGTGGCCAGCGGCCAGGCAGCGCTGGCTGCCGCCGTGGCAGCCTACGCCGCCGACACCGCAGACGATGCGGCCGACACTGCCGAAGCCGCCGCCGACCCGGTCGCTCCCGCTGCCGCGGCACCCGCTTCCGCGCCACCTGCCGAGCCTGAGGCGCGCGAACCGCGGCCTGCCGAAGCGGCCACCGAACTGTCCGAACGTTGACGAACAGCATCCGCCGCGTTGACCGCGGCGGACGGATAATAGGCTCCCCTTCCCGGTCGGTACGTCGATGAGCGAGTCCCTCCTGTCCCCGTCACCGGCCGAACCCGCACCGTCTGCTGCCGCCCTTCCGCCGCCCACCCGCCCGCGCGGGCCGATGTCGCTGGTGGTGCTGGCAACGCTGGCGGTGGCCTATACGCTGTGGGGCGCACAGGACATCATCCTGCCGGTACTGCTGGCGATGTTCTTCGCGCTGGTCGGCAACCCGATCCTGCGCCTGCTGCAGAAGCTGTGGATTCCGCGGGCGCTGGGAGCGCTGCTGGTTCTCGGTGCCGGCCTGGGCGTGACCAGCTCGCTGGCCGTGCAGCTGATCGGCCCGGCGATGGAATGGGCGCAGGAAGCGCCACAACAGCTGCGCAAGGTCGCCCGGCAGGTACAGGATCTGACCAAGCCGGTGCAGCAGGCCAATCTGGCGGCCGAGAATTTCGCCCGCGTTGCCGGCGGCGACAGCAATCGCAAGGTGCAGGTGATCCGCACCCAGCTGGACGATCCCTATCGCATGCTGACCCGCGCGCCCCGGCTGGCCGCCTCGGTACTGGCCGTGGTCCTGCTGACGCTGTTCTTCATGATCTATGGGCAAAGCCTGCAGCGCGCGGCGATCGCATTGTTCCCGAACCGCCAGCAACAGCGCTTCACCAGCGACATCCTGCGCTCGATCGAGCGCGAGGTGTCGCGCTATGTGCTGACCATCAGCGTGATCAACACGCTGGTCGGCCTGGTTTTCGCGGGCGTGCTGATGCTGCTGGGGATCGGCCTGCAGGAAGCGCTGCTGTGGGGGACGGTGGCGGCACTGCTGAACTTCGCGCCCTATGTGGGCCCGTTGATCGGAGTAGCGCTGATGCTGCTGATGGGCTTCGTCGAATTCCGCGACCCGCTGCAGGCACTGCTGCCCGCCGCGGCGTATCTGGGCCTGCATACCCTGGAGGGCCAACTGGTGACCCCGATCGTGCTGGGCCGGCGCATGAAGCTCTCCCCGCTGGTCCTGATCCTGGCACTGATGGTGTTCGGCTGGGCCTGGGGCATGATCGGGCTGCTGCTGGCGGTGCCGCTGCTGGTCTGCATCAAGCTGGTGCTGGCCCGGCTGGACGGCATGCAGGGCTGGGCGCGCCTGCTGGAATGAAAGCGCGCGCGGGCAGGCGTAGAATGACCGGGTGAATTTCCCCGTCCTTGCCATCACCCTCGACCTCGACGACACGCTGTGGCCGTTCGCACCGATCGGCGCCCGCATCGACCAAGTGCTGCACGACTGGATGCGTGAACACAGCCCGGCCACCGCCGCGATGTATCCGCTGGCGGCGATGCGCGAACTGCGCGAGCGCTCGTTCCGCGACAACCCGCATCTGCATCATGACCTGAGCGCGCTGCGCCGGCTGACGCTGCGTGAGGCGCTGCAGAACAGCGGCGCCAGCCTGGACCTGCTGGAGCCGGCCTACGAAGCGTTCTATGCCGCGCGCAACCAGGTGGAGTGCTATCCCGATGCCCTCGATGCCCTGGCGCGTATCGCCGCGCGGGTACCGGTGGCCGCACTGAGCAATGGCAATGCGGACCTGCAGCGGATCGGGCTGGCCCATCATTTCGCCTTCCAGCTGGGTGCGCGCGAACATGGCGCGGCGAAGCCGGAGGCGAGCATTTTCCATGCCGCGTGTGCCCGGCTGGGCGTGGCCCCGGCGCAGGTGCTGCATGTCGGTGACCACATCGAGATGGACGTGGCCGGCGCCATCGCCGCCGGCCTGCGCGGCTGCTGGATCAACCGCGACGCCGCCACCTGGACCCATCCGCAGCTGCAGCCAGACCTGCAGTTCGACACCCTCACCGGCCTGGCCGACTGGTTGGACGCCAACCTCGGCGCCACCGCACCCCGGAGCAATTGACGCATGAGCGAGATCACGGGCTTCACCGCCGACACTTCTGCCGCACTGCCGCTGTACGTGCTGGATCGCGAGCAGTTCGCCCGCTGGAACGCCGGACAGCCGGCCGCCATGCAGGCCTGGCTGGCCTCGCAGGGCTTCACCGCCGGCTCGCACAGCATCGCCCTGCTGCCCGGCAGCGAGGGTCTGGCCGGTGCGGTGATGGGCGTGGGCGATCGCGGCGATGCCTACAGCTATGCGCACGCGCCGCACGCCCTGCCCGAAGGCAGCGTGTGGCAGCTCGCCAGTGAGCTGCCGGCCAGCGAGCAGGCACTGCTGCAGCTGGGCTGGGGCCTGGGCAGCTATCGCTTCGACCGCTACCGCAAGCGCAACCGGCACCCGGCGCAGCTGGTTGCCGCACCGACCGGGGAAGTGGCGGATCTGATCGCCGCCAGCCTGCGCGTGCGCGACTGGGTCAACACGCCCACCGAAGACATGGGCCCGCAGCAGCTGGAAGAGGCCGCACGCACGCTGGCAGCGGCGCACGGCGCCGAGGTCGAAGCGATCACCGGTGATGCGCTGCTGGCGCAGAATTTCCCGGCCATCCATGCCGTCGGCCGCGCGTCGCATCGCGCGCCGCGCCTGGTCGTGCTGCGCTGGGGCAAGCCGACGGATCCGGCGCTGGTGCTGGTCGGCAAGGGCGTGTGCTTCGATACCGGTGGGCTGGACATCAAGCCGGCCGATGGCATGCGCAACATGAAGAAGGACATGGGTGGCGCCGCGCACGCGCTGGCCCTGGCAGGACTGGTGATGGCCCAGCAGCTGCCGGTGCGCCTGACCCTGCTGGTGCCGGCGGTGGAGAACGCGATCGGCCCGGATGCGTTCCGTCCGGGCGAAGTCATCGCCACCCGCAAGGGCCTGAGCGTGGAGATCGACAACACCGACGCCGAAGGCCGTGTGATCCTGTGCGACGCGTTGACCTTCGCCGCTGAGCAGAAGCCGGACCTGGTTCTGGACTTCGCGACCCTGACCGGCGCTGCGCGCATCGCGCTGGGCCCGGACCTGCCGGCACTTTTCAGCAACGATGACACCGTCGCCCAGCAGTGGCTGCAGGCCGGAGATGAAACGCGCGACCCGGTCTGGCGCATGCCGCTGTGGCGTCCCTACCTGCGTTACCTGAGCAGCGGCATCGCCGACCTGGCCAATGCCGGTTCGCGCATGGCGGGCTCGGTTACCGCCGCGCTGTACCTGGAGCGCTTCCTTGAGGATGGCCAGCGCTGGGCGCACCTGGATGTGTACGCCTGGAACGATGGCGAACGGCCGGGCCGCCCGGCCGGCGGCGAAGCACTGGCCCTGCGCTCGGCCTGGGCGATGCTGAAGGCACGCTACGCCTGAGCGCAGCCGATGCGCGGGTGGAGCCGGACAGGGGTCCGCTCCACCGAGTTGTGACGAAAAATTGAATTCCGGCCACGGTCGGGTTCTGCGAGGATGTGTCGGTCGACCACCCACACATTCCGTGAAGGCAGGACTCCGACCATGTCGCTCTTCCGCTACACCCGCGCCGGCCAGGGGCCGCGCACACCGCGCAGGCATTCGCCGCTGCCCTGGATCGCGCTGATCGCCCTGATTCTTGGCGGGATCACGCTGGGCTTTGCCTGGCTGGCCGGCTGGGTCGGCCACCGCCTCACCGCGCAACGCTTCACCGACACCATCGAGGCCACCGGCCCGGCCCATCCCGGGTTCCGCCGTGCGCACAGCAAGGGCGTGTGCGTGAGTGGCTGGTTCGCACCCAGTGCACAGGCGCCGACGCTGTCCAGCGCGCGCGTGTTCTCGCAGGCCCGGGTACCGGTGCTGGGCCGCCTGTCGATCGGTGGTGGCGATCCCCATGGGGCCGATGGCAGCGCCCGGGTGCGCAGCATCGCCCTGCAGCTGGTCAGCGACGATGGCCAGGAATGGCGGATGGCGATGAACAGTTTCCCGTTCTTCGCGGTGCCGACGGCTGAGGCCTTCTTCGAACAGACGCAGGCGCAGATCCCGGATCCGGCGACCGGCAAGCCCGACCCGCAGAAGATGGCGGCGGTGCTGGCCAAGTACCCCAGCGCGCGGGCGTTCCAGCAATGGGCACGGACCGCGCCGTGGACCGACAGCTGGGCCAATACCCGCTTCAACAGCGTCAACAGCTTCTGGTTCACCAATGCGCAGGGCCAGCGACGCGCCGTGCGCTGGCAATGGCAGCCCCGCACGCCGGTCGCCGAGCTTGATGCCGACGCCCGCAAGCGCGCCGATGTCGATTTCCTCAGCCAGGACCTGCAGCGCCGGCTGGCGGCCGGCCCGGTGCAATGGGACCTGGTGGTCAGCATCGCCGAACCGGGGGACGCCATTGATGATCCGTCGGTGCCCTGGCCGGACGCGCGGGAAACGGTGGTGGCAGGCGTGCTGAGCCTGGAACGCATGCAGTCGCAGGAACAGGGCGCCTGCGGCGAGCTGAACTTCGACCCGCTGATCCTGCCCAGCGGCATCCGCGGCAGTGATGATCCGATCCTGGCCGCGCGGTCGGCGGTCTATTCGCAGTCGTTCAACCGGCGCGAGCGCGAGCGCGCGGCCGGAGCGGCAGCGCAACCGAAGGAGGCTGCACGATGAGTACCGGCAATGGCCACTTCAACCTGTTGGCGCGGGTACTGCACTGGTCGATGGCGGTGATGATCATCGCCATGCTGTTCATCGGCGTGACCATGGTCGCCTCGCTGCACCTGCGGCCGATGCTGCTCGACCTGCACCGCCCGCTGGGCATCGCGATCGGCGTGCTGGTGCTGCTGCGCCTGTACAACCGCCTGCGCCATCGGCCGCCGCCGCTGCCGGCCGATCTTCCGGTGTGGCAGGTGATGGCGGCAAAGGCATCGCACTGGATGCTGTACGCGCTGATGCTGGCAATGCCGCTGGTGGGCTGGGCAATGCTGTCCGCGGGAGGCTACCCCATCGTGCTGGGGGGCGGACTGCACCTGCCACCGATCGTGCCGCACACACCGGCACTGTATGCAGCGCTTCGCAGCGCGCACAGCCTGCTGGCCTACGTGCTGTTCGCCACGGTGCTGATGCATGTCGGTGCCACCCTCTTCCACCTGTGGGTCCGCCGCGATGGCGTGTTCCAGGCGATGGCGCGCGGGAAGGACTGACGCGACTGCGGCCTGTCGATCGCTCGTGGGCCAGGGAACCCCTCGGGAGCCGCCGGGCATGGCTCGGCTCAAAAGGGTCGAGCCACTCCGCTACAGCCAGCCCTTCTGCCGTGCCAGCCGGTACGCCTCGATCCGGTTGGCCACGCCCAGCTTGCCGATGCACTCGGACAGGTAGTTGCGCACCGTGCCGTGCGACAGTCCCAGCTGCTCGGCGATCTCGCTGGCAGTCCGTCCTTCGCCCGCCAGGCGCAGCACGCGCCGCTCGCGGTCGGTCAGCGGGTCCGCCTGTGACCAGGCATCGAGTGCCAGTTGTGGGTCGATCGCACGCACGCCCTGCTTCACCTTGCGCAGTGCATCGGCCAGGTTCTCCGCTGGCGCGTCCTTGAGCAGATAGCCGAGCACGCCTGCGTCCAGCGCGCGGCGCAGGAAACCGGCGCGCGCGAAGGTGGTCACGATCACCACCTTGATGGGCAGTTCGTGGCGTGCGATGCGCTGGGCCAGTTCCAGCCCTGACAGACCGGGCATCTCGATATCGGTCACCAGGATGTCCGGCTTCAGCTGCTGCAGCATGCGCCAGGCGGCCTCGCCATCGGCGGCGCTGCCCAGCACCTCGATGTCCGCCTCCAGGCTGAGCAATGCGGACAGTGCGCCGCGCACCATGGCCTGGTCTTCCGCCAGCAGGATGCGGATCATGCCGCGCCGTCCTGCGCCACCGGCGCGGGTGCAGCGGGCGGCAACGGGACAGTGGCCGCCGACAGCGGCACGCGCACGCTCAGCACCGTGCCCTCGCCGCGCGGAGACTGCACGGTGACATACCCGCCCAGCGCCGCAGTGCGCTCACGCATGCCGCTCAGTCCATTGCCCTCGGCCTGCATGCCACCCCGGCCATCATCGCGGATCTGCATCACCAGTACTTTTCCTTCCTTCATGAAGTCCACCCGCGCCTGTGTCGCCTGCGCATGGCGGGCAATATTCGTCGCGGCCTCCCGCAGGACCAGCGCCAGGCCACGCTCCACCTCCACCGGCATCGGCGGCGGCGGCGCGTACTGCAGATGCACCTGCTGGCACTCCAGCAGCAGCCGCGCCGAGGCCAGCTCCCCGGCCAGGTCGCTGGCCCGGATGCCGGTGACCGCACTGCGCACCTGCGCCAGCGCTTCGCGGGCGATGGCCTCGGCCTCGCCAATCTCCTGCCGCGCGCGCGCGTCGCCGCGATCGTGCAGTTTGCGTGCCAGCTCCAGTTTCAGGGTGATCAGCGACAGCGTGTGGCCCAGCAGATCGTGCAGGTCGCGACCGATCCGCTCACGCTCGGCGGTCGCCGCCAGGCGACGTACTTCCTCCTGCGACAGCTGCAGGGCCGCCTCCTTCTCCTGGTTGAGCGCCTCGACATTGACGACCAGGCCGACGATGTACGACACCGCCGGAATCCACACCAAGCTCTGCCAGGGATACTCGAACGCGAGCGCGACCACGCAGAACACGATGTTCAGACCGGTCAACTGCAGCAGGTACCGCCACCAGCCACCGCGCCCGCTGACCCGCATCAGTACGCAGCCGAACACGAAGTAGGTCAGCCCGGACGGATACCAGGGCAGCAGGACCAGGGCCATTGCAATCAGACCCAGCGCATAACGGCTTGCGTGGTGGCGGGGCGATACCAGCACCTTGGCGTACAGCAGCAGGAACAGCGGGTAGCTGGCCAAGGTCAGCAGCAGCCAGCGCAGGGTGAACCCATGGCCGAGCAGCGGGGTCAGGAAGATCCACACCGACCACAGCAGATGGATCGCCTCGCTCCAGGGCGACTTGCCGCGCCGCAGCGTGTCGGCAACCGCCGAGTCCGGCGCAGGGCGCAGCAGGGAGGCCAGCCAGCTCGATGACACAGGGGGGTCCAGGCGGGAACGATCGCTGCCGATCATGCCAGTTCAGCCGATCCTGCGCAGGCGCGGGCGCGCCAGCACGGCCCTGCCGGCAGCGTGAGCCGCCCACCAGGCCTGCGCAGGCGCAACAGCCCGCTGATCGCGGTACTCTTGCCGGCGCCGTTACGACGCACCTGCATCTGCTGCAGGCCGGCCAGCGACGGGGCGATCGGAGCCATGGGCGGTACCGGTAGCGGGGACGTTGCCATCCTGCGCCCCCTTGGTCACGTTTCGCAGTTGCCACCGTCAAGGTCATCGGATGACAGCTGTCACTGCCGCCATCCCCGTGCCTGCCGTCATGCTGTGCCGCACGCTCCACTGCCGGAACCGCCGCTGTCGCCCTTCCGGTCACACCCGCCCGAAAGCCTGTGATGGAACGAATGAACGCTTCTGCCGAGCTGTTGAAGGAACTCCGTATCGAACGCAAGTCACCGCCGCCTGCCTCTGGGGGGGGCGGCGGCGGTCGCCGCTGGCTGTGGATCGCCGTGATCGCGGTGGTGCTGCTCCTGGCCGCAGGCGCCTTCGCGCTGTTCGGCCGCACTCCGGCCGTGCAGGTGGAAACCGCACCGGCGGTCGCCATCCAGCAGGGCAGCGCCAGCAGCTCGGTCCTCGATGCCAGTGGTTATGTCGTCGCCCGGCGCATGGCTACGGTGTCGGCCAAGATCACCGGCAAGGTGCGCGAGGTGATGATCGAGGAAGGCATGCGCGTGGAGGCGGGACAGATCATGGCCACCCTCGACCCGATCGATGCCGACGCACAGCGCAGTCTGTATGCCTCGCAGCTGCAGGCCGCACGCAGCCAGGTGGCCGGACTGGAGGCACAGCAGAGGCAGGCGGCGGCAGAGGCCAGCCGGCTGCAGGCGCTGGTCGGGCAGCAGCTGGTCTCGCGTTCGCAGTACGACCAGGCCGTGGCCCAGCGCGACAGCCTGCGCGCGCAGCTGGAAACCGCACAGCGCAACGTGAAGGTGGCCAACGACCAGCTGGCGATCGCCGACCTTGGGGTGGACAACAACATCGTGCGTGCGCCGTTCTCCGGCGTGGTCACGGCCAAGGCGGCACAGCCGGGCGAGATCGTCTCGCCGCTGTCGGCCGGTGGCGGCTTCACCCGCACAGGCATCGGCACCATCGTCGACATGGATTCGCTGGAGATCGAGGTCGAGGTCGGCGAAGCCTTCATTGGCCGCGTGCAACCGAAGATGCCGGTGGAAGCCATCCTCAATGCCTATCCGGAATGGAAGATTCCGGCCGAGGTGATCGCCATCATCCCCACCGCCGACCGGGGCAAGGCGACGGTGAAGGTGCGTGTGGCCCTGAAGCTGAAGGACCCGCGCATCGTGCCGGAGATGGGCGTGCGGGTCAGTTTCCTGGAACAGGCGGCACCGCAGGCTGAAGCCAAGCCGCAGGGCGTGCGTGTGCCGGCAGGCGCGGTGGTCGAGCGCGAGGGTGCATCGGTGGCCTTCGTGCTCGGCGACGAGAACCGCGTGCAGCAGCGCGCGGTCCAGGCTGGCCAGGCCATGGGCAAGGATCGCCAGCTGCTCAAGGGTGTGAATGCCGGCGAGCTGGTGGTGGTCAACCCGCCGGACACCCTGCGCGATGGCACCCGGGTGCAGCAGAAACAAGCGCAGTAGCGGCAGGGCGCCTTCCGGGGCGCGGCCAGCGGCACCGTTCGACGACAACACCGTTCCACGCATGCCCGGCCGGCGGCCGGGGTGCGCCCCTGTTTCCCGCCTACGTGGAGAACCACCCATGTCGACCCTGGTTTCACTGCGCAACATCACCAAGACCTACCAGCGCGGCCCCGAGAAGGTACAGGTGCTGCACGGCATCGACCTGGACATCGCCCGCGGCGACTTCGTCGCGTTGATGGGACCGTCCGGTTCAGGCAAGACCACCCTGCTCAATCTGATCGGTGGCCTGGACAATCCCAGCGGCGGCGAGATCAGCATCGAAGGCGAGCGCATCGACCAGATGAGCGGTGGCCAGCTGTCGACCTGGCGCAGCCACCACGTTGGCTTCGTGTTCCAGTTCTACAACCTGATGCCGATGCTGACCGCGCAGAAGAACGTGGAACTGCCGCTGCTGCTGACCCATCTCAATGCCGCGCAGCGCCGCCGCAACGCCGAGATCGCGCTGACCCTGGTCGGCCTGGCCGACCGCCGCAACCATCGTCCCAACGAGCTGTCCGGCGGCCAGCAGCAGCGCGTGGCGATCGCCCGTGCGATCGTCTCCGACCCGACCTTCCTGATCTGCGACGAACCCACCGGCGATCTCGACCGCCAGTCCGCCGAGGAGATCCTGGGCCTGCTGCAGCAGCTCAACCGCGAACACGGCAAGACCATCATCATGGTCACCCATGACCCGAAGGCCGCCGAGTACGCCACGCACACGGTGCACCTGGACAAGGGCGAGCTGGCCGACGCGCCGCTGGCCCACTGACGGAGGCCACAGCGATGAAATACTTCTCTCTGGTCTGGGCGCAGCTGTTCCGCAGCCGCACCCGGACCCTGCTGACCCTGCTGTCGGTGGTGGCCGCGTTCCTGCTGTTCGGCATGCTCGACTCGGTGCGCGTGGCATTCACCTCCGGTGGCAGCGTGGAAGGGGCCAACCGCCTGGTGGTGGCCTCGCGCCTGTCGATCACCCAGTCGCTGCCGATCCGCCTGGAAACGCAGATCCGCCAGGTGGCGGGCGTGCGCGACGTGGCCTATGGCATGTGGTTCGGCGGCATCTACCAGGATCCGAAGAACTTCTTCCCGAACTTCTCGGTATCGCCCAACTACTTCGACGTCTACCGCGAGCTGCAGATCGACCCGGCGCAGCTGGAAGACTGGAAGAACACCCGCACCGGTGCGATCGTCGGCGAGACCCTGGCCAAGCAGTTCGGCTGGAAAGTCGGCGACACCATCCCGCTGCAGGCGACGATCTTCCCGCGCGGCGGCAGCAACGACTGGCCGCTGGAACTGAAGGGCATCTTCCGTTCCAAGGATCCGGCGCAGGCCTCCAACGAAGAGCGCCAGCTGATGATGAACTGGAAATACTTCGATGAGTCCAACGACTACATCAAGAACCAGGTCAGCTGGTACACGGTGACGCTCGACAACCCCGACCATTCTTCGCGGGTGGCACAGGCCATCGATGCGATTTCCGCCAACTCCGACCACGAAACCAAGACCCAGACCGAATCGGCGTTCCAGCAGGCCTTCGTCAAGCAGTTTGCCGACATCGGCATGATCGTCACCTCGATCATGGGCGCGGTGTTCTTCACCCTGCTGCTGCTGACCGGCAACACCATGGCGCAGGCCGTACGCGAGCGCGTGCCGGAGCTGGCCACGCTGAAGACACTGGGCTTCAAGGACAGCACGGTGCTGATACTGGTGATGATCGAATCGGTGCTGCTGATCGGTCTCGGTGGCCTGATCGGCATGGGCCTGGCGGCACTGATCCTCCCCGCCATCGGACCGAAGAGCATGGGCCTGCTGCCGCCGCACATCCCCACCCCGACCTGGCTGATGGGCTTGGGCCTGATCGTGGTGATTGGCGCGGTCGTCGGCCTGCTGCCGGCGCTGCGCGCCAAGCGCCTGAAGATCGTCGACGCACTGGCCGGCCGCTGAGGAGGACACCGACATGTTCAAGAACAAGCTCAAGAAGTGGTTCGGCAACACGGTGACCGTGCTGGCGCTGGCAATCGGCCTGGCGGTATGGATCGGCCTGCCGTGGGTGGGCGTGCTTGCCGTGGCGGTGCTGGTCGGGCTGTGGCTGGCGCTGACCCGCAGCGGGCGGCTGGCCCTGGCCGCCACCCGCATCGGCATCGCCAGCCTGCCGCAGCGCTGGGGGGCATCCTCGGTGATCGTGGTCGGCATCGCCGGCGTGGTCGGGGTGTTGGTGGCGATGCTGGCGATGGGCGAAGGCTTCCAGGCCACGCTCAGCAACACCGGCGATGACACCACCGCCATCGTGCTGCGCGGTGGTTCGCAGGCGGAAACCAATTCGGTCATCACCCGCGAGCAGGTACCGACCCTGTCCACCCTGCCCGGCATCAGCCGCGATGCGCAGGGACGGCCGCTGCTGTCGCCTGAACTCTCGCAGGTGGTCAACCTGGTCTCCAGGTCCGACGGTACCGACGTCAACGCGCAGTTCCGTGGCGTCGGGCCGCAGGCGTGGGCGGTGCATGACAAGGTCAAGATCATCGAAGGCCGCAAGTTCGCCACCGGCCTGCGCGAGATCGTGGTCGGCCAGGGCGCCAAGGGCCAGTTCCGCGACATGGAGGTCGGCAGGACGCTCACCCTGGGCAACCAGACCTGGACGGTGGTCGGTGTGTTCGCCACCGGTGATGCGCATGACTCCGAACTGTGGACCGACGCCGATACCCTGGCCACCACGTACCAGCGCAGTGCCTGGCAGTCGATCAGCGTGCGTACCGAGGGCAAGCCGGGCTTCGATCAGTTCAAGGCCGCCGTCGCCGCCGATCCGCGCCTGAAGCTGGACGTGGAAACCACCCGTGCGTACTACAGCAAGCAGGGCGGCGGCCTGACCAAGCTGATCGACATCCTCGGCAAGGTGATCGGTACGATCATGGCGGTGGGCGCGGTGTTCGGCGCGCTCAACACCATGTATGCCGCCGTGGCCACGCGTGCGCGCGAAATCGCCACCATGCGCGCGATTGGTTTCCGCGGACTGCCGGTGGTGACCGCGGTGATGCTGGAAACAATGCTGCTGGCCCTGCTCGGCGGCCTGCTGGGCTGCACGGTGGCGTGGCTGCTGTTCAACGGCTACAGCGTGTCCACCATCGGCAGCAACTTCAGCGCGGTGGTGTTCAAGTTCCACGTATCGCCGGAACTGCTGTGGACGGGGCTGAAGTGGGCGCTGGGCATCGGCCTGGTCGGTGGCCTGTTCCCGGCGCTGCGCGCCGCCCGCCTGCCGATCACCACGGCACTGCGCGAAACCTGATGCGTGCGCCGCCAGCGGAGGCGGCGCGGACGCGGGACGGGGCCGGTGCTCCGTCCCGCGTTGCTTTCCGGCTCAGCGCTTTGCCGCCCGCATCGTGCGCAGGTTGTCACCGATGAACAGCAGCAGCCCGGCCCAGATCGCTGCGAAACCGACGGCCTTGGCCATGTCGAACGATTCGTGGAAGAAGAACACGCCGAGCAGCAGCTGCAGGCTCGGTGCGATGTACTGCAGGATGCCCACCAGCGACAGCGCGATGCGCTTCACACCGTAGGCGAAACCGATCAGCGGCACGGCGGTGACCACGCCGCCGAAGATCAGCAGCAGATCGTTGCGCAGGCCCCAGCCGCTGAAGAATCCGCCACCGTGGCCATTCTCGGCCCAGACCGCGAACGCCAGCGCAGGCAGGAACAGATACAGGCTTTCCACGCCCAGCCCGGCTACGGGATCGACCGAGACCAGCTTGCGCAGCAGGCCGTACAGGCCGAACGAACAGGCCAGGCCCAGCGCGATCCACGGCGGCGTGCCAGCGTCGAGAGTCAGCCAGGCCACGCCCACCGCCGCCATGCCCACCGCCCCCCACTGCAGCCGGCGCAGGCGTTCCTTCAGCACCAGCACCCCCAGCAGCACGTTCACCAGCGGGTTGATGAAGTAGCCCAGGCTGGTCTCGATCACGTGGCCGGCATTGACGGCCCAGATGTACAGGCCCCAATTGAACGCGATGGTCAGGCTCGACACCGCCAGGATCGGCAGCGCGCGCGGCTGCGCGGCGATCTTCCGCCACCAGCCCAGTTTCGCACTGAGCAGCAGCCAGGCCACCACCAGCACCGTGCTCCAGATGATGCGATGGGCGATGATCTGGAACGACGGCACTTCATTGAGCAGGTGCCAGTACACCGGCACCAGTCCCCACAGCACGAAGGTGGATGCGGTGACCAGCAGGCCCCGGCGTTGTTCTGTCTCGTCGATGCTCATCGCTTGCGCGTCCTTGCCATTGTCAGTACCACCACGCCCAGCAGGATCACCACCATCGCCAGCACGTCGCGCCAGCCGAAGCGTTCGCTGTTGAGGGCTGCGCCCAGCAGCACCGCGATCACCGGGTTGACGTAGGCGTAACTGCCGGCCAGCGCCTGGCGTACGTTCTGCAGCAGCCACACGTAGGCCGTGAACGCGACGATCGAACCGAACACGCACAGATAGGCCATGGCCAGCAGGCCACCGGTATCGGGCAGTGTGGTGGGCCGCTCACCCACCGCCAGCCCGATCAGCACCAGCAGCACGCCGCCGCAGATCATCTGCCCGGCGGCCGTCATGAACGGGCCAGGCAGGTCCAGGCCGCGCGCCCACACCGAGCCGAAGGCCCAGCCGATCGGCGCGATCAGCAGCAGCACCAGCCCGGTGGGCGTCGCCGTCAGGCTGCTGCCCGCATTCAGCCAGACAACGCCGAGGAAGCCGATGGCGATGCCCAGCCATTCGCCACGGCTGGCGTGCTGGCCGCGCAGCGCCGAGAACAGCGCCATCCACAGGGGCACCGACGCCACCGCCGTGGCCGCCAGGCCCGACGACACATCGCGTTCGGCCAGCACCACCATGCCATTGCCCAGCACCAGCATGGTCACCCCCATGAGCACCAGGTTGCGCCACTGCCGCAACGTCGGCTTCGGCATTTTCCAGAACAGGCGCAGCGCCAGGTACATCAGGCCTCCGGCGATGATGAAGCGGCTGCCGGAGACCATCGTCAGCGGCAGCGCACCGCCGTGCAGGGCCTTGGCGATGCCGAGATAGGTCGAGCCCCAGACCACGTAGACCAGCAGCAGCGCCAACACGACAAGGCCGCCCCGGGGGGCAGCCGCAGACGGAACAGGGGGAGCCGACATGACGCACCAAGGGACCGGGGGAAGGCGGATTCTAGGACGTTCCCCTGACGGAAATCACCCCGGATTTCGACAAGCTGATTTTCACCTACAGAGCGGGCGGGTATCCCCTCACCGTGTCGTTGGCGGAATCTGAGCAACAGCCGCTTTATGGCAGCCCTGATTCGACGTTCTCTGACGTCTGCGGACAGAGCTGATCAATGTGAGACGCACGTCGGTAAATGTCACGCCTCGGTGGCGCACAAACTGCCCTGCCCGCAACGTTGCGGGCAGACCGAATCCAATTCTGGAGAAGCTGATGTTGAAACCACCGCCCTTGACGCAACCCGTCGCCTTGGCTGGAGCACCCCACCTCTGTTCCCCGTTAGAGCCCATCACGATCGCGGTTGCGGTTGTGATTGCTGTTCTTCCTGTGTGAGACCTAGCTGATGAAACTCAAATCTCTGCCGAATCAGACCAGAACCGTCGGGATGTATGGTTCTTGCGCCCTCATCGAAACGACAGGCCCTGCATGCGCCGGGGTTGGCATTGTCGTTGGAATTCTCGTCAACCGAGGCATTCACCCGAGGTGAATAACCACGTGGGCCAGAGACCACTGGCCCACAACAAGGAAGTATGAATGGAACGCGCCGACCTGATGCTGGAACTTGCCGACAGTCCCACAGAACTGCACCGACTGATCTCTCTGCATGCCAGCCGTACTCCTCTCAACACCGTGCTGGAAGAGTCCGGCATCCTGGACCGTGTACGAACTTATTCGTCTCGACTCCAAGACCGCGGTGATGCAGCCGTGAATGAGCGGAACATGCTTTCCATCTGTGAGCAGTTCAGTCCGGACATATTGCAGACCTACCTTCTGGACGAATGTAGACTCCACGCAGAATGTGCTCTCTACGTGAGCCCTGGAAAATTCTTCACCAAGACCCCGCTGCATGGGATGGTTCTCTACAAGGACGATGCAGTCCAGGTTCATTACATGCAGATCCTCCATTCAGAGCCAAGGCCGGCAACTGGGCTGGAAACAGGCATCACAGTAAACGGTGCGGATTCACTTATCCTGTTTGTCAAAGCCAAAGAATGCCAGTATCGGGTATTCGATGTTGAAACCGAAAGCGGCACATCTCCCACTCTGAGCGAGCCCATCTTCCGATCGGCAAGTTCCAGCGAACATATTTTTCTCAAGGGTGGAAGACGAGGCATGCACTTGCTACCGCAGCCGCACGCGCTGACGATGATCGTGTGCCTTTCGAACCTTCCGAGAACCGACGCAACGCAACACTTTTCGCTGAAATCGGGCTCGCTTGTCGGCCTCAGCGCTGCCAATGTCGAAGACTCCCGCCTCCAGGTCCTGACCACAGCCCTTGCCAGCATTCCTGGAACAGGGAATGTCGAAGCGCTGATCAACATCTCACACCATTCCGCCAGCTTTGTTCGCTGGTCTGCTCTCCGTGCGCTTTCCTCCGTGGATGCGGACGCTGCCCTTAAACGCCTGACAGAAATGAAAGAGCAGGACGAAGACGCTGAGATCCGCTGTCTCGCCGCGGAATGCCTTGCCGAAGGATGAATCCAAACATGCCGATTCGCGTAAATGACACGAATTCAACCGCCATCAATCTCAGCGATCTGGTCGAGCATCTGCAACAGGAGCCCTTCGATCCGCGCGACCATGCGTCTATGCTCGACGTCGCGCCGATGCTCAAGCGTCTGAGCAACAATCGCACCTTCCTGTCCGACTTGATCTGCGAAGAACTAAAGGACAATCGCAACATCCAGGCCGGAAATGACTATACGCCACAGGTCTTCATGCTGCATCCGCCACAGCGGGCAGGCCAGAATTACTTCATTCGCGCCTGCTTCTGGCCTGGGTCGCAGGACGACATTCTTGCAGCCAGCGGCGACGGGGCGTTCTTCTATGGCGTGCCACATGACCACAATTTCAATTTTCTGACTGTTGGCTATCAGGGCCCAGGTTACGGAAGTGATTACTTCGAGTACGACTACTCAAGTGTCACAGGCATCCCGGGAGAGAAGGTCGATCTTGTCCACACTGAATCCAGCAGCCTCGCCGAAGGAGAGATTCTCCTGTACCGGGCGTTTACCGATGTCCACAGACAGATTCCTCCGGAGCGCTTCTCCATAAGCATCAACATCATGGAGCACTCGCTACGCAGCGTAACAATGAATCAGTATGAATTCTCACCTGAAGCGACAGCGATCTCCAGCGTCATCAACAGGTCCAGTGCCTCGACCATGTTCATGATTGCTGCTGGATCTTCAGATGGACAGGCTCCAGAAATTCTCATGGACATTTTCAAAAGTCATCCGATGGAGCGGGTGCGAATGGCGGCTCTGGAGGCTCTTATTGCCCACAGTCAATCGGCGCAAGACGCCTTGAATCTGACTGGCCTCGTAAGAGGGTGCTCGAGCAGCTTCATGCGGGGAAGAGCACGACAGATTGCTTCAAGAATTGAAGAAGGAGCCTTCCATGTTGACCGCTAACCGGATATGCATGAGCTACGGCCAAAGGACAATACTGAGCAACGTGGACTTGCAGGTTTCCCCTGGCGATGTTGTCGGCATCATCGGTGTGAACGGCGCGGGAAAGACGACACTGTTCCGGATACTCTGCAACTTGATACCTCCCGACTCCGGAGAGGTCCTGTTCACTGCGAACTCGGCATCCCGTCCACTCTCACACTCCGACATCGGTTATCTCCCGGAGTCCAGAAGCCTCTTCAACGAAGTAACCGTGGGCAGAACCATCAGATTCTGGGCTCGACTCAGGGGGTTGGACAGTGCCGGTGCAACACATGCGTGCCGGCTGTGGTTGGACAGAGTCGGCCTGCTTGATCGGGCCCTGCATCGGGTCTCCAGCCTTTCCAAGGGAAATCTGCAGAAGCTTCAGTTGGCGGCCTGCATGCTGCACGAGCCGCGAATTCTGATTCTGGATGAGCCTTTCTCAGGCCTGGATCCTGCCAACCAGATTGCCGTTGCGAATCTGATAGTGCAGGCTGCGTCAGAGGGCACGGGCGTCGTGCTGTCCGCGCATCACCTCGATCTCCTCGAACGCATCGCGACACGTGTGTTCATTCTGGAGAATCAGCATTTGAAAGCGGTGCCGAGCGGCCCGTCAAATGGTCAGCTTCATCGCCAGTTCTTCGCAGCCGCAGCTTTGCCTCAACACGCGAAGGCGGGCAAATGAGTATGCGGCGCTTCGCAGCGGTCACTCTGTTTGAGTTCCGGAGACACCTTGACGTGCGCGGCGAGCTCGTAGGGCTTCTTCTCCTCGTGGTGATTGCCCTATTGAAACTGGTCAGTGATTCAATAGTCACGAGAGAAGCATCATCCACGGTAACGGTACTTGCAGAGGGTACCTCGTTGGCTGGCATGCGCGAGGGGCGCTTCGTATTTGCTGATCAGATGCCGGAGGGTATCGCCCATCGTTACCCGGTTCTGAACAAGGATGAGAGCGGATATACGTTGCACGTCGCGCGGCCTCCCAGCTGGCTCGACGAGCTCAGCATCACGCTTGGCGTGCTTCAGCACCGGCATGAACTGGCGTCACTCGGGGTCACGGCGATTGAGCTGCAGGCCATCGATAGCAGGCAGCCTATTCGGGTAGTGGGTTTCGACGGCCACCCTCTTCGACAGCAGGGGCCCTTGGCTGCGCTTTCGATTGCGCTCGTGGTGCTGACAACACTCTCCATTCTGGGATGCCTGGGCATGCTCTTCAACGGACTCCTCGGCGAGCGCTTCGGCCATGCTACAGAGATGATTCTAAGTGCAGTCCCTGCATGCTTCTGGCTTGACTGCAAGGTGACGTCCTCAATTCTTCATGGCCTGAAAACCATTGCTGTATATGGCACTTACTCACTCGTCGGCTGGATTCTGTTTCAGGGATCGCTTGGGGATCAGATCCTGCCGACAGCCGGTTTTGCTGCGTTCCTGGCTAGCCTGTTCGCGTTCTGCCTGCTGGGCCTGACGCTATGGAACTGGTTCTTCGCGGCCTGTGCTGCAGTCATCCGAAGTCCTCATTCAGCTTTTCGGAACAGTCTGGCGGCCTTTCCCCTGACGATGATCATCATCGGCCTTGGCGGAATGCGCGCCCCGGAAGGCGGCTTCATGCAGCTGCTATCGCACATCCCTTTCACGTCAATGGCAGCCATGCCGGTGCGCATGCTCTACGTCGACGTACCCACGTGGGAGCTCCTGCTGTCTCTGGGTTGGCTGGCGGTCAGCGCGCTGACTCTACGCTTCTGCGCTGAAAGATCATTTCAGAAGGCGATTGTTGCGCCTGCTGAAACAATTTCTTCTCCGGCTGCCCCGGTTCGGTAAGAATGGGACCTGCGGTCAAGGGCGTGGTCATAGGACGTTTGGGTTATGGTCGATCGGCCCTACCTCTTGGCATCCTATTGGGTCCCGTCTGCTCCGCTATCCGGCGTTGACGTGGGAGGCATTTCCCAGGAGTCTGGTCGGCACGCCTCGCGCCCTGACACCGGTCTTTCCGCGCACGGACGCCATCGCATCGAGGATCCCCGCCCAGATGAGCACCACGCCCCACCCTGCTGTTCCCGCGACCGACGGCGCCGCATTGCGCCGCTCGATCTCCAATACCCTCAAAGGCTCCGCCGGCAACCTGGTGGAGTGGTATGACGTCTACGTGTACTCGGTGTTCGCCGTGTACTTCGAGTCGCAGTTCTTCTCGCCGGAAGACAAGAACTCCACGATGTACGTCTGGGCGATCTTCGCCGCGACCTTCCTGATGCGCCCGATCGGTGCCTGGTTCTTCGGCCGCTTCGCCGACCGCCATGGCCGTCGCCTGGCCCTGACCGTATCGGTCACGCTGATGGCGTTCTGCTCCTTCATCATCGCCATCACCCCCACTGCCGCCAGCATCGGCATCTGGGCGGCGATCATCCTGCTGTTCGCGCGCCTGCTGCAGGGCTTCGCCACCGGTGGCGAGTACGGCGCGAGCGCCACCTACATGTCCGAGGCCGCCATTCCGGGCCGTCGTGGCTTCCTGTCCTCCTTCCACTACGTCACCCTGGTCGGCGGCCATGTGCTGGCCCAGCTGACCCTGTTCCTGATGCTGAACTTCTGGGGCAAGCCGGAGATCTCCGAGTTCGGCTGGCGCATCGCCTTCGGCATCGGTGGCATCGCCGCGGTCGTGGTGTTCTGGCTGCGCCGTGGCATGGATGAGTCGCTGGAAGAATCCTCGATCGAGGCCGCGCGCGAAGGCAAGGCCAAGAAATCCGGTTCGATGTACGAACTGTTCGTGCACCAGTGGCGCCCGCTGCTGCTGTGCTTCCTGATCACCGCCGGCGGCACCATTGCCTTCTACACCTACTCGGTGAACGGCCCGAAGATGATCCAGAGCGCCTTCGCAGGCGACGACCCGATGACCGGCACCCTGATCAACCTGGGCGTGCTGGCCTTCCTGATGGTGCTGCAGCCGGTCGGCGGCTGGCTGTCGGACATCATCGGGCGCAAGAGCCTGCTGGTGTTCTTCGGCGTGGGCGGCGTGCTGTACAGCTGGTACCTGATCACGCAGCTGCCGCACCAGCACGATGCCACCCTCGCCTTCCTCACCCTGGCGCTGGGCTTCGTCATCCTCACCGGCTACACCTCGATCAACGCCGTGGTGAAGGCCGAGCTGTTCCCGACACACGTTCGGGCACTGGGCGTGGGCCTGGGCTACGCGCTGGCCAACTCGCTGTTCGGCGGTACGGCCCCGCTGCTGTACCAGGGCGCGCTGAAGACCGGCCACGTGGACTGGTTCGCCATCTATGTCACTGCCACCATCGCGGTATCGTTGGTGGTCTATGTGTTCTTCCTCACCAACAAGGGCCCGAACTGGCTCGACGGCACCCGCAAGTAAGGATGCCGTGCTGATGGCAGCCACCGGTGCAATGCCGGTGGCTGCCGCAACTCCCGCTACGCCCCTGATGTGGGCCGCCCTGCTGCTGGCGGTGGCAACCACGCTGGGCTGGCTGCTGCGACGCCCGGGCGCGCAGGCGCGCTGGCCACGCACCGGCTTCGGCATCGCCCTTCTGGTCTTCGCCAGCGCGCTGGCAGTGCAGCTGGCAGTGGACCTGGGCAGCGGTCACAGCTCGCTGCGGATGAACCTGCTCGGCCGCTTCAGCGGCCTGCGCACGGTCAGCCTCGGCACCATGATCACCTGCTACCTGGCGGCATTGGCCGCCAGTGCATGGGGTGCCTGGACGCTGCTGCGCAGGCGCTAGCCGTCAGCGGCGTGCCGCCTCGCTCTTGTCGCGGGCAGCGCGGAACTCGGAGTCCTTCTCCCAGGTCGGCCAGCGCCGGCTGTTGGCCAGCTCCGCGCCCAGGTCGTAGACCAGCAGCGTATCGGCGGCATGACCGCTGGGATCCCAGCCCGGCGTCCACGCGTCGCAGGCCTGGTGATAGCAGTCGGCGAAGTACTTCTCGCGCAGCGCGCGCCCGGCGTCCACGCCTCCGTCCAGCTTGTCCAGGCCCGGGCCGATGGTGATCGCCGGTACACCCAGCCGGGCGAAGGCGAAATGGTCGGCGCGGTAGAAGAAACCGGCCTCCAGGTTGGGGTCCGGGCTGTAGCTGCGGCCGCGTGCCTTGGCCACCCGCTCCAGGTCGCCTTCCAGCGATACCCGGCCCTTGCCCCACGAAGCGATGTCACGGGTCGGCCCGTCCGGGCTGAACATCTCGATGTTCAGTACGGCAGCGGTCTTGTCCAGCGGCGCCAGCGGATGCGCAGCGTAGTAGCTGGCCCCCAGCAATCCCTTTTCTTCAGCCGTCAGCGCCACGAAGTAGAGCGTGCGCTGCGGCTGCGGGCCGGCCGCGAACACCCGGCCCAGTTCCAGCACGGTGGCCACGCCGGTGGCGTTGTCGATGGCGCCACGGCGCACGCGGTCGCCCTTCGCATCGGGCTGGCCGATGCCGAAAGCGTCCCAGTGCGCCGAGAAGATCACCGCTTCATCGCCGTGCTCGCCGCCCGGCAGCTTGGCCACGACGTTGCGGGTCACCACCTGTTCGCGCTTGAGGGCGAAATCGACGCTCAGCCGCGCGTTGTCCAGGGCCACCGGACGGAAGTCGGCACGCATCGCCTTGCGCTTCTCCGCCTCGAAATCGAGGCCGGCGTCGGCGAAGATCGCCTCGGCCAGTTCGCGCTGCATCCAGCCGCGCAGCGGTGTGTGCTGGGCCATCGCCTCGGCCTGGCTGCGCTCGATATCGAACAACGGCGAGGTACCCGAGCTCTTCACCGTCGCCCAGCCATAGGCCGCAGGTGCGGTCTCGTGCACGATCAGCACACCTTCGGCGCCGCGGCGCGCAGCCTCCTCGAACTTGTAGGTCCAGCGGCCGTAGTAGGTCACTGCCTTGCCATCGAACGCGCCGGGAGCGTCGGCCTCGAAATCGGCATCATTGATCAGCACCACGGCAATCTTGCCGTGCAGATCAATGTCCTTGTAGTCGTTCCAATGGCGTTCCGGTGCGTCGATGCCATAGCCCACGAACACCAGCGGTGCATCCTTGATCTGCACCCGGGCGCGCGGCTGCAGGCTCTGCAGGGTCACATCCACGCCATTGACCAGGGCGCGGCGGCCCTGCTTCAACGCCAGGCTGGCCGTGGCCGCCCCCTCCAGCTGCGCACGCACCAGCGGCACCGGCTGCACCCAGCTGCCGTCCACGCCGCCGGGTTGCAGGCCATAGCTGCGGAACTGCTCGATCAGGTACTGCACGGTGCGCTCTTCGCCTTCGCTGGCCGGAGCGCGGCCCTCGAATTCGTCCGACGCCAGTACACGCACGTGGCGCGACAGCGCCTGCGGGTCGATACCGCCGCCGGGAAGGTCATTGGCCGCCTGGGCCAGGCCACCCACGAACAGGCAGGACGACAGCAGCAACACGCGCATCGGGTTCACGGCAATACCACGGCAGGATGGGAAGTCACCAGAGTGTAACGTGACAGCAGTGCCGGCCGCAGTCCCGCTCCGTCAGCGGCGCTCGCGATCCAGCCAGCAGGCCAGGCCCTGCGCGTTGAGCTCGATGTCCATGGCCAGCACAGCCACCACCGCCGCGTCATCCAGCACACAGCCATGCTGCTGCGCGCGCTCCAGGTACAGGGCCTGCAGCGCCGCCAGCAGGCAGCGATGGCGGTCGGGCCGCTCGTCGCACTGGCGGCCGATCGCCGCCATCGCATCGATCTGCTCGAACAGGTCGCCGGCCAGCCGCTGCACCTGCTCCACGCGGCCATAGTGGGTGAGGTACATCGACTGCGGATCGTAGTCGAGCATGCGCTGGATCGACGCCTTCATCGCTTCGGGATCGAACTGCACGGGCGAAGAGGTCGGAAAAATGAAGGCGCCCTGCGCGCTGTCCAGTTCGCGGTAGGAGATACCGAAGGTATCGCCGGTGAACCAGCTGCGGCTGCGCGCATCCCATACGCAGTAGTGATGCAGTGCGTGGCCGGGCGTATGCAGCAGGAGCAGTTCGCGTCCGGCAAGATCGAGGCGATGGCCATCCTCGGCCACCACGACGCGGTGTTCGGGAATCGCCTCGATGCGGCCATAGCTGCGTGCGATCTCCTCCGCGCCGTAGACCGCGGTGGCGCCTGCGATCAGCCGGGTCGGATCGATCATGTGCGGCGCACCGCGCGGATGCAGCACGGCCCGGGCATTGGGCAGCTGCTGCATCAACAGGCCCGCACCGCCGGCATGGTCCAGATGCACATGGGTGAGCAGAAGCCAGTCCACCGCGTCGGGCTGCAGGCCGGCATCGGACAGCGCCCGCAGCATCGCCGGCACGGACAGGCCGGTGCCACAGTCCACGAAGGCGCCCCGCCCGTTCTCGACGATCAGGTAGGCCGCATCGAAGTCGGGACGTTGGAAGCCGGTATCGATGGTGTGGATGCTGGGGTCGGCGATCATCGGCACGCACCTGGCGGAATCGGAATCAGGCGTCCATGGTAGGCGCGCAGGCAGGACCGGTTCGATGCGGCTTTGGTCGGAGGCACGCGCTCTGCCCCGGGACTACAACCATCGCGGTCGCAGCAGCAGTGCCAGCACCAGCACCGCCAGGAAAGCGCCGTAGGCATAGAGCACCGCCAGCACCTGCGGCCAGATCGGCCCCGCGTCGGTCTGCACCAGGCCCAGGTGGTGGCCCCACAGCATCGCCACGATGCTCAGAACAAAGGCCAGCAACAGCACCAGGCCATCGAACAGGCGCCGCCGCGTTGTGCGCGGCTGGCGCGGGAACAGCCAGTACAGGCTGCCCAGCACGACGAACCAGGGCAGGAAAAGCAGCAGCGACAACCACGCCATCGCAGACTCCTTCCATAGCGCCGGGCCCGATGCCCGGCTCCACATCCATCGGTAGCGCCGGGCCATGCCCGGCGGGGTGCATCAGGTAGCGCCGCCGGGCATGGGCCCGGCGTTACAGCACCCTCCGCTCAGGCATCTTCGCGCAGCACCGCCAGTGCCGCCAGGACCGCGTCAACCTCCGCCTCCAGCTTGAACAGCTCGCTCTGCAGCGCATCACCCTGCTCGGCCTGCTTGATCACGGCGATCAGCTGGCCGGCATCGCGCGGCGAATCAAAACCAATGCTCTGCATCAGCAGCGTGCCGTCGCCGGCGGTCAGCTTGAAGTAGAAGCGACCATCCTTCTCGCGGTACTGCTTGAACTGCGGCGGCGCCACGCGGGCAGCGCCGGCATCCTCGCTGGCGATGTCGCCGGCGGTGGACAGGTCGCGCAACCCCACGGCGTGCCGCAGCTCATCCAGCAGCGGCATCGCGAAGGTCTCGCGCAGCTGCTGGCCACGACGCTTCAGCAGCGCCTCGATCTTTTCCGGCTCGGCCATCAGCGCGTTGTAACGCTCGCGCAGCGGTGACAGCTCACCGTCGATGCGCTCGAACAACTGCTGCTTGGCATCGCCCCAGCTGATGCCCTCGGCGAATGCCCGGGCGAAAGCAGCGGTCTGCTCCGGCGTGGCGAAGGCCTGGTACATCTGGAACAGCGCCGAACCCTCGGTGTCCTTGGGCTCACCCGGTGCGCGCGAGTCGGTCAGGATCGAGAACACCAGCTTCTTCAGCTCCTCGCGCGGCGCGAACAGCGGAATGGTGTTGTGGTAGCTCTTGCTCATCTTGCGGCCGTCGAGGCCGGCCAGCGTGGCCACCTGCTCATCGATCACCACCTCCGGCAGCGGGAAGTATTCCTTGCCGTAGACGTGATTGAAGCGCTGGGCGAAGTCGCGGGCCATCTCGATGTGCTGGATCTGGTCACGACCGACCGGCACCTGGTTGGCCTTGAAGATCAGGATGTCGGCAGCCATCAGCACCGGGTACATGAACAGCCCGGCGCTGACGCCGGCATCCTCGTCCAGGCCTTCCTCGCGGTTCTTGTCCACCGCTGCCTTGTAGGCATGGGCACGATTGAGGATGCCCTTGCTGGCGATCGCGGTCAGGAACCACATCAGTTCTGTGGTTTCGCGGATGTCGCTCTGGCGGTAGAACCAGACGTGTTCCGGATCCAGGCCGCAGGCCAGCCAGCTGGCTGCGATCTCCAGGGTCGCGCGCTGGGTGCGCTGCGGATCCTGCGCCTTGATCAGGCTGTGCAGGTCGGCCAGGAAGAAGAAGCTCTCGATCCCCGGGGTGCGGCTGGCCGCGATGGCCGGACGGATGGCGCCAACGTAGTTGCCCAGATGGGGGGTGCCGGAGGGGGTGATGCCGGTAAGGACTCGGGTCGTCATGACTGCGTGGGGAAACCTTCGATGAACAGAACCAGTTTACCGTGCCCACGGCCAACCCCGTCAGGGCCTGCGGGTCGTTCATTCACCCGAGCCCACCGGAGTTCCCACATGAAACGCCTGCTGCCCCTGCTGCTGATCCTGCCCCTGGCCGGCTTCCGCCCGGTTCCGCCGCCACCGCCGATGCCGCAGGACGGCCCTGTGCGGATGACCCTGATCGACCGCGACCGCGGCACCGAACTGCGCAGCCATGCAGCCGATGGACAGCGCTGGGTGGCGGGCGAGCGCGGCCATCGCTATGCGGTACGCCTGTACAACGACAGCCCGCGGCGGGTGCTGGTGGTGCTCTCGGTGGATGGCATCAATGCCATCTCCGGCGAAGATGCCGACCCGTCGCAGACCGGCTATGTGCTCAACCCCGGCCAGCGCGCCGACATCACCGGCTGGCGCAAGAGCCAGGATGAAGTGGCGCAGTTCGTCTTCAGCAGCCCCAGTGGCAGCTATGCCAGCCGTACCGGCCGTGCGGACAACATCGGCGTGATCGGCGCGGCGGTGTTCGAGGAGGCCCGTCGCTGGCCGCTCCGACCGGAGCCGCTGCTGCGCCGTGGCGCCCCGGCGCCGGCCGCTGCGGAATCCGCTGCGGACGCCAGCGCCAGCCGCATGGACGGCTACTCAGCGCGGTCGCAGGCACCGTCGCTGGGCACCGGTCACGGCGCGCGCGAACGCTCCTCGGTGCGTGATACCGCATTCGAACGGGCCAGCCGCACGCCGGCGCAGGTCGTGCAGCTGCGTTACGACAGCGCACGCGCGCTGCGCGCACGCGGCATCGTGCTCGACCCGCCTTCGCACCTGCCGCGCGAGCCGCAGGCGTTTCCGAACCGCTACGTGCCGGATCCGCCGACACGTTGAGTCCCTGACAGCACGACGCCCGCACCAGAGGGTGCGGGCGTCGACGTGGGGGAGCCGCTTACCGCCGGCTGCTTACTTGTAGTCCGGGTAGTCCTTGCGCACGCTGTCTTCGAAGTCACGGACTTCCTTCTCGGCGCGATCCTTGGCCCAGCCATACCGTTCCTGCAGGCGGCCGGCCAGATATTCGGCATTGCCCTCGGCCACATCGAAATCGTCGTTGGTCAGATCGCCCCACTTGGCCTGGGCCTTGCCCTTCAGCTGCGACCACTTGCCGGAAATGATGTCTTTGTTCATTGCTGGGAATCCTTGGTTGCAACGGCGTTCTTACCGTGACTGCAGCTTCCCGCATCCGCTGTTGAAAGGCGGTCAACCGCTCATGAAACACATGCTCACGTGCTTGAATGGTTCACTCCATCGCCACACGCGATGGCGACTACGCGGCCATACACACGCACGAAAAAAAGGCCGGGAAGATCCCGGCCTTTTTCTGTTCCACACCGCGTCGGGCTTAGTTGCCCTTGGCGGCATCCTCGACCTTTTCACCGGCCTTCTGCACGTCCTTGCCGGCACCGGCAACGGTGTTGCAGCCGGCCAGCATGGCCACCGAGAACATCGACAACAGCATCAGGGCAACTACGCGCTTCATGGGCTTCTCCTTGGGTTCGCCGCTTCACCGCTACAACGCGGATGGGGTTCTGTCGCTCGGCAGGCAGGGCCGAAGCCACCGCCGCCGCGTGAGGTGCAATCTGGCGGCTGCGGCGTGCAGCGGGCGTGAACGGATCGGCGATCCGTTCAGGGATGCCCTCAATCGCGCATCAGCGTGGATTTGCCGAACAGGCTCTCCACCAGGTCCACGGCCAGTTCGGCGGTGGCGTTCTGCTTGTCCAGCAGCGGATTGAGCTCGACGATATCCAGCGACCCCATGCGCCCGCTGTCGGCGATCATTTCCATCACCAGCTGCGCTTCGCGGTAGTTCACCCCGCCCGGCACCGTGGTGCCGACGCCGGGTGCAATGCTCGGGTCGAGGAAGTCGACATCGAAGCTGACATGCAGATGGGTGCTGTCATCGATCCCGGCCAGCGCGGCCTCCACGGTGCGCTTCATACCGTTCTCGTCGATGTAGCGCATGTCGTAGACGTCGACCTTGTGGGTCTTGATCAGGCGCTTCTCTTCCGGGTCCACCGAGCGGATGCCGATCTGGTGCACCTGGGCGGGCGTGATTGCCGGCGCACTGCCGCCCAGACGGGTCAGTGCCTCCGGCCCCAGCCCGCACAGGCAGGCCACCGGCATGCCGTGGATGTTGCCCGACGGCGTGACATCACTGGTATTGAAGTCCGAGTGTGCATCCAGCCACAGCACGCGCAGGGTCTTGCCCTGCTCGCGGCACCAGCGGGCCACTGCGGTGATCGAGCCGATGCCCAGGCAATGGTCGCCCCCGAGCATGATCGGCATGCGCCCGGCCTGCAGCTCGGCATAGCTGGCCTCCATCAGTGCATGGTTCCAGGCCACCACCTCGTCCAGATGGCGGTAGCCTTCGACCGGCGCGGTCCACGGGTTGCGCGGGCCGTCCAGATTGCCCAGATCACGCACATCCACACCGCGCGCCGCCAGCGCCTCCGGCAGGCCCGCCACGCGCAGCGCTTCCGGCCCCAGCCGCGCGCCCCGATGGCCGGCACCGACATCGGTGGGGACGCCGATCAACGAGACGGAAATGGGATGGGCCATGGGTGCCTCCTGCAACGGAAAAAGAAGCACAGTCTAGCCAGAGCTGTGTGACACGACTCGCGGCGGTGCAGCAGGGCAGACGCGGTCGGCGGTTGCGGAACACCGCACGGCAACACAGTGTCGGAATCGGCACGGCCGGGCGCGTATGGGTGATGTAGCCAGCCCGCACGTGAGCGACGGGCCATGACGACGCATGCGCGGATTGCAGGGCCACCCGGGTTGGGCGGATGGCAGCACTGTGACATCTACCGCAGTGCCGATCCTTCAGCACCATCAGGATCGGCGCTGCACTTGCCGGCCATTGCCGTTAGCATCGTGCTGGCTCGGTCTGCCGCACCGGTTAAGCCAGCTTTACTTCGCGTATGTCGCGTCCATTGCCGCGCGTGGGATCACTGGAATTCCGTCCTTGCAAAGGCCTCGCGCAGGATGTCGCTTTTGCCTTTACATCGCGCGAAACAGGTCAAAAGCGATAATTCATTTTTTCTTTCGAATCGCACGAAGTCATTGGAAAGAATGACTGGCGGGCGGTGTTTGCGCGTGCGCATGATGAATCGCCACCGACAACGGGTGGCCGGGACTTCCAAGCCCGTGTGATTGAAGCTGTATACGCTTTGTCAGTCGGCGCCACCTGTCTCGGGGTGGCGCCGGCTGGCAATCCGTCTGCCGATCTACGGCGGGCGGTGCGTGGGGGCCTTGTGCCCGCCGGCTCATCGATCTCCGGTCTTGGAAGCCACGCATCGTCCGCCACCCTCTGCGGGTGGCGCCTCTGTTCCGCATGAGGATGTCCCATGACCGCACCCCGCTACCCCTATCTGCTTGCCACCCTGGGCGATGCCGCCGAGCACCTGCCCCGCGAACTGGCAGAGCCGTTGGAAGCTGCGCTTTCCGCTGCCGTTGATCTGCCCGAGCCGATCACGCTGGTGGGCTGCCTGCAGCGCATCCGCAGCGGCGATGCCGCCGATGGCCAACCGTGGAAGGGCCCCGTGCCCAGCCCAGGCCAGGGCGTGACCCGTGCGCGTACCGACCGCGCCGCCGCCGGCCTGGTCACGCTGCTGGAGGTATTCCACGCCGCCGAGCGCGTGCGTGTGGATGGCGCCGAGAAGGACGACATCGGCGACGGCGCGCGCGAAGGCCTGCTGCTGGCCTGCCGGGGGCTGGCGGAGTATGTGGAGCTGCAGTTGCACGCGGCATGAGCCGCGCCGCCACGCCCGCCGATTGTTTTGATTTGGCAAATAGTGATGGCGCTTTATAGGCGTTTATCCGGCCAATGCCGAGGACTACCTTGAGGCTCATCGATCCCCTTCTGGAGAATCCCATGAGCAAGCGCAATGCCGTTTTCCCGGCCGGCCGGCAGGACCTGTACACCTCGCAGACCTATTCGGCCGCGATCCAGTCGGGTGACCTGCTGTTCGTGTCCGGCCAGGTGGGCAGCCGCAGCGACGGGACACCCGAGCCCGACTTCGAGGCGCAGGTCCGCCTGGCCTTCGCGAACCTGGAGGCAACCCTGAAGGCCGGTGGTTGCGGGCTTGACGACATCGTCGACGTGACCACCTTCCATACGGACCCGCAGAACCAGTTCGGAACCGTCATGACCGTAAAGAGCGAGGTCTTCCCCGAGAAGCCCTATCCCAACTGGACGGCGGTGGGCGTCAACTGGCTTGCCGGATTCGACTTCGAGATCAAGGTGATCGCCCGCATTCCGGGCTGAGCAAGCCGCGCCCGGGAGATCGTGTGCGCGAGCGCGTGCCGCTCAGGCAGCGGTCGCGAAATCAGGACTCCGCTCGCCGGACAGCGCCCGATAGGGCACGTGCGATATCGCCCAGTGTCTTGGCAGTGAAGGCCGAATCGCCATTGCTTTCAACGATGCAGGCATCGAGATAGGCGGCCATTTCTTCAGGCGTACGAAGATGCGTGGCCACGTCAAATGCTTCGAGTTCACTCTTCCTTTTGACAGCCATGCGTATGCGACTCCGGCGCCTGGCAAACGCGCTGCAATTCGCCACAGGAGAAAGAACGCTGCGGAAGCGAGCGACTGCGGGATGGTGCCGCTTATCCGAATCGAACGGATGACCTACTGTTTACAAGATAGTTGGACTAAGCCCTAGAATCAGAGACTTAGACCATCTAATTTTCCCGGTACTGTGTCGTGGAACGCCTGCCGTTGCTGGGGTCTGAGGCTAATTTTCCCGGTGCCGGATCCAGCTGCAGGCGTGGCCACCGCGATCGATCGACAGCGAGCTGCAGCTGCTGCCGGCGTCGCCCTATCCCATCCACCCGAAAGGCGGTTCGATGTTTGCCTTGGCCAGCCTGTTCGCCTGCACCGCCTCGCGGTACCGGCGGATCTGGTCGACGTCGTCGCGCAGCCGGGCCACGTGCCTGGCCACCCACATCTCAGCGCCGGCACGCCCCTGCTCGTAGCTGCTGCAGCGCCTGGACGGTCCACCTGGCCCATTCCGGTGCCGGTCGAGGGTGGCCACCCAGCAGCCGTCGTCTACGCGCTGGAACATGGCCACCACCCATACCCCCTCGCACACGATGACGGTCGGCAGCTCGCCAGGGCGGCTGGCCGACCGCGTGGTCCATTGGAAGTCAGGCGGCAAGGTCATGCGCGGCAGGATACGCCCGGCGGTCGCACGGGCTGCGACGGATCCGAGGACGCCCAGGTGCCGGCGGAGCGTACGCGGCGAGAGCGTGGACATAGCGGCGAGAGGGTGAGCTGCCCCGTTCCCCGCGCTTTTATGCAATTTAGGTTGTGGCCATCGGAAACAGGTAATTTTTGCAATCGACCATGGCAGATCGAAAAATACCATTGATAAACAACAAGTTATAGAACATTTTCAATAGCAATAGTTGAGTGATGTTTAGGTAACGGGATTGCTCTTTTGGGCTGCAATTTCAGTCTTGAAAAATATCCTTAAGAATCAATGACATTGCATTTCAGCCCTCTAAAAATTGCTTCGGATTGCCTCAGTTTGCAATCGACCATTCCCCAATAGATTCATGCACTTAGAACGCTAAAACCGGGGCGGCACACAGGAATTACTTCTTTCCGGACACCCCCCATTCCCTGAGCCGCCGCCAAGCCCACCAGGGCGCTCCTGAAATGCCCATCCGCGCGCAGGGATCCGCAGGGATCGGCACGTCCTGCCGAACGCCAGCGCCCCCTGCTGCGGCGTGGGCTGGGCGGGGGCGCAGGGGTGCGGAAAAAAAGGGGGGAAAAGACCGCAGGCGTGGCGGGGCGACGACTGCGCGCGCCGGGGGGTGAGGCCTCGCTCGCCGCCCTGGCGCCGCCTCTCGCCCTGCATCTGGCCCGTCGACCGCCCCAGCGGCCCGGCAGTGCCCCCGCAGCCCCGCCGGGCGACCGTGGTGGCCATCGGTTCGCGTCGACCGCACGCGCGCGCACAGGCCGGCATGCACGTGCCGCTTGCACTTCGGCAGGTTGACCGCGACCGTATCGTTGCGGCCATTCGCCCGACCGAAAGGCCGGGCTTCTTGTGTGCGTCGGGCACGAAAAAGGCCGCCCAAGCGGGCGGCCTCCGTGCGTAGTGTTGGCATGGCCTGCGCGGACACAGTGAGGTCCACGGCTACCTAGCGTTATGCTCTGGGGATAGGTTCCTGCGCCATCCAGGCCTCAGAAGCCGTGGGCGCGCGCGTCTTGAACATGGAGAGACAGAATGTCGGAGTGGCTGGACGGGTGCGTAGTGCTTGCGAGCGTGGTCGTGCGCACCACCGTTGAGGGTGGCGCGAAACCGAATGTGACCTGGTTGCAAACCTATGGACAACTCATTGGCGTCGCTATAGGTGCTGTGCTCACTGGAGCCGTAGCACTTCTTCTGGCGATCATGAACAACCGCAGCAGCGACCGCAGGCTGAAGTTTCAGCAGGATCACGATCTGCAGCGCGACCGGCAGCGCATGACGCGGGAGAGGCTTGAGGAGCTGTACGTCCTGGCCGGACACTGGACATTAAGTCTAGAGCTGTATGGTTTTCTAGGGTTGCGCCTTGCACGAGGGCAGCTCACCTACGCTGACTATCTCTTACTTCAACGTGAGCAGGCTAATAACCCGCAGGTCCAGATGTCCCGCATGGACCTGCTGCTAGATGTGTATGGTTCGCAGGAGGTCAGCGAAGCTGTGGCAAAGGTCAGGGATCTACGAGGTGAATTCAACAAGCTACTCACTCGCGTTGAGAACCTTAGCAAGATATCAGGTGATTCCCTGACCCCCTACTTGACCACCAACCCGGTAAATGAGGTTCTCTACACGAAAATAGACGACAGCGTTACCGCCATCGTCCAAGCCGGGCGCAGCCTCCTGGAGACTATTGCCACTCAGATAAAGAGCTAACTGGCAAAGAACTGCCCGCTCACCGAATCACCCCAAGGCCTTGGGGTCGAAGGGATCGAACGCGATGACCTCCTGCCCGAGCCAGTCGTTCACCCGCAGCATGCGGGTCTGCATGGCCGCCAGTTCCGTCTTGCCCCACACCGTGTAGGCATCGCGGATGGACCCAAAGCCACCAGCGTTCTGCGGCACCACCCCCAGCAGCTGCGGCGGGATCCGCAGCGATGCCAGAACGTCATCGCGGGTGACGCTCTTGATGCCGGTGAATTCATCCTTGGCGGCCACCTCGCTGACCGGGATCAGCTGCAGGCCTGCCGTTGGGCGAGTGCAGGAACAGGTTGCGGAAGTTGCCCACGCCACGGGTGCTTTTCAGCGACTCGCGCAGCGCGTCCACGTCGGCGTCATCGATCTGATCGTCGGTCAGGTAGAGGATGAAGCCGGCATGCGAGCCGTTGTTGTAGTACTTCCGGCGAAACAGGGTGGCCGACTCGTTCAGCAGGGCCGACTGCAGCGACGGCATCCACTCCGGCAGGCCGTAGATCTCCTGGTTGACGTCGGCCTCCCTCAGCTGGAACACGCTGCCCGGCTCAAACTCATGCTCATCCTTCCAGCCGCGGACCTGGTAGAAGGTGCCCGGCTCGACGCCGCGCCTCATGTACTTGGCCAGTGCCGGCACCAGCGCCATCGCGTTGCCGATCACCGAGTTTCGGCGCTCCAGGTAGCCCATGCCGAAATGCACCCAATCCATTGCGAACTGCTCAAACGCCTCGCGGCTGAGGATCCTGTTCGGCTTGAAGGAGCGGACCAGCATGTTGGTCTTGAAGCGCAGGCCGGATCCCAGGTAAACGTTGGCGCGGGTTGCCCGCGCCAGGCCGTCCAGCGACACCGGCGGCTCGTAGTAGCGCCCGTTCTGCCAGCAGTGGACGTAGTCGAGGATGCCGCCCGATTCCAGCACCGGTACCGGATCCCCGAAGGTGAAGCTGACCGTGCGGGCGGGAGCCGCAGGTGCGGCGACGTCGTTCATGCGTTGATCTCCAATCGGCTGCGCCGCGCCGATGCGTGCGGGCGCTCAAGCGGTTCGTTGTGCAGGGCATGGAATAGCGCCCACGCCAGATCGGCGTGGCCCGTCTCTTCGCTTCGCCCCGCCGTATAGGTGACCTGCCGCTGACTCTTGGTCAGGGTCTTCTTGATGGCCATGATCGACCGTGTCAGATCGAGCATGCCGGCGTCGTATTCCAGACGCCCATTGCTGATCACGTCGTAAGCCTTCAACACCAGCCTGGCCTTTACCTCGGGCGAGTAGCTGAAAGTGACCAGGTTGGGGAAGAAGGTCTTCACGATCTGTGCCACACCGGTGCCCATGCCGGTGGTGTCGATGCCGATGTAGGTAACCCAGTAGCGCTGGGTGATCTTGCGGATGATCTCGGCCTGCGCGGCGAAGTCGTTGCCCTTGAACTGGAAGCGTTCCAGCACGCGGAATTTGCCGCCTTGCTCGCTGGGTGGCGCCACCACGACCAGGCCAGCACTGTCACCCGTCTCGGCAGGGTCGTAGCCAACCCACACAGGGCGGTCGCCATAGGGACGCTGAGCGAAGGGCCGGTAGTCGCCTGCCCAATCCACATAGCTGTCGACGCCGCATGTCTGCAGCAGGCTCAGGGGAAACACGCTGGCGCTGTCGTCCACGAACCCGCACATCAGCAGGTTCTCGAAGGCATCCGCGCTGTACTCCTCGCGCAGCTCATCAATGTCGAACAGATCGCAGCCCCGGCGTTCGGCATCCAGGATGGTGACGATCTGCCGCCAGAGCTTGTCCTGCCCAAGGTGACCACCCGCCAGTGCATCGTGCGAGGTATCGATCTTGATGCGCTGATCAGCCGGCTTGCCCCGGTTGCGGCGCTCGCCGGTCCAGAAGCTGTATGCCTGGTGGGCCATGGTGGATGGCGTGCTGAAGTAGGTCTTGCGCCACTTCTTATGCATGGCCATGCCGCTGGCCACCTTGTTCAGCTCATCGAACCCGTGCGTCCAGAAGAACTCATCGAAGTAGAAGTTGCCGTGGTAGCCCTGCGCGGTGCGGGCGTTGGTGCCTAGGAAGAACAGCTCTGCGCCGTTGGCCAGGACGATGCTGTCGCCGCCCTTGAGATCCTTGTCCAGCGTCTCGCGCACGAAGGCCTGCATGTAACCACGGAACAGGAACGCCTGCGCCTTGGATGCGCTCAGGAAGATCTGGTTTCGGCCGGTCTTGATCGCATCGATCAGCGCCTCGCGGGCGAAATAGAAGGTAGCTCCGATCTGGCGCGACTTGAGGATCGCGCGGGTGCGCAGATTGCTGGCCTTGTACCAGTCCAGCTGGTAGTCAAAGCACCCATCGACAAACGCGGTCGTGAGCTGCTCGACCTCAGCCTCACTGAACCCGTTTCGGCGCTCCTTCTTCTTCGGGCCTGCATTGCGGTTTGCCACGGCCGGATTCAGATCGGTCTCTGTGCCGCCGCCCTGGTAGCGCTGGATCCGCGCCTGTCGCTCCAGCTGGCGGTGCAGGAGGTCGATCTCCTTGAAGTCGCCGCCGGTCTTGCCCTCTTTCAGGATCAGCTGCACCAGGCGCTGTTCAAGCGCGCCACCGATGCGCTCGACGTTGTCGGCGCGGTCCCACTCGTCACGCGCCTTCCAGCTGTGTATGGTTTTCTCTTTCTCGCCAATCGCCTCTGCGATCTCGGTGACACGCCAGCCCATCCAGTACAGGAATTTGGCCTGTCTGCGGCTGTCGGTTTGGAGTTGGGCGGCGACGTCGTTCACCGCACTAGGGTCGCGTCCAGCGACCGATTCATACAGAAATCAATGACGTAGCGCCGTGTCTTACAACTCGGTTGCGTTGCTGCTGTTTGTCGCTCTGCCGACCATGGACCTGTTGAAGCGCGATCCGCGCACACGGCCAAAATCAGCAGAGGACACCATGTCGGATCCCAAGAAGAAGTACCGCAGCAAGTTCTTCCGCGTCGCCGTGGAAGGCGACACCACCGATGGCCGTGTGATCGAGCGTGGCTGGATCCAGCAGATGGCCGGCAGCTACAACCCGTCGCTGTATGGTGCCCGCATCAACCTGGAGCACATTCGCGGCATCCTGCCGGATAGCCCGTTCAAGGCCTACGGCGATGTGGTGGCGGTGAAGGCCGAAGAGGTCGAAATCGACGGCAAGAAGAAGCTCGCGCTGTTCGCCCAGCTGGAACCGACCGATGCCCTGGTGAGCATGGTCAACAACGACAAGCAGAAGATCTACACCAGCATCGAAGTGTCGCCCAACTTCGCCAAGACCGGCGGTGCCTACTTGGTCGGCCTGGCCGTCACCGACAGCCCGGCCAGCCTGGGCACCGAAAAGCTGTCCTTCGCGGCCAAGCACCCCGAGGCCAAGCTGTTCGATGATCGCAAGCTCAATGCGGAGAACGTGTTCACCGCGTCGTGCGAATCCAGCATCGAGCTGGAAGAAGTCAGCGCTGACGGCGGCGACGCTACCGGCAAGCTGCTCTCGGGACTCGCTGGCCTCATTGATCGCTTCACCGGCAAGACCACGCCGCCGCCGGTACCGGTGACGCCGCCGGCCCCGGAGGGCGCAGCTGATGCGCAGGCGTTCGCTGGCCTGGCCGAGGTGCTGACCGGTATCCACGATGGCATCAAGGCCAACGGTGAGCAGTTCGCCGCGCTGCGCAAGGACCTGGACGAAAGCCGCGCCGAGTTCAGCGCGCTGGAAAAGAAGCTGTCGAGCACCGCTTCGACCACGCAGGCCTTCCGCCCCGTCGTCAACGGCCCGTCCGACAAGTCTGTGGTCACTGACTGCTGACCCGTCGCCGCGCCACCGCACACCGACCACATCCCCGCCTTTCGGAGACCACCCATGCGTAATGAAACTCGCCTGCTGTACACGGCGTTCCTGAGCCAGATCGCTTCCCTCAATGGCGTCGCCGACGCCGGCCAGGTGTTCAACGTCGATCCCACCATCCAGCAGAAGCTGGAAACCCGGATGCAGGAGTCCAGCGAATTCCTCGGCCGGATCAACATCATCGGCGTCAACGAACTCAAGGGTCAGAAGGTTGGCATCGGTGTTTCCAGCACCATCGCCGGCCGCACTGACACCACCGGCAACGGCGAGCGCTCCCCGCGCGACGTCTCCGGCCTGGACAGCCAGACCTACGAGTGCAAGCAGACCGACTTCGACACCGCGATCCGCTACGCGCTGCTGGACGCTTGGGCGAAGTTCCCCGACTTCCAGGCCCGACTGCGCGATGCCATCGTCAAGCGCCAGGCACTGGACCGCCTGATGATCGGCTTCCATGGCACCAGCGCGGCGGCAACCACCGACCGTACCGCCCATCCGAATCTGGAAGACGTCAACATCGGCTGGCTGCAGCAGTACCGCAACAACGCCCCGGCGCGCGTCATGCGTGAAGTGGAAGCTGGCTCGGGCAAGGTGGTGGTGGGCGTCGATGGTGACTACAAGAACCTGGACGCCCTGGTCTACGACGCGGTGAGCAACCTGATCGACCCGTGGCACCGCAAGGATCCGGGCCTGGTCGCGGTGGTTGGCCGTGGCCTGCTGCACGACAAGTACTTCCCGCTGGTCAACGCCGACCAGCCGGCCACCGAGAAGTTGGCCACCGACGTCATCCTGTCCCAGCGCCGTCTGGGCGGCCTGCAGGTGGCAGAGGTTCCGTACATCCCGGACGGCACCCTGCTGATCACCTCGCTGTCCAACCTGTCGATCTACTGGCAGGAAGGTGGCCGCCGCCGCCACGTCGTGGAGAACCCGAAGAAGAACCGGATCGAGAACTACGAGTCGTCCAACGACGCCTACGTGGTCGAGGACTACGGCTTCGGCTGTGTCGTCGAGAACATCGAGATCAAGGAAGCCTGATCCGATGGCCGCCAGTCCCGCCAAGAAGCACCTCAGCCGCGTTCGCGCGGCTGAGGAATCGGCCCGGCGCCAGGGTTCTGCGCCGGTGGACAACGCGTCCGAGTACGAGCTGCACATGATGAAGCTGCAGGACCATCGCCTGCGCCTCAAGCAGATCCAGTCGGGCGAGGCCAAGGGCAAGTTCAAGGCCGAGATCCTGGACGACTACGCGCCCTACCTGCAGGGCGTGCTGCAGGCCGATGCCGGCGGCGACGATGAGGTGGTTGCCACCCTGATGCTCTGGCACATTGATGCCGGTGACTTCGCCGGGGCGCTGCCGCTGGCCGACTACGCCCTGCGCCACAACCTGGCCATGCCCGACCGCTTCGCCCGCACCACCGGCTGCCTGATCGCCGAGGAAGTGGCCGATGCTGCCCTGCGCGCCCAGGTGGCTGGTGCTGACTTCGATGTGGTGGTGCTGGATACCACCACCGCGCTGACCGCCGAGCAGGATATGCCTGACCAGGTCCGCGCGAAGCTCTACCTGGCCGCCGGCCGCAGTGTGATTCGCGCCGACGACGTCGAAGACAACCCGCCGCCCTTCGGCCAGCTGGTCAAGTGCGTGGCCAACCTCAACCGCGCCCTGGAGCTGGATACGGCGTGCGGTGGGAAGAAAGACCTGGAGCGCGCAACTCGCCTCCTGAAGAAACACGCTCCGCCCACGGCCGACGCCCCGCAGCAGAACGCAGCGGATGGCAACGGCGACACCGGCACCGGCCCCACGCCGGACGCCGGAACCGGCAACGCTGGCGACACGCCGGCGGCTGACGGTGCCACCGGGCAGAGCTAACCGAGCGTCCCCGCAACCCCCGCCGGCTCGGGGCCGATCCACAACGACCTCTCTCCCGTTGTGGTGACGCCCCGACCACCGGCGACTATTCCGAGGCCTTATGTCTGCATTCATCGCCCCCGGCAAGAACGCCCCCAGCGACGACATCACGTCGGGCAGCTGGTGGCCGTCCATCTCGCCGTCGCAGGTGCGAGAGGACATGAGGATTGCTGGCGCAGTCACCGAGCCGCGCCTGCGCAACAGCCTGATCAACGCTGTGACCACGGTGAACACGGCGCTCGCGTCCTGGGCGCAGCGCCATATCGCCGATGGCCACGAATCGCTGGCCGACGTGCCTGCCGATGTCATCTCCGGCGTCTCACGCCTGGTGCTGCTGTACCGCCGCGCGGTGGCCACCTATGCCGCCGCCGAGCTGACCGAGCGCTACCGTTCCTATGACGCCACCGACAGCGCCAACCAACGCGCTGACGACCTGACCCCTTCCATCGGCGAGATCCGCCGCGATCACCGCTGGGCCATGCGCGATCTGCAGGGCCTGCCGCGCACCACGGTGGACCTCATCTGATGCTGGTCATCGCAGCCCAAGGCGACACCCTGGACGCCATCTGCTACCGCTACCTGGGCACCACTGCCGCGTGCGTGGAACAAGCGCTGGCACTCAATCCCGGTCTAGCCGCTCTCGGCCCGATCCTGCCCCAAGGCACCTCCGTAGTGCTGCCCGATACCACCACCCCAGCCGCCGCCACGCGCCCGCTGGTCCAGCTCTGGGACTGACGATGACCGAACCAACCTCCACCGGCACCCTCTTCGCGCTGGCCACCAGCGTCGGGCTGGCTTCGCTGCTGCCGGGCGTCAATCCCGACGCCCTGATCGGCGCCTTCGCCGGTGCCACCCTGTTCGTGGTGTCGGCCAAGGATCTGCTGCTCTGGAAGCGGCTGTTCTACCTCGCTGTGAGCGTCGTGCCCGGCTACATGGGCGCCACCGACGTCATGCGCCGCTTCGGCCTGGAGTCGGCCGGGCTGGCGGCCTTCCTGCTGGCGGCCTGCGTGGTGACGATCACCCTGCGGCTGATCGAGGGCAGCGGGAGCATCGACTTCAAGTCCTTCCGCCGCGGAGACCGAAATGGCTGAGATCACCACCTTCCTCGCCCTGCTGGCCAGCCTGGCCATCTGCGGTCGCCTGATCACCTACCGCGCTCACGCAGGCGCTACGCACCGACCAGGCGTCTCAGTGGTGGCGTGGGTGCTGATCGCCTCCACCGGTGGCCAGGCGCTGCAGATCCTGCTGTACGGCCCCCGCGCACACGTCAGCCCCTGGCAGCTGGGCCTGCTGCTGGTGGTGCTGCTGCTGACCTTCCAGTCCAAGGGCAACGTCGCCCGCATTCTGAGGACCGACCCGTGACCCTGACCGACGACCTCCTTGCCCGCGCCATGCAGATGCCGCCGGCGCGCGTGCAGCGCTGGACCCAGCCGCTCAACGCGGCCATGGCCGAATTCGGCATCACCACCCGCCGCCAGATCGCCTACTTCCTCGCCCAGCTCGGCCATGAAAGCGTCAGCCTCACCCGCGTGGAAGAAGGCCTCAGCTACAGCACGGCCGAGCGCGTGGTGGCGGTGTTTCGGCGCTTCGACCTCAACGGCAACCGCAAGATCGAGCCGGAGGAGCTGGCCTTCGCCAAGGGCTTCCTGAACAACCCGCAGAAGCTGGCCAACTTCGTGTACGCCGGGCGCGGCGGCAACGGCAACGAAGCCAGCGGCGACGGCTGGCGCTACCGGGGTCGCGGTCCGATCCAGAACACCCTCAAGGACGGCTACGCCCGCATGGGTGTGCTGCTGGGCCTGCCGCTGGTGCAGAGCCCCGACCTGCTGCTGGATCCGGTCAACGGTGCGCGCGCAGCTGCGGCCTACTGGAAAGACAACGGCCTCAACCGCTGGGCCGATGCCGGCGACGTGCTGGCCCTGAGCCGCGCCATCAACCTGGGCAACCCGCGCTCCAAGGCCAAGCCGGAAGGTCTGGAAGACCGCATCGCCCGCACCAACCGCGCCGTCGCGCTGCTGGGGGCCGCGTGATGGGCCTGAGCATCGATCCGATCCGCCCCTACCTGACCACCGCCCGCTGGGCTGCGGTGATCATCCTGGTGATCGCCTGGGCATGGTTCTGGCACGGCCAGGGCGCTGCCAAGTGGGAAGGCAAGTACAACACCGAGCAGGCGGCCCACCAGGCCGCGCTGAAAGCCCACGCCGCCGTGCTGGCTGGGTTGGCCAAGGCCACGGCCGAAACGGCCGCCAAGGCCCGCGCTGCGGCGCTGGCGCTGGCTCACGACCGTACCGACAACGATGACCGATACGACAAGAAGGTGGACGATGCGAAACATGCCCGTGATGACCTTGCTGCTGCTCTGCGTCGTGGCGACGTGCAGCTGCAGCCGTGGTGGCAGTGTGGTGCTGCGACCGGATCCGACCCCGGTGCGGCTGCAGCCCTTGCCGAAGGCGAAGATGCAGCCGCCGACCTTCGGGCAGCGGACACGGCAGCGACTGTTGAGGACGCCGACCACGCCGACGCCTGGATCAGCTGGCTCCAGGACGAACTGACCAGCACCCGCCGGCAGGCCGTGGCCGCCGGCTGCGCGGTGGAGCCCGAGCCATGAAGAAGCCGGCCTCCCTGCGCGCTGCGATTGAGGCCGCCGTCCCCGAGCTGGCCACCGACAAGGATCGTCTGCTCGCCTTCATCGACAACGGCAGCATCGTCTGCACGTCCGTGGAATCGCGCTCGTTTGAGTGGCGCTACACGATGAACCTGATCATCACCGACTATGCCGGCGACCCGAACCGGCTGTGGCTGGCCCTGCTGGATTGGGTAAGGGTGAACCAGTCCCCGCTGATGGCCGGCCCCAGCCTGCAGGAGCAGATCCGCTTCGAGGTGGACATGCTGGCTGACGACAAGGTGGACCTGGACATCAAGTTGCCGCTCACCGAAAACGTGGTCGTCGCCCCGGATGACCAGGGCACCGACGCCCCTGCCGCCGTCGATGAGCCGCTGCCGTCGTGGATGACCTGACCTCGCTGGAAAGCTGGATAGGGCCGCTGCTGCAGCGACTTGAACCGGCAGGCCGCGCCCGACTCGCCCGCCGCATCGCGCAGGATCTGCAGCGCGCCCAAAGCGAGCGCATCGGGCAGCAGCGCGCTCCGGACGGCAGCCAGTACGCCCGCCGCAAGAACCAGAAGCGGCAGAAGGGCGGGCGGATCCGCCGGCGCAAGATGTTTGCCCGGCTCCGACAGTCCAAGCACCTCAAGGCACGCGGAAACGCCAGCGAAGCCTCGGTGTTCTTCATCCGCCGCGCCGCCGCCATTGCCCGCGTGCATCAGGAAGGTCTGGTCGACCAGGTGCGACGCGGCGGGCCGCGCGTGCGCTACGAGCGTCGCGAGCTGCTGGGCTTCGCCGATGGCGACAAGCAGCGGGTGGTCGACACCCTGCTCAATCACCTGGCCGGGTTGTAGCGCACACCGGTACAGCGCCAGCTTCTGTCGCGCGCGCGTGGGGCTGGCGACCATGACGGCATGACAACTTTCTCCGCCGTCGACCTGTCCCGCCTGCCCGCACCGAGCGCGGTCGAAGTCATCGACTACGAGGTTCTGCTCGGGCAGTGGTTGGACATGTATCGCGCACAGGATCCCAGCTACAGCGCGGTGGTGGAGTCCGACCCGGTCTACAAGCTCGCCCAGGTCGGTGCCTACCGCGAGATGCTGCTGCGTCAGCGCGTGAACGAAGGCATCAAATCCGTCCTGCTGGCCTATGCAGAGGATTCCATGCTCGACCACCTCGGTGCCTACTACGGCGTCGAGCGCCGCGTGGTTACTGAGGCCAACCCCGCCCTGGGCACGCCGGCAGTGATGGAGCTGGATGGCGAATTCCGCCGCCGGATCCAGATGGCGCCCGAGGGCTTCTCTGTCGCTGGCCCCGCTGGCGCCTACATCTTCCACGCCCTTGCCGCTGACCCTCGCGTGCTGGACGCCTCGGCCGACAGCCCCCAGCCCGGCCACGTTTCTGTCTACGTGCTATCACGCGAGGGCGATGGCACCGCGCCCGATGATCTGCTGGCCAAGGTGGCCACGGCAGTCAACCACGTCGACGTGCGCCCGCTCACTGACTTTGTGTCCGTGATGAGCGCGGCAATCATCGAATACGAGATCGAGGCAGTGCTCGACATCTCCCCCGGCCCGGATCCGGCCGTGGTGCTGAAAGCCGCTCAGGACGAAGCGGCCGCCTACGCCGAGAAGAACTCGCGCATGGCATCCATGGTCAGCCGCTCGGCACTGGACCGTGCGCTGCATCAGGAGGGTGTGGTCGACGTCACCCTGATCAGCCCCGCCCAGAACATCGCGGTCGGCGTAGGCGAGGCCAGCCGCTGCACCGGCATCCGCATCACCCACCGAACGGTGGGCAATGTCTAGCCTGCTGCCGCCGAACGCCGCCCCGCAGGAGGTGGCGGTCGCCAAGACCATGGCCCGTGTGTCGGACGTTCCGGCACCCTTCGATAGCGCGCTCGATCCCATGCGCGCGCCCGAGGCAATGCTGCCCTGGCTCGCTTGGTCGTTCAGCGTGGACACCTGGGGGCCGGACTGGCCGGTCTACGTGCGTCGCCGCACTGTGCAGCAGGCCATCAAGATCCATCGCCGCAAGGGCACCGTAGGCGCGTTGCTCGATGCGATCGATGCCATCGGTGTGCCCGTGCAGATTGAGGAATGGCACCAACGGGTACCGCAAGGCACTCCGTACACCTTCCGGGTGTTGGTCGATTCGGTGGCGACGCCTTTCACGCAGACCGACATGGCGCGACTGCTGGTCGCCATCGACGCCAACAAGAACCTGCGCTCGCACATGACTGAACTGGTGCCGGGCGGCAGTAGCTACAGCCTGGCCCACAGCGCCGCCGTTTCAATGCAGGGCATCGAGCGCGAGATTGCACCGAAGTATCAAGACATCTCGCTCCTGCTGGTCGCCTTGGACGAAGGCGAAGCCGAAGTAGAGCTCGCCGCAGATCGGCTGAATCTGCACCTCCACACCACTCTTCCCCAGCAGCAACGGACCGCCAATGAGCCTGCAGAACAAGGTTGACCGATTCATCAACGACAGCGACATCGCCCACGAAATCATCCACGGCAAGCGCAGCGCCGTGGTGGACACTGAGGGCGGCCCGGTTCCCACGCTCGCCAACGCCATCGGCTCGGTGTCCAACCTCGGTGAGCGCTTGGTCGCCCTTGAAGATGGCCAGTCTGCCGGGCGGATCGTAAAAGCCACCTGGTCCGAACTGGCTGCCGTGCCCACCACCGATGGCGGCGGACGCGGTGCAAGCGTTCTGGCTGACAGCGGCACCCACGTCGATCCCGTCTCCGGCGCCCAGGTACCCAACGCCGGTGAGTACACCGAGCACGCCGGCGGCTGGCAGTGGGCGCGTGCTGACGGCTTGGCGGCGAAGGCGGACAAGGAAGCTGTCGCAGCGGTTGCCGGCGTCAAATCGGCAGCTCCTGCGGCGGGCAACTATTTGGAGGTGGATCTGGACGCGATGGGCAACGTCGCCCGCGCCGTCCACGCCGATGGCACCTACGAGTACCTGCGCACCAAGGTGGGTACGCTGACCATGGGGCGGGACGCCAACGGTATGGCTCTTGTGGATGGCCATGCCCGCTGGCACGGGGTGTACGAGGAATGGTCACAGCCGCTTGCCGGTCGCTTCGCCGACGCACTGGAAGTGCACATCGATGCGCAGTTCCACGTGGGGTACGTGCGATTCAGCGATGGAACCGAGTGGCGCGTGGGTACGGTCGACCCATCGCCCAGCGTGGGCAGTGCATCTCTGCAGGAGGCAATCTCGCTGCCTGATGCCACCTACCCCAACCGCAACGGCGGCTTCACCTGCACCGGTCTGGATTTGATCACTACGGGCAAGTTCCGCGGCTGCTGGGTTGTCGGCAACGACGGTAGGCAGCGCGAGGGGTCCAACGACTTCTACTGTTCGGTGCTGATTCTGAGTCCCGACATGCGGCGGGTGGTGCGCGAGTTCATGTGCAACACGCCGACGTTTCCTGGGATCAAGTCCATCCAAGGTGTCGCGTGGGATCCCACGGACGACACGATCTGGTTTGTCGACAAGACCAACAAGACGCTCCGCCACATCGACACCGCAGGGGCCAAGCTGGCCGATGAGATCGTGGTCAGCCACACGGCCAACGGACTGGCCTATGACGCGGCAACCGATGCGCTGTGGTCGCCCGACGAAGGCACCACCACTCTCTACATCCTGTCCTGCGCCACCGGTCAGGTCGTGCGCACCCTGGACGGCGTGGCGACCGATGCTGACCACGTGCACCTGGTGCCCTCGCGCGGCGAAGTCTGGATCACACGCGGCAGCAATGGTGCCGATGGCCAGCTGGTGATCTACGACCAGGCCATGACGCGCAAGCACGCCATCACGCTCCCCGGCTCTCAAGCAATCGAGGGCGGCCACTACGACACCGCCACCGGCATCTTCACCAACGTCAACGACGGCGCGTTCCATGAGAGCGCCAATCCGCCGCTGGCCCTGGCCAACAAGCACCACATCAAGGGCATCTGACCGCTATGACCATCATCAAACGATTCGCCGCACCGGCCGCTTTCCCCGACACCCTGATCCTGGACATCGAGCCGCAGGTGGCCTATCCGGCAGGCAACCTGCTGGGCGCTTATCGCTTCAAGCGGAGCGCCAAGGCCAGCGCCGCACCGAAGGCTGGCAGCTGGGGTGCCTTCGATGTGTCTGGCGCTGGTGATGAACCCAAGTGGGATGCCGCCTCAGTGGTCTGCACGGGTCAGATCCTGGCCGTCACCGGGCAGGGCTTGCCCAACACGGGCAACCTCACCTTCGCTGCGGTGGTTCGCCAGGCGTACCCGGATGGCTCGCCCACCACGGGCACGCAGTTCTTCATCGGCCGCACTGGCGCAGCCGCACAGACGATTGGCCTCATCCGTGGATCCGGCGGCACCCTGGCGTTCACCTGCGGCGGGGTGAACGTCGGTATCCCGGCCGATGGCGGTGACCGCTTCGAGCTGTTCCTCGGCACCTACAATCGCGCGACCGGCGCAACGTCCATCTACCGACCGCGCACCAAGACCAGCGCTGCCAGTACCGTGACCGCCGAACTGCCCAGCGGCGGCACCGTCCGCCTGTCCGGGCCTGCGTCGAGCAGCTACGCCGGCCACACACAGCAGGTTTGGAACTGCTGCTACAACCGCCTGCTGACCACGGCGGAGATGGATGACCTGTACGCCAGCCTCCAGGCGTCCCTGGCCGTCGGCGGCGTCGAGATCTGAGGACAGACCATGGCTCAGTACAGCACCCGCCACACCGACTACGGCCTGCGCCGGCTCAATGCTGCGCGGCTTGGCGGTGCAGAAATGCGCTTGGCCGAGATCGCCTTCGGTGACGGCAACGGCAATCCCATCGATCCGGACGCCTTCGACGGGTCGGCCATCGGCCTGGTCCGTGAGCGCTACCGGACCAGCATCAACCGGATCTACCAGGATCCCGAGAATCCCCTGGTGTACTACGCCGAGGGCATCGTTCCGCCGACCGCTGGTGGCTTCGTGCTGCGTGAGATGGCCGTGTTCGACGCTGACGGCGGCATGGTGGCCATGGCCAACATGCCCGACGTCTACCAGCCACTGGCCAGCGACGGGGCCATCGGCGACGGCCTGTACCGCATGGCATTTGCGGTGGGCAATGCCGGCAACGTGCAGATCAAGCTGGACCCCAACACCGTGATGGCCTCGCGGCAGTGGGTCATCAGCTCGGTGAACTCGGCAACGGTGCTGCCGGGCGGCACGACTGGCCAGATCGCACGTAAGCGAAGTAATGCCGATGGCGACATCGAATGGGGCGACGCGGGCGAAGTGAACGTTCTGGTCAACACCATCGAAGAGCGCCAGACGCTCGCCGCAGGCCAGACACGCATCGTGCTGGCCATCACTACCACGCTGGGGTTGGCGATCTACATCAATGGCCAGCGCATCTCGCGTGGTGGCGCGGCTGATGAATGGCTGCCCGACCCCGATGACGGAACCCAGCTGACGCTGGGCCAAGCCTATGCGGCGGGGACCCGTGTGATCGCGGCTCAGAACGAGCCGGCAGGCAACGCCGGTGCCCCGCTGCAGCGGGGGGAGAATCTGGCCGACGTGGCCGACAAGGCCCAAGGTCGAAAGAACCTCGGCGTCGTCAGCGCCGAGGAAACCCGGCAGATGGCGCCTGCCGGCATGATCGGAACGTTCGCCGGCAGCCACGCGCCCACGGGCTGGCTCAAGGCCAACGGTGCCCAGGTGGCCAAGGATGCCTACCCTGCCCTCTACGCGGCGGTGGGCGACCTCTACACGCCCCCCGGCCAGTCACCGTCCGCCGGCAGCTTCTTCCTGCCCGATCTTCGCGGCCTGTTCCCCCGCTTCTGGGATGACGGCCGGGGTAACGACGCAGGACGCTCGCTCGGCAGCAACCAGGGCGACCAGCTGGCTGCGCACGCCCACAGCGGCCGCACTGCAGATGCCGGCGACCACGCACACGACTCGGCGTTCGGTGAGGGCAACAAGCACATCGCAGCTGCACCCTACGGCATGAGCGAACACCGCCCAGGCGGCCGCAACGCTGGTTCCAGCGGCGGCATCGACTACGACAACTACGCCTGGCAAACCTCCACCGATGGCAGGCACGCGCACGACTTCACCACGGGCGTTTCCGGCGGCAATGAAACCCGCCCGAAGAACGTCGCCCTGCTGGCCTGCATCAAGTACTGACCATGGCCACCAAGACGGTCTACCTTGTCGATACGGCCGGCCTGCTGGCCGGCACCGCCCAGGCCGATGAGTCGCCCCTGCAACCAGGCACCTGGCTGCTGCCGGCCGGCGCAGTGGAGACCCCGCCGCCGGCAGAGTTCCCCGCAGGCCGCTGGCCTCGCTGGATCGGCAGCGGTTGGGTGCTGGCCACCGCACCACCCTCGCGCATCAAGGGGCTGTAGCGACGACCGCTACACCCCGCACGCAGTGCGGCCTCCCGCGCGCACGAGCAGCATGGGCATATGGACCTTGCCCGCCTGATCTCCAACCTCATTCGCACCGGCACCGTCGTGTCGGTCGACATCGACGCTGGGCTGTGCCGCGTCGCATCCGGCGATCTGACAACCAACTGGATCCAGTGGCTGACCCTGCGCGCAGGCACCACGGTCACCTGGTCGGCACCCACGCCGGGCGAGCAGGTGATCCTGCTCTCGCCTGAAGGCGACACGGCCAATGCCATCGCGCTGTGCGGCCTGTACTCGGAGCAGGTGCCTGCCCCTGCCGCCAGCGGTGCCGTCAGCCTGCTGCGCTTTGCCGATGGCGCGCAGCTGCGCTACGACGCAGACACGCACGCACTGGAAGCCCTGCTGCCGTCTGGCGGCACCTTCACTGTCACCGCCGACGGCGGCAGCACCATCAACGGCCCCCTGACCGTAAACGGCGAGACCACCCTCAACGGCAACACGGCCGTGGTGGGCAATGCCTCTGTAAGCGGGACCGCCACCGCTGACGTCGACGTGGTCGGCGCCGGCATCAGCCTCAAGGGACACGTGCACCTCGGCGTACAGCGTGGCAACGGCCTGACGGATCCGCCGCAGTGAGGGGCATGTCCGCCACCACCGGCCGTGCCATCGAAGGTGCCGAGCACCTGGCGCAGTCCATCAACGACGTGCTGACCACACCGCTCAACACCCGCGTGATGCGCCGCGACTATGGCTCGCTGATGCCCGAGCTGGTCGACCAGCCGTTTACCGGCCAGACCCGGACCCTGCTTTTTGGTGCGGTGGCCACGGCGCTGATGCGCTGGGAGCCGCGGATCCGCATCAGCAAGCTCTCGATCTCGCAGGGGAATGCCCCCGGCGCGTTTGTCCTGGACGTGGAGGGCACCCGGACCGACGTCACCCAGGGCAGTGGCTACACCCGCCTGACCATCCCCCTCCGCTTCCGCTAACTGGAGATATCCCATGGACTACCATCACGGCGTCCGCGTCGTCGAAGTGAATACCGGCGTCCGCGCCATCCGCACCGTGGCCACCGCCGTGATCGGCCTGGTGGCCACGGGCGATGCCGCCGACGTGGCGCTGTTCCCTCTGAACAAGCCGGTGCTGATCACCGATATCGATGGCGCCATCACCAAGGCCGGCGCCACTGGCACGCTCAAGGCCTCGCTGGAGGCCATCGCCGATCAGACCAAGCCGGTGCTGGTGGTCGTGCGCGTCAAGGAAGAAGACAACGACGGCGAGCAGTCCATCGCCGCCATCGGCGCCAAGACCAACGGCGAGTACTCTGGCCTGCAGGCGCTGCTGGCCGCCGAGGCGCAGGTGGGCGTGAAGCCACGCATCATCGGCGCACCGGGCCTGGATACACAGGTGGTTGCCGCAGCGCTGGCGGTCGTCGCCCAGCGCCTGCGCGCGATGGCCTACATCAGCGCCGGTACCGCCAAGACCGTCACCGAGGCCACTGCCTACCGCGAGGAATTCGGTGCGCGCGAGCTGATGATCATCTGGCCGGATTTCACCGCCCTGGACAGCACCACCGGCCAGATCGGCATGGCCTACGCCGTCGCCCGCGCCCTGGGCCTGCGTGCCCTGATCGACAAGGAACAGGGCTGGCACAAGAACATTTCCAATGTCGCGGTCAACGGCGTCACCGGCATCTCGCGCGACGTCTTCTTCGATCTGCAGGATCCGGCCAGCGATGCCGGCGTTCTCAATGCCGGCGACGTCACCACCCTGATCCAGATGAACGGCTACCGCTTCTGGGGATCGCGTACCTGCAGCGACGATGTGCTGTTCGCTTTCGAGACCGCCACGCGCACCGCGCAGATCCTCAAGGACACCATCGCCGATGCGATGGCGATCTATGTCGACAAGCCGATGCACGCCTCGCTGATCAAGGACATCATCGAGAGCATCAATGCCAAGTTCCGGGAGCTGAAAGGCAGCGGCTACATCATCGATGCCAAGGCCTGGTACGACCCGGACGCCAACACGCAGACCACGCTGAATTCCGGCGCGCTCACCATCGACTACGACTTCACCCCGGTCCCGCCGCTGGAAAACCTGATGCTGCGCCAGCGCATCACTGACAAGTACCTGGCCAGCTTCGCCTCGGCCATCGCCAACTGATCCCCCCTGCCTGCGGCGGTCAGTTCCTGGCCGCCTTGGCTCCGCATCGGAGAAAACCCCATGGGCCTGCCCCGCAAACTGAAAGGCTTCAACACGTTCACCGCCGGCGAAAGCTTCCTCGGCGAAGCCAAGACCATCACGCTGCCCGAGCTGAAACGCATCATGGAGGCCTACCGTGGCGGCGGCATGAGCGGCCCGGTGAAGATCGACCTCGGCCAGGATGAGATCCAGATCAAGGTGGTCTACGGCGGCCTGATGCGCCCGATCCTGCGCCAGTACGCCGAGACCAGCCACGACGGCGTGCAGATCCGCTTTGCCGGCGGCTACCAGCGCGACGACAACGGCCAGGTCGACGCAGTCGAGGTGGTCATCCGCGGCCGCCACGAAGGCATCGAGTTCGGCGATTCCGAGGCCGGCTCGGACACCGAGTTCACCGTCACCACGGCCTGCAGCTACTACAAGCTGACCTGGAACGGCGAGGTGCTGATCGAGATTGACCTGGTGAACATGGTCGAGAACATCGGCGGCATCGATCGCCTGCTGGCACTGCGCAACGCCATCGGCGCGTAACCCAATCCCACCCCGCGACGGGCGCCACGCGCCCGCTCGCTTTTCCCTGCATCCCCGAAGGAGAGATCCATGACCGGCACCACCATCCCCAACGTCCAGAAGGCCGCGCGTAAGGCCACCATCACCCTGGAAGAGCCGCTGCAGCGCGGCGACTCGCAGATCACCTCCGTGGAGGTCCGCCGCCCCGGTGCCGGTGAGCTGCGCGGCCTTAAGCTGGTGGAGGTGCTGAACATGGATGTCACCGCGCTGGCCACTCTGCTGCCGCGCATCACCAACCCGACGTTGACCAGCGGCGACGTCGCCGCGCTGGATGCGGCCGATCTGCTGCAGTTCGGCATGGAGACGGCCGCTTTTTTCATGACGCGGGAACAGGCGACTGCCCAGGGCTACCCGACCGCGTAGAAGACGCCATGGCCGACGTGGCCACCATCTTCCACTGGCCACCAACGGAAATGGACCGCTGGTCGGTGGAGGAACTGATGGAGTGGCGCGAACGCGCCCGGAAACGCAGCGGCGCCCCCGATTGAGGGCGCCGTTCTCACATACGGAGTCCTAGATGAGCGAGAACATGCGGCTGCGCGTCCTGCTGGACGCGATTGACAGGGCCACCGGGCCGATGCGTCGCGTCCTGGGCGGCAGCCGGACCCTTACCGAATCGCTGCGCTCGCAGCGCGAGGCACTGCGCGGCCTCAATGCGCAGCAGCGCGACGTGTCCGCCTTCCGTGAGCTGGCGGAGAAGTCCAAGGCATCGGCGGCGGCGTTGAAGGACCAGCGCGCCAAGGTCCGGCAGCTGGCGGCGGAAATGCGCGGCGCAGAGCAGCCCAGCGAAGAGTTGGCGCAGAAGTTCGCCGCCGCCACGCGCGCCGCCGGGCGGATGAAATACGAGGTCAGCCGCAACGCCGAGCGGCTGCAGGCGCTGCGCACCCGGCTTGCTGCTGTCGGCATCAGCACCAGCGAGCTGGGCAACCATGAGCGTCGCCTGCGCACCGACATCGTCCGGGCCAACGAAGCCATCGAGCAGCAGCAGAGACGGCTTACGGCGCTCAATGCGCAACAGAAGCGGTCACAGGCGCTGCAGAGCGGTGGCCTGAAGGCCACGGCGCTGGGCGCGGGCATGACCATCGGTGGCCGCAAGGCGCTGGACGCGGCCATCCTGCCTGTGGGTGAGGCAGTCGGGTTTGAATCGGCCATGGCCGACGTGCGCAAGGTGGTCGACTTCGACGCCCCGCGCCAGTTCGCTCAGATGGGTCTGGACATCGAGGATCTGTCCCGCCGCCTGCCGATGGTGCCCAACGAGATCGCCAAGATCGTCGCCGCTGCCGGTCAGGCCTCGATCCCGCGCAAGGAGCTGCTGCAGTTCGCAGAAGACGCCACCAAGCTGGGTGTCGCCTTCGACACCACCGCCGAGGATGCTGGCCAGACCATGGCAACCTGGCGCACCGCCTTCCGCATGGGCCAGGCCGAGGTGGTCACCCTGGCCGACAAGATCAACTACCTGGGCAACACCGGCCCGGCCAGCGTCCAGAAGATCAGCGACGTGGTGAACCGCATTGGCGCGCTGGGAGAAGTGGCTGGCCTGCAGAGCGGCCCGCTGGCCGCCCTGGGCGCGACGGTGGCGGGCATGGGCATCGAGTCCGAAGTGTCGGCCACCGGCATCAAGAACATGCTGCTCACCCTCTCCTCGGGCGAGGCGGCCACCAAGCGCCAGCTCGCCGCGTTCGACAAGCTGGGCCTCAGCTCCACCAAGATGGCCCAAGCCATGCAGAAGGATGCCGGCGGCGCGATCCTCGATGTGCTGGAGCGGTTGAAGAAGCTGCCGGCGACGTCGCAGGCGGCCACCATGACCACGCTGTTCGGGCGCGAGTCCATCGGCGCGATCGCGCCGCTGCTGACCAACCTGGACCTGCTCAAGACCAACTTCGACAAGGTCACCGACACCCAGCAGTACGCCGGATCCATGGAGAAGGAATACGCCGCGCGCGTGGCCACCTCCGAGAACGCCATGCAGCTGGCGAAGAACACCATGCTGGTGATGGCCGGCACGCTCGGCCGTACCCTGCTGCCCGACATCAAGGCCGCCTCCGAGGCGGTGGGCCGCGTGGTGGGCGGCTTCATCGCCTGGACGCGCGAGAACCCGCAGCTGGCGCGCGCGCTCACCGTGAGCGCGGTGGCAGGTGCTGCGCTGGTTACGGCGCTGGGCGCGCTGCTGACCGTGGGCGGTCTGGCATCGATGGCGCTGGGCCAGATCAGCGGCGCGGTGGCCCTGCTGTCCGGTGGCGGCGGTGTCGGTGCCCTGATCGCACGCTTCGGCACGCTGGCCACCCAGGTGCTGCCCACCCTGCTCAACGTCGGACGCGCCCTGATGGTGGTGCTGGGTGGTATCAGCTTGCCGGTGCTGGCCATCGCCGCGGCTGTTGCGGTGGTGGCTGCGGTGGTGTGGAAGTACTGGGGGCCGATCAAGGCCTTCATGATCGGCGTCTGGCAGGGCCTGCAGGACGCCTTCGCGCCTGTGCTGGCCGAGCTACGCACCGCGCTGGCTCCGCTGGCACCGCTGTGGGATCAGCTTTCCTCGGCCATCGGCAAGGTGTGGGATTGGGTCAAACAGCTGTTCGCCCCGTTTGAGGCCACCACCGAGCAGCTGGAGGGGGCCACCAGCGCCGGTCGCACGTTCGGCCAGTTCCTGGGCGTGGCCCTCACCGTGCAGCTGCGCATGGCCGTCAAGGCCATCGGCTGGCTGGTCACCGCTTCCACCACCATGCAGGAGGTCGTCATGCGCGTGGTCGGTGGGCTGGGCCAGTACCTGGGTGGCGCCTGGTCGATAATCGTGGGTCTGTTCACCGGCAACGGTCAGCGCATCACCCAAGGCCTGCAGAGCATGTGGACCGGCATCAACACCCTGCTGGCCAGCTGGCCGTCGAAGATGATGCAGGCCGGCATGGACATGGTGATGGGCCTGGTCAACGGCATCCGGTCGAAGATCTCCGCCGCGACCTCGGCCGTGTCCGGGGTGGGCCGGGGGGTGATCGATCAGTTCAAGGGCATGCTCGGGATCCACAGCCCCTCCCGCGTGTTCGCCGAGCTGGGCGGCTTCACCATGCAGGGCTTGGCCAACGGCCTGCAGGCCGGCCAGAACGGCCCGCTCGCTGCCCTGCAGGGCATCACTCGCCGCATCCAACAGGTGGGCGCTGGCGCGGCGCTGGCGGCGCTTGCCGGGCCGGTGGGGGCGGTGGACAGCCGCCCGCCCGTGTCGGCCAGCCAGGGCGCGTCTGCGGCCCCCATCGGAAAGATCGAGATCCACGTCCATACGCAGACCGGCCAGGACGCAGCGGACATAGCCCGGGCCGTCCGCGCCGAGTTTGAAGCCCTGCAGCGACAGCAACAGGCCCGCGCGCGCTCTGCGCTGGGCGATAGGGAGTAACCGCCGATGATGATGTGCCTTGGAACCTTCGTTTTCTCCCTGCGTGACGGCGCCTACGAGCAGCTGGTACGCAACCTGTCCTGGCGTCACGCCCGCACCGAGCGCGTGGGCGCTCGGGCGGCGTCGCAGTTCGTAGGCGTGGGTGAGGACACCGTCGAACTGAGCGGCCTGATCGCACCGCCGCTGACCGGCGAGTTTTCCTCGCTGGTCACCCTGCAGGAGATGGCCGACACGGGCCAGCCTTGGGCGCTGGTGGGGGGCGACGGCACTGTGCTGGGGGCATACACCATCGCCATCCTCAAGCAGACGCACAGCGTCTTCTTCCCAGATGGCACACCGCGCAAGGTCGAGTTCCAGCTCAACTTGGAGCGGGTGCCCGATGAGGCCATGGCCGAGGATCAAGCATGAGCAGCCGCACCGGCTACCCGGTTCCCGCCTGGCGCGTCACCCTCGACGGCAAGGATCTGACCGACCGCATTGCCCCCCGCCTGATCGAGCTGACCCTCAAGGAATGCCGCAGCGGCGAGGCGGACCAGCTGGATCTGCGGATCCACGACCATGACGGCCGCATGGCGCTGCCTCGCAAGGGCGTCACGCTAACCGTGGCGCTGGGCTGGCGCGATGCCGGCCTGATCGACAAAGGATCCTTCGTGGTCGATGAGGTCGAGCACAGCGGCCCGCCCGACGTCATCACGATCCGCGCCCGCAGCGCCGAGCTGACCAAGACGATGCGCACGCGGCGGGATCGCAGCTGGCACGACACCACGGTCGGTGCGGTGATCGGTGCCATTGCCGGCGAGCACAGCCTGCGCGCGCGCGTGGCGCCCGATCTGGCCGGCCTGGCACTGGACCACCTGGACCAATCCAACGAGAGCGACGTGGCGCTGCTGACGCGGCTGGGCAAGCGCTTCGACGCGGTGGCCACGATCAAGGCCGGCAACCTGGTGTTTTCCCCCATCGACAGCGGCACCACGCCCGACGGCATCGAGTTGCCCCGTGCCTCGATCACCCGCGCCGATGGCGACAGCCACCGTTTCAGCGAGGCCGAGCGCGACACCTACAGCGGTGTGCGCGCGTACTGGAACGACAAGAAGGGCGCCCGCCGCAAGGCAGTGCTGGTGGGCACGTCGACCAACGCCAAGAACCTGCGCGAGACCTACGACAGCGAGAAGACCGCGCGGGAGCATGCCGACGCCGAATGGAAGCGCGTGCAGCGCGGCGCGGCCAAGATGGATTACTCGCTCGCCCTGGGGCGAGCGGATCTGTACCCGGAGCAGCGGATCGACGTGTCCGGGTTCAAGACCGAGATCGACGGGCGCACCTGGTTGATCGCCGAGACGACCCACAGCATCACCGGCAGCAGCGGCTTCACCACCACGCTAGTGCTGGAAACATCGTCACAGACCACCAGGGAATAGGAGGGCTTGAGTTTCTCTGCTAAAGGCACGAACTGCTGCGGAAACTGCGCCAGACGTTAGGCCGTCAACGGCCATGTACGCCACGCTTAGGAAGACCGTTATAACGGCAACGCGAACGAAGATCAGAACATCAAGCTGGTGTTCGACGCGAACATGCAGCTCGCGAAATGCCTGACGGTGCGGTGCGGAGACCGTCTCTGGCTGAGAAGCGAGGTCGGCCTCCCGCAGAGCTATCTCACGCCCGATGGCTTTCACGGAATTCTTCTGATTCGCTATCAACATCCACATTAGTGCGACAAATATGGAAATTCCTATCAGCACAGAAATACTCTTAAAGGGAGCGTCGTAACTGATAGACGCCCCCGCAACCAGAAGCGCCGCCGGCAGAGCCAATAGCTGATTCTGGATATCTGAGAACGACTTATTCAATCTCAAGGAGTCATCCAAATTTTGCTTTGAGATCTCTTTGGCGACGCTGGCAGCCGTAAACTTAGACAACAACAGTGAGTACGATGCGCGAACATTCCGCGCATAGTTTGAGAACCCAAGAACAAGCTGCTTGATTGTCAGCTCACCCGAGCCGGCTGCCAGATCAGCAAGCGCGTCTCTGGCTATGGCGTACTTCTCAGCACGATGAAAATCACTATCGATGTACTCAGCCGTAAATGCATCCAACTCTGGAAGAGCGCGAAGATCGTCGATACCGTAATCGAGCGTTACTTTAAAGCGAGCGTCGGGCCGAACGATGAAATGAAGGCAGAGCCCACCGTGAGTTGGGTAGTCCGCCAAACCTTCAAGCATGTTGCAGAGTTTGACTACGTGAAAGTACGCGACTACCGATTCAGGTGCCTCTTCCCTTAACCCGTGATATGTGTACTCAATATCGTCCAAGGTGAAGTGGGGTGGAACGCCGGTTAAATTGGCCTTCTGCGAAACCAGCATTCGATCGAGGCCGCTGTAGACAGCACCTCGTTCCGAGACGAAGTCAATTCGCCTTGAGGACTCATCTGACTCCAAGAGAAAGTTGCCATCAACAGCATTCAGGCAGCGCAGAGCCTCAGCAAAATCGTACCGGGCGGGAAGCCGACCGAAAGAGACCAACTTGTCTAGCGGGTGCTGCCGCACATCCTCCAGCTCCTTACGGAGCCAGAGCACTGCGTCATGCGAATTTTCAAGCTCCCGGGGTTGCATTTGCCTTTACTTCTGCCTTGAGCGAGTCGCTAGGATTGTGAATTAGCAGTGCATTCTGATTTTCATCGAAGGTGACGCGCTTCTCAGCAACGTCCTCAATATCGAATGATACCGAGATAGTGCCCATCTTCCCCTGAACCCGTTTCAATGACTTGTACACCGATTGGTCCGGCTTGAAACCATGGCTGAATTGGAACTTGTGCGCTTCCTTTCCAGTTGTTACAAAGTCGACGAACTTCTCAGGCTCAATGTCATCTACAGCAACTGCGATTGCGGCAAGAACCACCTCTTCCTTACTTTTGGCAAAGCATTCGTGCAACTTGCCTCTGACTTCCTTCCAGCGCTCCTGCCGATCTTCGTCAGACAAGCCCTCGATCTGGAGGACATAAGTCTGCGCCGCTTCAATGACTTGCTTTGTGTGATGGCGGCCACTTGTGTAGTCGTCGCACGCTAGAGCCTTGCGGAAGTACGCAGTCACTTCATCGGCGCCGCGACCTTTAATGAACGTTAGATACGGTACCGTCCCTGCGTCCCACCGGCTGAGATTCACCTTGGCCGCTTCGTGAAGCTTGTCGGTATCGATGACCAGGGTGGGGGTAAGGTCAAGGTTGTCATCGTCGATGCCAGCCCCCTCTCTGAGCTTGAGCATGGTGACAAGCAAGAACTTCTCGCCACCTACTTCATAGCTCACGATGAAAGCATGACCACCGGTCGAGAGTGGCGCTCCCTCCATCTCACCCATGATGATGGTTACTGCTTTCTTCGAGAATTCTTCGAAATCCAACTCACCTGAGCGATGTTCCTTCACTCTCACCGGGAATCGATGAAGATCTTCATTCTCACCGAAGGTGCCCGTGCTGTTCCCCTTCCTACTAAACAGGTGCAACGTTTGGGCGCAGACGCTTGTCAGCGTATCGTCGGCTGGCAAGAGACCCTCGCGCCAGTGGACTGACACACTACCCTCTCCCGACGTGTGTTGCTGCTTTTTCAGATGATGAATTACTGCCGCTTTGATTTCCATTCTTCCCCCTGTAGTCCTTAACCCGCCTATAGGCAGGCGGAGCTTATCGCATGTGAGGGATTGTGTGGGAAGCTACGACCGTCAGAATTCCGCCGAACGCTTCCGTTGCGTGAGTCGAGTTAACGCCGTGACCTGTGGCGGATGTCCAGACACTTCTTCCGACCGCGTTGCTGATTAAACCCGCCAACGTTTCTGCAGCCTGCCGCGATCAGGCTCATTCCTGCCCGCACTGCGACTGGGGTCAGATACTTGGCAGCAGTCCCGCCAGCGAGGAACAGCAGCGCATGCAGCGCGTGCGTGCTGGGCGTAGACCCTCCTGTCGGCAGCGCCAGCCATGCCTGCCAGATGGCGATGGTCAGCAGCGCCGTCGCCAGCGGCGCACTGCCTGCGCGTCGCCGGTCGTCGTCTTTGGCCTGCTGCCGATCCGCCGCGATGGGGCACGTCATCTCGACGTGCCCCGTGAACACCTGCCCGATGGTTGCACCCTCGAACACCGTGGTACTGCCGCACCGGCAACCTGCCGGCATTCCTTCATCCGTACTGCCACACCGCATAGTCCTTCACACTCCAATTGCGCAGTCATGCGCCCCCTGTTGGAGGGAAGTAAACCGGGTCCAGCTCGGAATAAAAGTTAGCGGGCAGGCTTCTTTGTTCTGCCGCTGCCCTTCACAACCAGCTTCTGATCTCGCAGATCCACATCGCCGCTGAACTGCTGGCCGATGGTGGCGTCGTTGAACTGCGTGCGCGGGGCTGCACCCAAGGTGCTGGCGTGGGACACACCGCCGGTCAATGCCGTCATCGCGGCGGCGCGGGCGGGAGCCGGGGCAGCGCGCCAGGCGTCGAGCAGTTCGGCATCAGCGGGGGCGAGGCGTTCGTGCTTGCCGACCAATACATATGCAACATCTATGCCCAAATCGTGGGCCAGTGCCAGGTAGGCAGCGCTCGCGCCAACCTCGTCCTTTTCGTAGTGGATCTGCGTGCGCTTGGTAACGCCACAAGCCATGCCCATGGCCTCTTGGCTCAGGCGCAGTCGATTCCTTTCTTCCTTCAGCCGGTCGCCCACACTCACGCTCAAATCTCCTTGACAGGTGAATGATCTTTCACCAACATTGGTGAAAGATGTTTCACTAATACAGCATTCAGCTTTTACACAGGGGAAACGGAATGGCGGCACAACGGACTGGTGTACAGAAGCTGCGCACGCCGGAGGAAGCCCGACAGTTCCTTCGCGACAACGGCATCACCGTCGTGGAGTTTGCGAGGCAGAACGGCCTGGACCGCCATGCGGTCAACGATGCGCTTCGCGGCGTCGGCAAAGGCAACTTCGGCAAGTCTCACCAGGCGGCCATTGCACTCGGCATCAAGCGCGATCCGGATTCTTGCACAAAACCCGCCAATTCCCGACAGAAACCCACACCGGGTGCCAAGTCGGGCAAAGCCGGTACCGCCAAGTCGGGGAGCAAGAAACGGTAATGAGCGCTTCGACCAGCAGCCGCGCAACGTTCTCCTGTGAAGCCTGCGATACGCCGTTGCTCAAACGCACCAGCCGTCTGCAGCACCGCCATCTGCGTTCGGATGTGTGGGTGTGTCAGAACCCGCTGTGCGGCGCGACCTACGCCGGCAATTCCGAACTGACCAGCATCGCCAGCCCGAGCGGCATGCCCGACGCGCCGGCATCTGAGTTGCCGCCGACGCCTAGCTACACCAGGGCGCTGCTGCAGATGCAGTGGAAGCTGGAACATGGATCCAGGCAGCTGGACATGCTCGATGCAATCGAGTTTGTCGAGGCCTCTCGGATCGATGCCGGCGGCGAAGCGCGACCGCACCAGGCGGCTTCGCCCTAACGCCCTACCACACCCTTTCCCACCTGCTGGTCTGTCGGCTATGCCGACGGCGATGGACTGCTGCGCATGAACGTTCTGGCATCGAAAACAATTTCCCACACTTTCCCTCATTTCCCCTTGACTTCCATGGGGAGGGAGAGCAGAGTTCGCCGCAAGGAGCTTAGAAACTCCGAGGATACAGCGGCACCCGCGCCCGACAGCATCGCGGTTTTTTTGCGCCTGCATTTCGTGCGCTCCGACGACTTTCTGCGTCGGGAGGCGACAGCTATACAACACCCGCAAGGGGAAGGCTGTCGGCCGGTCTGTATCCCGGTTTCTAACCTCCCGACATCCTCGTTGGGGCGCGTAGAAACGTCTCTTCGAGGCCAATCCTCGGATACAGGAGACGTCTCCATGTCGGATGACACCCCTTCCACGCCCGGCCCCAGCTCCGCGCGTCAGATCTCGCTCGTTTTCGGCTTCATCGCCGACACCCTTGAATGGCCCCATGCCGACTACCAGGCGCTGATTGTGCGTCTGGAAGCCACCGGCAAGCCTGCGCTGTTCATCACCCTCGATGACGTCCTGTCGGCCTACACGGCCCAGCAGAAGGCGCGCAGCGGCAATGCCGCCGGCCAGAAGGGGACGCACTGATGGCCGCTACGCCCCCGCCCCTGCCGGTCGCGCTTCGACCTGTGATCGAACTGGCAACGCCGGTTCCGGGCATCGCCCTGCGCTGCTCCTTCGACCAGAAGCACATGCTGTACGTCGCGCTGGTACACCTCGCCAGCAATGCAGCGCTGACCGTATCAGCGCACACCAGCAGCACCATCCGCGTTGCGGCGACTCACAGCCTGCAGTGCGGCTCGATGGTGTACCTGCTGGCTGCCGGCGAAGCCGAGCGATTCCTCACCTGGCTCCGCAACGGCGGCAGCACCCCGAACGGAGTGAACTGATGGACAAGGACAATCGCGGCCCTCTGCCGCCTCCCGCCCGCAACCCGGCCCCGCCGCTGCCACCGGGCCTGACTGCCAAGGGCGAGTACAGCCAGGTCGTCACCGGCGACGACTACGACCGCCTCTGGCGAATCGCCTATGCGGTGGAGCTGCTGGCGGCACTGCCGGCGGAGGCGGCCAAGGTGCTGGGCATCACGGCGGACCACACCCATGCCGTCGCCGAGTACATCTCCGAAGACCTGCGCGGGATCCTCTCCCGCTCCAAGCCGGCGGACGAATAGAACACACGGCCCAGGGCGGCGCACCACCGCTGCCTTGGGCCGGCAGGAGAGAACCATGCACCACCTGGCACCGCCGCCCCGCTTCTTCTAGACCGACCGCACCACACATCCCCAGCGGCGCACCACCGCCGCCGGGGATGCCAGGAGAGAACCATGCACTACCACCACGCCGCTGCTGCGGCTCGACAGGGCTGATTCGGCATGCAGGAAGAGATCCGCCAGCAGGTTCTGTCGCGCATCGAGCGCGACTACGGCCTCAAGCACCGCAATGGCACGCCCTACATGCGCGGGGGCAAGTGCCCCCACTGCAGCAAGAAGGAGCTGTACACCAGCTACGAAAAGCCATGGGTACTACGCTGCGGCCGACAGGCCAAGTGCGGGCAGGAAGTGCGTGTGCGTGACCTGTACGACGATCTGTTCGACGACTATTCCAAGGCCAATCCGCAGACCGCCGCAGCGCCGAATGCCGCCGCTGATGCCTACCTGGCCACCGGCCGAGGCTTCAACGTCAAGGCGCTGAAAGGCCTGTACACGCAGGAGGATTACTACGACCGTGCCAAGCGAGAAGGCACCGCCACCGTTCGATTCCCCCTGGTCAAAGGCGGCTGGTGGGAGCGGCTGATCGACCGGCCGCACCGGTTCGGGAAGATGAAGGCACGCTTCGCCCCCGGCGAGAGCTACGCCGGTGTGTGGTGGGGTGCCGCCGCGATGGACCAGCTGCGTACCGCGCGCCAGGTGTGGATTGTGGAGGGGATCTTTGACGCCATCGCGCTGCTGCAGCGCGGTGTCTGCGCCGTCGCGGCTATGTCCAGCAATGCCTACCCCGAGCTGTCGCTCAAGGAACTGCGCGACGCTCGGCCCAACGACCTGCCCACCCTGGTGTGGGGCTTGGACAACGAGCCGAGCGCCCGCGCGTACACCATCAAGCACGTCCGCCGCGCGGAGAAGCTCGGCTTCACATGCAAGGCGGCGCAGATCGAACAGCCGGGCGACAGGAAGACCGACTGGAATGACCTGCACCTGCGCGCCCAGGCGGCGGAGGACGGCGATGCGGTCTGGCAGGCGGACGTGGATCTGGCCCTGCACAACGGCGCGTTGCTGCTGGCCAAGACGGCAATGGAAAAGGGCTTGATCATCTACGGGCGCGAGCAGCGCACGCAGTTCCACATGGACCACCGCAACCGGCTCTACTGGTTTGAGTTCGACCCGGTGCGGTTTGACAAGGCGTGCCGCGAGCAGGCCACCCGCAAGGAAGACGCCGAGGAAGACCTGGACGAAGAGACGTTGGAGAAGATCCGCCGCGGCTGCTGCAACGTGCGGGAGATCGCCAACTGCTTCCCCAAGGCTCTGTACTACCAGCGCAACGAAGTCACCGACGACGCCTGGTACTACTTCCGCGTGGAGTTCCCTCACGACGGTGCAGCAGCCACCGGCACATTCACGTCGTCGCAGGCACTCAACGCGCCGTCGTTCCGCGACCGCCTTGGCCATATTGCGCGTGGTGCCATCTTCGACGGCACCGCCGGCCAGCTGCTGCAGATCATGAAGATCCAGTTGGACAACATCAAAGAGGTCCACACGGTCGATTTCGTGGGCTACACCCCCGATCACCAGGCGTACATCTTTGGCGACCTGGCTGTGCGCCACGGCGAGATTGCCCAGGCCAACGCCGAGGACTACTTCGACTTCAAGAAGCTGCGCATCAAGACCACCCAGCGCTCCATCCGCATGGACATTCAGCGCGACCACGAAAGCTACCGCAAGGAATGGCTGCAGTGGATGTGGACCTGCTTTGGCACCAACGGCATGGTCGCCCTGGTGTTCTGGTTTGGCTCGCTGTTCGCCAATCAGATCCGCAGCACGCACAAGTCCTTCCCGTTCTTGGAGGCTACCGGTGAGGCCGGTGCCGGCAAGACCACGCTGCTGACCTTCCTGTGGAAGCTGCTTGCGCGCAGCGATTACGAGGGCTTTGACCCGGCCAAGTCATCCAAGGCCGGCCGCGCCCGCGCCATGGGCCAGACCTCGGGTATGCCGGTGGTACTGCTGGAAGGTGACCGCGACACGCCGGATGGCGCGCACTCCAAGTCGTTTGAGTGGGATGAATTGAAGGACTACTACGGCGGCGGCACCCTCGCCACCCGTGGTGTGCGCAACGGCGGCAACGAGACCTACGAGCCGCCCTTCAGGGGAACGATTGTCATCAGCCAGAACGCGGCCGTGAGTGCCAGCGAGGCGATCATGACCCGTATCGTCAAGCTGCACTTCCGTAAGCCACACGCCACCACAGAGAGCCGCCAGGCGGCAGACAACCTCAACGCCCTGCAGGTCGAGGATCTGAGCTACTTCCTGATCAAAGCCTTGCGCGCCGAGGCACAGGTGTTGGAAAAGTTCGGCGAGCGCGTGCGCTTCTACGAGGCGAAGCTGCGCGAGAACAAGGATCTGCGCATGGAGCGCCTGATCAAGAACCACTCCCAGATGCTGGCGCTGCTCGATGGCCTGCGCCTGGTGGTGGACATCCCCAAGGAGATGGTCGAGGAAACGCGGCAGAAGCTGGTGAGAATGGCCTTGGAGCGCCAGTCGGCGATCAGCGCGGACCATCCCCTGGTCAATGAGTTCTGGGAAACCTACGAGTACCTGGAAAGCACCGGTAACGGCGAACGGCCGGTCCTCAACCACTCGCGGGATCCGCAGCGCATTGCCATCAACCTCAACGAGTTCGTGGCCAAGGCGGCGTACCACAGCCAGCCGGTCCCGGATCTCAAAAAGCTGCGCGACTTCCTGCGTGATTCGCGGCGCTACAAGCTGTTGGACGCCAATCTCACGGTCAACAGCTGCATCAAGACCAACACGGCCGGAGCAGGCGTAGCCGTTCGCTGTTGGGTGTTCCAGAAGTAAGCAAGAAAGCGGCCCGGCGGGCAGAGCACCACCTCTTACCCCAAGGCCATCCACCAACGAAGTTCAGGAGAGAACCATGCACGACATGATCGGCAACACCGACCACACCAGGGCAAATACGCAGGTTTCCGGCACCGGACCAGGGGCGAAGGCTATCACGGGTGACGGACTGTGTGGATTTGCCCCCGCCCCCGCCAAGGGCTGCAGCGCAACCCTGACGATGCACATCACCCACAACCAGGTAATCGTCACCGCCCAGCTGGATATGGGTGGCCACAAGACCGCACAGCGCGTGCTCGAGCGCCGCCGGGGCAGCAAGGCCGGTTGGGTGCTGACCGGGGGATCCGAGGTGTTCGCTGTCGATGGGGACTGGATCTCCACCGAGCTGGCCGCCCTGGCCGACCGCCTGCCCTTCCCGTTTGCCGTGGCCAACATGCTGCCGAGCGCCAAGGCCAGCCACAGCGCCGTGGCCGCTGCCGCTCAGGAGGTGGCCCATGGGTAAGCCCAACGCCCATCGTGGCCCGCAGCGGGGCGCCCAGGCCGTCTCGCGCGTCGTTTACGGCCCGCATCGTAGCGGAAAGACCACCCACGGAAAGGCCATCGCCGATCACCTGGGCCTGGAACATGTTCGGGATCTGGATGACGTCCAGTTCAGTGGTGACCGGCTGCAGCGTCGCGGCCACCTGTACCTGGCCGTCGACCAGGGCTACGCGCAGCGAGCCGCCGATTTGATCGGGAGCGAGCTGCTGCCCATCGGCAGAGCGCTGGCCATGATCGGTGCCGGCAGAAAGGGGGTGGCCCGTGCTTGAGCTGATCCTTCTCTGTCTCGCCCCGGCCGCCGGCGGCGCTGCCCTGCACAAGCTGTGGATCACCCGCCCGGCTCGCCAACGCCGCAGCGGCACGGCCGTGGGCCAGATCCCGCAGCAGATCCGCCGCCGCGTTCAGATGGCTGTCCGCCGGGGTGGAACGCGTGGATAAGCACACCTACCACGACAGGAATCGCAGCTGCCCAGACTGCAATTACATGGGCGACCTCAGCTTCGTAGAAGTACCACCGAGCATCCGCACATACAGCGCCAACGGTGAGACCTACTCCGACCACTTCGGCGCCACGCGGGACTACGAGTGCCGCAACTGCGGGGCCGCCTTCACGCTTACCGATTGGGAGGATGCCCGTGGCTGAGGTATTTGAGATTCGCCACGCTGGCCTGTTCGCTGGCTTGGGCGCGGGTGCGCGTGGCTTCAATCAGGCACGCCCGGACATCGGGGCCGCGCGAGCCACGTTCCGCTGCATTGGTGGTATCGATGTCGACCCTGCTGCGGTAGCAGACTTCGGGCACCTGGCTGGCGTGCCCGGCACGGTTCTGGATCTGTTCTCGTTGCAGCAGTACCGCGCTTTCTGGGGCTGCAACCCGCCTCCGGGCTGGCGCGAGGCGGGCACGGCCGACGTGCACCGCGCATTCGGCCATGAGCAGCCTCACGTTGTGTTCCTGTCTGCCCCTTGCAAGGGTTTCTCCGGCCTTATGTCGGAGAGCAAGAGCAAGACCGCCAAGTACCAGGCGCTGAACGAGCTGACCCTGCGCGGGATCTGGCTCACACTGGAGGCCTACAAGGACGATCCGGTCGAGGTGCTGCTGTTTGAGAACGTGCCGCGCATCGCTACGCGTGGCCGACACTTGCTGGACCAGATCACGGCGCTGCTCCGCGCCTACGGGTATGTGGTGAGCGAAACCACGCACGACTGCGGTGAGCTGGGCGGCCTGGCACAGAGCCGGAAGCGCTTCCTGCTTGTTGCACGCCATGCCGAGAAGGTTCCGCCGTTCTTGTACGAGCCTGCCAAGCGCCCGCTGCAGGCCGTGGGGACGATCCTCAGCCGTATGCCCCTCGCCGGCGACGTGGAAAGCGCCGGCCCTATGCACCGCGTACCGTCTCTGCAGTGGAAGACCTGGGTACGCCTGGCGTTCGTCGAGGCGGGCAGCGACTGGCGCAGCTTGAACCGCCTCGCGGTGGAGGAAGGTGTGCTGCGCGACTACCTGATCGTGCCTGAGAGCCGCGATGGCTTCCTTGGCATCCGCAGCTGGGAAGATCCCAGCGGCACCGTGGCAGGGAAGAGTGGGCCTACCAACGGCGCTTTCAGCGTTGCAGATCCGCGTGCTGCCGCAAACGCCGCTCAGTACCAGCAGTACGGCGTCATGCAGATGAACGACACCGCCGGCGCGGTCATCGGTGTGAAGTCTCCTGGACAGGGCACGTTCTCCGTCGCAGATCCGAGGCACGATTGGTCTGACAGTGCCCATTCCAGCAAGTACCGCATCGTTCCCTTCGATCGGTCTGCAGGAACGGTGACAGGATCGGATCGCGTTGGTAGCGGTGCGGCTTGCGTTGCAGACCCACGCTCGCATGGTGGCTTCCGAGGCGCTGGCAAGTATCCGATTGCCTCCTTTGACTCCCCGTCGCGGACGGTCATTGCTCGTAGCGACACTGGTCACGGTGCCTACGCCGTCGCAGATCCTCGCCCGGCGAATCAGCGCCAGCAGGGAGACGCGTACCTGACCAATGGGCACTACGGCGTCGTGGCCTGGAACGCCAACAGCGGGGCTGTCAGCGCCGCCGCTGGCCATGACAACGGAAAGTGGTCAGTGGCCGACCCGCGCCTGCCTGACGCTCGCAAGAACCTGGTGTGCGTCATCCGCAGCACGGACAACACCTGGCACCGGCCGTTCACCACCTTGGAGCTGGCCGCGCTGCAGTCGCTGGTCGACCCGGAAGAGAAGTTGGAACTCGACGGCCTGAGCGACCAGGCATGGCGCGAGCGGATCGGCAACGCGGTGCCGCCGGCAGCTGCTCGCGCCATCGCGGAAGAGATCGGCCGCACTCTGCTGCTGGCATGGACCGGGCAGACCTTTGCCCTGTCGAGTACGCCGATCTGGGTGCGTGACGTTGCCATCGCCATGGCCCTGCCCGGGGAGGTGCGCCAGTGACCCAGCAGCAGAAAGATCCACCGCGTGCACTGCCGGCATGCCCCAACGGCCACCCTGCCAGGTACATCGTGGACTGCCGGCGGATTGAGGCGCGGGGTGGCCACTTCATCGAATGCCGTTGTAGCCGAACGACGAAGCATCCGTCGTTCGACCTGGCATGGGCCAACTGGCACAAGCAGCACAGCCTGCATCCCGCTGCCGTCGTTACGGATGAGGAGCGGCCGAACAACGTGGTGCAGATGCCGCTGTTCGCTGGATCGAGGGGATAGCTGTGGCGCAGATCCTGCACTTCACCGATCTACAACGGATCTGCGCCCCTGACGGCCCGCCCCCCTCCCCGGCAACGGTGGAGCGGTGGGCGGGGAATCAAGGGATTCTGTATAAGTACGACCGTCGCGGCCGCATCTGGACTACTACAGACGCGGTCAACGTCGCCCTGGGCTTGCCGGCAGCATCGGCACAGCCCCCTGAAATGGCACTGCTGGACTTGGTCTGATGACACGCGGTAGGAAAAGGAAATTCAACCCGGAGATCCCTGGTCACATCGACCAGGGATCGTTGCCGCGCGGCCTGTATTGGGAGGATGGCCGTTGGTATGTGCTGGATCCCCATCCCGAGGGTGTCGGTCGCATCAAGACCACGGTGGCCAACGGGAAGGTCAGACTGTCGGACCTCCACGCCATCATGGAAGGCCGCGGCGGTGGCAGCGTGCGCGGCTCGCTCGATCACCTGACGGAGATCTTCAAGAAGGCAAGCGAGTACCTGGACCTGTCTGCCAAGTCACAGCAGGGCTACGACTACTGCGCTGCGAAAGCCTGTGGTTATGTGCTTCGCGACGGCCGCAAACTTGGCCAGCAGCGCATCGAGCATCTGTCGGTGCCGGTGCTGCAGCGCGTTGTCGAAACGATGGCCACAGGTCGACCGGCCATCGGCAAGGTGCCGGCGATCATCCCGACGCCGGCAGCTGCCAATCGCGTGGCCAGCTACCTGCGGCGGCTGTTCGCCTGGGGCATCCGTCACGGTCACTGTGCCGCCAACCCCGCTGACGGAATTCGCAAGGTTCGGGAGAAGCGTGATGCACGCATGCCGGACCATGATTCGTTTGAGGCGGTGCTGCGCTACGCCCGAGCGCGTGCGGCACTCAAGGCCCACACCGCCGGCAGCTGCCCGCCCTATCTGCCTGCCGTCATGGTGCTGGCGTATGCCGTGCGACTGCGCGGCATCGAGGTGGACACGCTCACCGACGCCAACCTGCTACGCGAAGGCATCCGCAGCAATCGCCGCAAGGGTTCCCGCGATAACGTCACGAAGTGGACGAAGGAGTTGCGCGACGCCGTCAGGTGGCTGCAGGCGTACAGGCAAGAGCGGATGGCCGCCCATGGCCGGCCCACGCCGATCAACCCGGAACAGCGGCGCCTGATCGTCACAGAGTCGGGAACACCCCTGAGCAAGTCGGCTCTGGACAGCGCCTGGCAGCGGTTGATTCGGCGCGCCATGGCCGACGGCATCATCGACCAGGAGAGCCGCTTCGCACTTCACGGTCTGAAACATCGAGGCATCACCGACAGCGAGGACAAGGCATCCGGTGGCCACGTGACCGAGGCCATGCGGCAGCTGTACGACCACTCTGTGCCGGTGGTCAAAGCAGCCGTGAAACCAAAGAAAGACCGTTAATTTTCCCGGTAATTTTCCCGGTAGAAGCAAAAAGGCCAGCGCAGTGCGCTGGCCTTCTTCATTGAAACCCCTTGATTCAAGGCGTTTCGGCGATTCTTCTGTGGTGCCGCTTATCCGAATCGAACGGATGACCTACTGTTTACAAGACAGTTGCTCTACCAACTGAGCTAAAGCGGCATGGGTGACGCACCGGCGGCAGCGCCGCAGTCGGGGGATTCTAGCGCAGTCGCGCGCATTCCAGCGACTGTTGCCGGGCGGCGCCGCTGCGCTGCTGTACCTGCGCAGGCTGTGCGGTGCCGGCCAGCTGCCCGTCCAGCCACCACTGGCCGGCATCACCGCTGGCTACCAGGCGCGGCTGGAAGCCGGCGGCCTGCACCGCAGCGATACGCCGCTCGGCGCCTTCGCGGTTGCGGTACTGGCCCAGCGCCACGGCGTTGGCGTCCTCACCCTGGCTGATGATGTAGTAGTCGCCCAGGCCCGCAGCGACGATGCGCTTGACCGTGGCCTGCGCCTCTTCGCGGCTGGCGGCGGCCGGCAGCAGCACGCGGTAGCGGGCACTGCCGCTGGCGGCCGGCTGCTCGCGCAGGCGCGCCTGGCTGAGCAGTGCGCCGGCCCGGCCCTGCGCTGCGCTGGCGGCGGCACGATCGGCGAACGGACCCAACGCGATGCAGCGCGGCGGCTCGCTGGCGGCAGGCGCCTGCGCGACCGGCGGTGCGACCGGCGCCGGCGCTGGCGTCGGGCTGGAGGTTGCTTCCGCAGCCGGCGCCTTGGCCGGCTCGGCTTGCGGCGTGGCCGGCGCGACAGGGGCAGGAGTGGACGCCACGGCGGTCGCCGCTGCGGGGTCGCGCTCCACCAGTGCTGGCGCCGGTGCCTCCGACGATGCCTGCGCGGCCACCGCCGCATCGGTGCCGCCGGGCACCCAGCGCAGTTCCGCCACGCCGGCGGGCCGCGGTGGCGGCGCAGGCTTCTGCGGCGCATCGCGCAGCAGCCACCAGCAGGCAACGCCAAGATTGAGGATGGCCAGAACGACGATCAGGGCACGGGTGAGCATGCGCGGATACTAGCCTGCGGGCTGGTGCACCGCCCAGCGGGCGAGGCCATCCAGCACCAGCGAGGGGTGATAGTCGGCGCCGTCCAGCAGTGGCATCAGCGCGGGCGCGCCGCCACCGTGCACCAGCAGCGACGGCATCACACCCAGCAGTGCCTGCGCCTGCTGCGCGCTGCGCTCGACCAGCGCCACCGCGGCACCATCGCAACCGGAGGCGAGTGCATCGGCGGTGTCATTGGCAAACTCGCTGTAATCGCCGCCACTGGCGGGCAGCTGCACGGCGCGCGCGTGCAGTGCTTCGCGCATGGTGGTGGGTGATGCGGCGATGCGGCCGCCGTGATGCTGGCCACGGGCATCGAGCAGGTCGATGGTCAGCGCCGTGCCCACGCCCACCACCAGCACCGGGCGCTGCGCCTTGGCGGCGGCCAGCAGGGCAAGGAAGCGATCCACGCCGAACTTCTCCGGGCGCGCGTAGGCGATGCGCACGCCTGCGCATTCGGCGCTGGTGCGCACCACATGCACCTGGTCGAAGCGCCGCTGCAGCTGGTCCAGCATGGCGCTGGTCAGCGAAGGTGCGGCCACGCTGGCGACGAACGCCGTCGCGCCGCTGGGCAGGCTGTGCGGCGGCTGCCCGGCCATGCCTTCGGCGCCATGCGCCCAGGCCTGTACGTCGCCCGCGCGATCCCCCTGCAACGGCGCGAACTTGAAGCGCGAATTGCCAAGATCGAACAACCAGTCGCTCATGCCGCCCTCACCGTGACTTCGCCGGCATGCAGGCGGCGCTCGCAGCCGTCGATGCTCACGCGCAGCGCGCCGTCATCGGCCAGGCCCAGTGCGGTGCCGTGCTGCCACTGCCCCTCCAGCTCGACGCGTACCTCGCGGCCGGCCAGCATGTCGAAGGCGGCGTAGCGCGGCAGGAACGGGGCCAGCCCTTCGCGGTCGAATTCCTCCAGCGCCGGCAGCAGCCGTGCAAGCACGGCGGCGACAACGATGTTGCGGTCGACCGGCGCGCCGGCCAGTGTGTCCAGATCCACCCAGGGCTGGGTGATCTGCTCGGCGAACGAGGGCGGCATGTGCGTGTTGATGCCGATGCCGATCACCGCGCGAGCCGGACCGGCGTATTCGCCGCCGCCCTCGGCGAGCAGGCCGACCAGCTTGCGACGGCCATCGACGATCAGATCATTCGGCCACTTCAGCTGCGCCTGGGTGAAACCCAGATCGTGCAGCGCTTCGGCCACGGCGATGCCGGCAACCAGGCTCAGCCCCGCCAGCCGGCCAAGGCCCCCGGAGAACAGGCGCAGTACCGACAGATAGACATGGGCCGCCAGCGGCGAGGCCCAGGTGCGGCCGCGCCGCCCCCGTCCGCCGGTCTGGCGTTCGGCCAGCAGGACGCTGACCCCGCGCTGGGGCGCGCTGCACCGCAGCAATTCGGCATTGGTGGAATCCACCGTCCAGGCCACCTGCAGGTCATGCAGCAGGGACAGGGCATCGGCCGGCAGGGCGGCACGGATGGTCGCCGGGTCCAGCAGCTCGACCGGGCGGGTCAGGCCGTAACCCTCGCCGGCACGGCCCTCGATATCGACACCTGCGGCCCTAAGCCCTTGAATGCGCTTCCAAATTGCCGCCCGGGTCTGGCCCAGCTCACGGGCCAGGGCGTCGCCGGACAGGCGACCGGCAGCGAGTTTGGCCAGCAATTGGCGATCGTCCACGGCAGCTTCCACGAAGTCAGGACGGAATTATGCGGGAAAGCCGCCAGCGACGCCCGCCACGGGGCCGGCGGCGGGCTTCCAATCCGGTGCCGGGTTCGGGCTAGAATCGGGAACTCACCTTCCCTTAACGTGGATGTCGTCAATGCGCCGTTATGCCCATTGCCTGATCCTGCTGACGATGCCCTTCGCGGCGTCGGCCACAGCAGCACTGGATGACAGCCGCGGCGCCTGTGTGTCCTCCAACGGCGATGCCGCCTCGCAGCGCGCACCGACGGCATCGACCACCACGGCCAAGCCTGCTCCGGCACGCCCGGCGGCCAGCAGCGCCACCAGCACCGGCGGTGGCGGCAGCGATGAGGACATGCTGCAGCGGCTGCGTGCGCCGAAGTGGCACAGCTACCTGCCTGGAATGTTCCGCTGATCAAGTCGTTGCTGCAGTGGCTGCGGCCCGCACCGCGGCCGATCGAAGACGCATACTGGGATGAGGCCTGCCGCCGTGCGGCATGGCTGCAGGGGCTTTCCGACGAACGACGCGCCCGGCTGCGCACGCTGGCGGCGCGCTTCCTGCATGAGAAGACCATCACCCCGATCGGCAACCTGCAGCTGCAGGCCGCCGACGGCGTGCTGCTGGCGGCCCTGTGCTGCCTGCCACTGCTCGAGTTCGGCGAGGTGGGGCTGCAGGGCTGGTCGCAGCTGATCGTGTACCCCGACGCATTCCGCGTGCATCGCAGCCACATGGATGCGGCGGGCGTGCTGCACGAATGGGACGACGAGCTGATCGGCGAATCGTGGGACAGCGGGCCGTTGATCCTGTCCTGGGCCGACGTGCAGGCCGATCTGGCCGCACCGCACGAGGGCTACTGCGTGGCCGTGCACGAGATGGTGCACAAGCTCGATGCGCTTGACGGCGCGATGGACGGCACACCGCCGCTGCCGCGTGCGTGGCAGCGTGAGTGGGCTGCTGTCTTCCAGCAGTCCTACGATGCGTTCTGCGCGCAGGTGGATGCCGGCCAGGAGACGCTGATCGACCCGTATGCCGCCGAAGCACCGGAGGAGTTCTTCGCGGTCGCCAGCGAGTACCACTTCTCCGCCCCGGACGTGCTGGCCGAAGCGCTGCCCGATGTTGCCGCACATCTGCGGCGCTTCTATGGTGAACCGCCGGCGCGGGGTGGCTGAGCCATGTCATCGGTTCGCCGGGCGTGGCCCGGCGCTGCCTGCATTCGCGTTGACCGGTGGATCGAAGCAGGCCCGCCCTACGGGCCCGGCGGCAGACGCACTTCGAAGCGGGCGCCTTCCAGTTCGCTGGAACGGCCGACCGCCAGTTCGCCGCGGTAATCCTTGATCAGGTCCTGCACGATCGACAGGCCGATGCCGTGGCCCTGCACGCGTTCGTCGCCACGTACGCCACGCTGCAGCACCTTGCCGATATCGTCCGGCGCGATGCCCGGGCCGTCGTCGTCCACGGCCAGCAGCAGGCCGGCGCGGCGTGCATTCGGTGCCGGCAGGGGCTGCGCGGTCAGCAGGACACGGCGCTTGGCCCACTTGAAGGCGTTTTCCAGCAGATTGCCCAGCAGTTCCTGCAGGTCACCCGGCTCGCCATGGAAGCGCGCGGCCGGATCGATGTCGAACTCGCACAGCACGCCCTTGGCCGCATAGACCTTTTCCAGGCCCCGCACGATCTCTTCGGCGTTGGACTCGATCGGCAACGGTGCGGAGAACAGCTTGTGGCCCGACGACGCAGCGCGCGCCAGCTGATAGGACACCAGGTTGTTCATGCGTTGCAGCTGCACGTCCAGCTCTTCGCGCAGCGCGCCATCACCGGCACCGCTGTCCATCTGCGTGCGCAGCACCGCGATCGGCGTTTTCAGGCTGTGCGCAAGATCCGCCAGGGTGTTGCGCTGGCGTTCGAGGTTCTCGCGCTCACTCTCGATGAAGGCATTGATGCTGTCGGTCAGCGGTTCCAGCTCGCGCGGGTGGCGCTCGCTCATGCGCTCGGTCTCGCCGCGCTGCACCTTGGTCAGCTCGGTGATCACGCGACGCAGCGGACGCAGGCTCCACTGCAGGATGACCGTCTGCAGCAGCAGCAGGATCAGGCCGATGCCACCCAGGTAGAACCAGACACGGCTGCGGAACACCCGCAGCTGCGCACCGAGCGCGCGCGAGTCTTCCATCACGTAGATGGTGTACGGGAACTCGGTGGCGGGATCGGCATCGGCGTCCCACACCAGGCCCAGGCCGTAGCGGTACACCGAGCCCTGGCTGCCGTCGATCTGGATCATCGGCAGCGGGCCTTCGAACACCTCCTGGCGTGGCGCAAGCAGTCCGCCGCCGACGGTGGGCAGCATTGGGCCTTCGGCCGACATCGAATTGCCCTTGCCGTCCGGCATCACCACCTGCAGGTAGAGACCGCTGCCGGGCACGTCGAAGCGCGGGTCCGGTGGCTGCTCGCGGATGTACAGCGAACGATCGCGGGTGAAGTCGATGCCGGCCGCATAGGCGGTGGCGTAGTTCTTCAGGCGCTCACGCAGGTTGGCCTTCGCCGTATCGGCGAAGGCGGCGTCGAGCGCGTAACCAGCCAGGGCCAGGAACGCGACCAGGCCCACGGACGCGGCGAACAGCTGGCGCGCCTGCAGAGAGCGCGGCCGCCAGCGTCGGAAGAACCACAGACGGCCGGACATCGTGCAATCGCCAGGGTGAGCCGGCTCAGCCCTCGTTGCGCGGGATCGCGAAACGGTAGCCGCGGCCGCGCACGGTCTCGATCGGCTTCAGCTCGCCGTCCGGGTCCAGCTTCTTGCGCAGGCGGCCGATGAACACTTCCAGCACGTTCGAGTCGCGGTCGAAGTCCTGCTGGTAGATGTGCTCGGTGAGGTCGGCCTTGGAGACCAGTTCACCGGCATGCATCATCAGGTACTCCAGCACCTTGTACTCGTAGCTGGTCAGGTCGACATTGCTGCCGGAGACGCTGACCGTCTGCGCGGCGAGATCCAGTGCGACCGGGCCGCATTCCAGCGTCGGCTTGCTCCAGCCGGCGGCGCGGCGCAGCAGCGCGTTGACGCGGGCCAGCAGCTCTTCGACGTGGAACGGCTTGACCAGGTAATCGTCGGCGCCCTGCTTCAGGCCCTCGACCTTGTCCTGCCAGCTCGACCGCGCGGTCAGGATCAGCACCGGGAACTTCTTGCCCTCGTCACGCAGCGCCTTGATCAGCTCCATGCCCGACATCTTGGGCAGGCCGAGGTCGATGATGCCGACGTCGAACGGGACTTCGCGCCCCATGTAGAGGCCTTCCTCGCCGTCCTGCGCAGCATCGACGGCAAAGCCTTCGCGCTTGAGCCGGGCTGCCAGGGTCTCACGCAGCGGGGCTTCGTCTTCGACCAGAAGGATACGCATGAACTCTCCCTAGTGTCCTGGGTGTGGCCCGGAGGCCAGTGGGGTACGGGTTGATAGCGACAACTATCCCTGTTCAGGGGTTATCGCCGCGTAGTGAAGACATATCCGACCGCGGCGTGCGCGGCTGTGAACGCGACGGGGCGGGGTCGTCCATGTAGCGGACCCGGCCCCGGTCGTCCATGTACTTGACCCGATTGATGTCACGACCATCGAACGGCACCCGTTCGGCGCCCAGGATGTGGCCACCGGTGGTGCGCTGCACGCGGCGCACGGCATCGGACAGCGAGCGCTCGTCGCCACGGCCACCCCGCTCGCTCCGCTCCATCATCTCCGCCCGGCCGTGTTCCGCACGCGGGGGCTGCTGTGCCATTGCCGACGACAGCGGCGCAGCCGCCAGCACCACGCAGGTGGCCAGGGCAATGCGGCAATGGAGGGGAGCGGAAGACATCGATGCGATCCTAGCCGAGCACGGCGATTCGTTCAAAAGTCGTAAATCCGGGAACCGGGTGCGGGACCCGGTCTTTACAATTCCTTTGCAAATTCTTGGTTTGGGGCAGTGAATCCGATCTGAACTTTTCCGGGCGAACCGCAGGCTTGTTCATCTAAGTGAACATTCGGGACGAATCGGCCGGCGTTGTCAAGTCAGGAATGTGACGGACGTCACGCAGCGGCACGGTCAGCGTCGCGCTCGGTGACGGCAAGGGCCTGTTCGACCAATGTCCAGTCGGCGCCTGGACGGTGCGCACCCTCGCTCAATACCTGGCGGAACGCGCGCCCACCGGGCTGCCCATGGAACAGGCCGAGCAGGTGACGGGTGATGTGCTTCAGGGCCATGCCCTCGCCCAGACGGGCCTCGACATACGGGCGCAGCGCGCGCAGCAGGTCCGCGCGCGACCGCAGCGGCGTACCGGTGTGCAGCGCTTCCAGCTGATGCAGCAGATAGGGATCGTGGTACGCGGCCCGGCCCAGCATCACGCCATCGACATGGCCGGCCTGGGCCTGCACGGCTTCCATGCTGGCCAGGCCACCGTTGAGCACCACCGGCAGCGCAGGCCGCTCCTGCTTCAGGCGGTAGGCCCAGTCGTACTTCAGCGGCGGAACCTCACGGTTCTCCTTGGGCGACAGGCCCTTCAGCCAGGCATTGCGCGCGTGCACCACCACCATTGCTGCACCGGCAGCGACCTGGCGATCGACGAAGCTGGCGAACGCCTCGTACTCGTTGTCCTCATCCACGCCCAGACGGCACTTCACGGTCACCGGGATGTCGACCGCATCGACCATCGCGGCCACGCATTCGGCCACCAGCACCGGCTCGCGCATCAGGCAGGCACCGAAGCGGCCGGCCTGCACGCGATCGGACGGGCAGCCGCAGTTGAGGTTGACCTCGTCGTAGCCCCAGTCCGCGGCGATGCGCGCGGCCTGCGCCAGCAGGGCCGGATCGCTGCCACCCAGCTGCAGGGCCAGCGGCTGTTCGCTGCGGTCGAAGCCGAGCAGGCGCTCGCGGTCACCATGGATGACCGCGTTGGCGTGCACCATCTCCGTGTACAGCCGCGCCCCGGGAGCCAGCACGCGGTGGAACACGCGGCAATGGCGGTCCGTCCAGTCCATCATCGGGGCGACGGACAGGCGCAGGGAATCGGCGTAACGGGCGGTGGCGGACGTCATCGGAGCGTTGATCGTGGAGACTGGCATTGCCAGTGAGATCAATAGTTTACACCGGGTGGCTGAATGCGCCCGGTCAGCCGCGCGGCGAGCGCCGGTTGGGCCCGGTTCCGGCTGGCGGCCGGGCATGGCCCGGCGCCACCAGCATGCCCTACGCGATCAGTGCCCGCCGCGTGCGCCACCCACCTGCTCGATCAGCGTCTGGCTGGCTGCATTGAGCCCCACCACCGTTACCTCTGCTCCGTGCGCGGCCAACTTTTCCTGCGCGCGCTCCAGCGCGGCCACGGCGGTCAGATCCCACAGGTGGGCATCGCGCAGATCAATCTGCACCTTCGGCGCCACATGCTGATAGTCGAACGCTGCGCCCAACTGCCCCGCCGAGGCAAAGAACACCTGCCCGCGCACGCGGTAGACCTGCGTCTCATGGGCATCGTCGCGCTGCACCTCCAGCAAGCGGCCTACTTTGCGCGCGAAGAACAACGCCGACAGCAGCACGCCGCTGAGCACGCCCTTGGCCAGGTCGTGGGTGGCCACGGTGACCACCACGGTCAGCAACATCACGGCCGAGGAACTGCGCGGGTGCGTGCGCAGGTCGCGCAGCGAGCGCCAGCTGAAGGTGCCGATGCTGACCATGATCATCACCGCCACCAGGGCGGCCATCGGGATCTGCCGCACCAGGTCGCTGCCGTACACCACCAGTACCAGCAGCAGCACGCCAGCCACCAGGCACGACAGGCGGCCACGGCCACCGGAGGTCACGTTGATGACCGACTGGCCGATCATCGCGCAGCCGGCCATGCCGCCGAGAAAGCCGGTTACCGTATTCGCCACGCCCTGGCCGATGCATTCGCGATTGCGCTCGCTGGGTGTCTCGGTGATGTCCTCGACGATCTGCAGGGTCATCATCGATTCGAGCAGGCCGACCACGGCCAGCGTGGCCGACACCGGCAGCAGGATGCGCAGCGTCTCCCAGCTGAGCGGGACATCGGGCAGCAGGAAATGCGGCAGGCTGTCGGGCAGCTGGCCCATGTCGCCAACACTGCGCACGTCGATACCGAAGCCGATCACCACCGCGGTGAGCATCACGATGGCCACCAGCGGCGAGGGCACGGCGCGGGTGAGGCGCGGCAGCAGATAGATGATGACCAGCGCCGCCGCGCACAGCACGTAGACCGTAGGACCGCGGCCGATCAGTTCCGGCATCTGCGCCAGGAAGATCAGGATCGCCAGCGCATTGACGAAGCCGGTGATGACCGAGCGCGAGACGAAGCGCATCAGCGAGCCCAGTTTGAACACGCCTGCCAGCACCTGCAGCAAGCCGGCCAGGATGCTGGCGGCGAACAGGTACTGCAGGCCGTGATCCTTCACCAGGTCGACCATCACCAGCGCCATCGCGCCAGTGGCAGCAGAGATCATGCCAGGGCGGCCACCCGCGATGGCGGTGATGACGGCGATGGAGAAGGCGGCGTACAGGCCGACCTTGGGGTCGACGCCGGCAATGAGCGAGAACGCGATGGCCTCGGGAATCAGGGCCAGGGCGACGACGATGCCGGACAACAGGTCGCCACGGACGTTGCCGAGCCATTGCTGGCGCAGGGGATAGGACGTTTGCATGGGAAAGCTCCGCGCGCAGGCGGGCGTGGCCGCATGGCGCTGCAGTGGAAAGACACGGGTTCCTGAGCCGGGCGGGCCGGCTGCCGATGTGCGGCAAGGGTCAGGGTGGCGTGATCACTGCAGGCGGGTGTCGGTACGTGGGAGGGGAGCAGTCTACGGGAAGCGGCTGCATGAAGGTAGCGCGGTCGGCCGCCAGACGCAGCGGAGCATGGCTCCGCTCTACAATCGGGTCATGGCTACCGATCGCCCCCACTTCTTCGACCCCACCACCGAACAGGGGGTGCTGCGCCTGTCGATTGCCGGTGCGTTGCTGCTGGCGCTGACTGCTGTGGTGTTCGGCCTGCTGGCCAATTCCTCGCTCATCATCTTCGATGGCATCTACGGGCTGATCGATGTGGTGATGACCTGGCTGTCGCTGCTGGTCGCGCGCCTGATCGCGCTGTCGACCAACACCGATGCGCTGCAGTCGCGCCTCAACCAGCGCTTCACCATGGGCTTCTGGCACCTGGAACCGATCGTGCTGGGCGTGAGCGGCACGCTGATGATCGGTGCGGCGCTGTATGCACTGGTCAATGCCGTGGACGCGCTGATGTCCGGCGGCCGCCACATCGCGCTGGGGCCGGCGATGATCTTCGCCGCGCTGTCCCTGCTGGCCGAGGCAGCGCTGGGCGTGTTCGTGCTGCGCGCCAACCGCCGCATCGGTTCGGAGTTCATCGCGCTGGACGCGAAGAACTGGATGATCGCGGCCAGCATGTCGGCCTGTTATCTGGTCGCCTTCCTGGGCGGCGCGCTGGTGCGTGGCACCGCGTGGGACTGGATCGGGCCGTACATCGACCCGGCCATCCTCGCCTTCGTCTGCGTACTGGTGATGATCGCGCCGCTGGGCACGGTGCGGCGGGCATTGGCCGGCATCCTGCTGGTGACTCCGCCGGAGCTGCAGGCCCACGTGGACGCAGTGGCGCGCACGATCGTCGCCAGGCATGGCTTCGTCGAACACCGAAGCTATGTGGCGCAGGTGGGACGTGGCGAGCAGATCGAGCTGTTCTTCGTGGTCCCGGCCGATGATCCGCCGCGGCCCCTGCGGGAGTGGGACCAACTGCGTGACGAGATCGGCGATGCACTGGGCGAAGCCTCGCCGGACCGGTGGCTGACGATCATGTTCACCACCGATCGGGAATGGACGATCTAGACAGGCAGGACGATCGGTCAAATTTCTCAGACGGTCTGTCACCCATCGTCCTTGGAAAGCGGGCAAAGTAGGCTTCAACGCACTACCACCCACTGACCAGGAGCATCCCGATGTCCATCGAAAAGGTTCTGTACACCGCCCAGGCGACCTCCACCGGCGGCCGCGAAGGCCGTTCCGTCTCCTCCGACAACGTGCTCGACATCCAGCTGTCGACCCCGCGCGAGCTGGGCGGCGCGGGCGGCCCGGGCACCAACCCGGAGCAGCTGTTCGCCGCCGGCTACTCGGCCTGCTTCCTGGGCGCGCTGAAGTTCGTGGCCGGCCAGGCCAAGGTCGCGCTGCCGGCTGACACCACCGTGACCGGCAAGGTGGGCATCGGCCAGATCCCGACCGGCTTCGGCATCGAGGCCGAGCTGACCATCAACGTGCCGGGCGTGCCGCGCGAGCAGGTTGAAGCGCTTGTGCAGAAGGCGCACGTCGTGTGCCCGTACTCGAATGCCACCCGCGGCAACATCGACGTGACGCTGATCGTCGCCTGATGGAGGCGGGGTCGGATCCCTTTGCAACGGCAAAGGGCTCTGACCCCGGGGCTCCAAGCGCAAAAAAATGGGCGGATGCCGGTCGAAACCAGGCATCCGCCCATCCCACCCCGGGTGGGCCCCGGCACGCGGCCAGGGACGCATTCGCTTACTTCTCGCTGGTGATGAGCTGTACGACGCTGGAGAAATCCAGCTTGCCGCGCCCGGCCTGATGATTCATCGAATACAGGTTGCGGGCCACTTCACCCAGCGGGATCGAGGCGCCGACACTCATCGCCGCTTCCACTGCCAGGCCCATGTCCTTGAGCATCAGGTCGCTGCCGAAGCCGCCGCTGTAGCCACGCGAGGCCGGCGCATTCTCCAGCACGCCCGGCCACGGATTGCACACTTCGGTGGCCCAGCTGCGGCCGGTGCTCACCGCCATCATCTGCGACAGCACCTTCGGGTCCAGACCGTGCGCCACGCCCAGTGCGATGGCCTCGCCGGTGACGGCCATGATCACGCCCAGCGCCATGTTGTTGCACAGCTTGGCCACCTGGCCGGCACCACTGGCGCCAACGTGGAAGATGTTCCTGCCCATCGCCTGCAGCACCGGGCGCGCACGCTCCAGTGCATCCTCCTCACCACCGACGATGAAGGTGAGGGTGCCGGCCTGGGCACCGGCCGTGCCGCCGGAAACCGGCGCATCGATCATCTGCAGGCCGCGTGCGGCCGCCGCTTCGGACACCTTGCGGGCGCTGGCCGGAGCGATCGTGCTGCAGTCGATGACCAGCGCCCCGGCCGGAATCGCGGCGAGAATGCCGTCATCGCCGAGGTACAGGCCTTCGACGTGGCGACTGGCCGGCAGCATCGAGATCACCACCTCGGCGTCGGCCAGGGTGTCACGTGCTGAGGACGCGGCACCGGCACCGGCGTCGACGGCGGCCTGCACGGCGGCCGGCACCAGATCGAACACGCGCACGGTGTGGCCGTTCTTGACCAGATTGGCGGCCATCGGGCCACCCATGTTGCCCAACCCAATGAATGCAATGCGGCTCATGCCAGGCTCCTTTCAGCGGCAGGGGTACCCAGGTCGGCCAGCGGATGCGCGGCATCGGCCCAGGGCGAAGCGAAGAACGTATCGGCCCACAGGGCGCTGGCTTCGGCCAGCGTGGCCGGGTTCCACGACGGCGTGCGGTCCTTGTCGATCAGCAGCGCACGGATGCCTTCGGCGAAATCGCCGTGGGCGGCGCAGTGCAGGGCGACGATGTACTCCAGGCGGTAGACCGCAGCCAGGTCCTGGCCCGCACTGCGGCGCTGCAGCTCGAACGCCAGCCGCGCCGAACCGGGCGCGCCGGCCGCGAGGGTCTTCTGGGCGGCCTGCAGCCAGGCATCCTCGGTCTGCAGGTGGGCGATGCCTTCGACGATGGCATCGAGGTCATCGCCGTCGCACAGTGCGTCGACCTTCGCCGCGTTGGCCAGCAGCGGACCGGTCGCGGCATCGCTGGCATACGATTGCAGCAGGTGGCCCAGGCGCTCGTGGTTGCTCGCGGCGTCGCGCGACCAGGCCACCTGCAGCAGTGCATCGAACACATCGCTGCGGCGCGCTTCGGCCACGTGCACGTCGGCCAGGCCGGCATAGATCGCATCGCCCGGGTTGAGCAGTGCACCGGTCAAGGCCAGGAACAGGCCACCCTTGCCCGGCACGCGCGGCAGCAGCCAGCTGCCACCCACGTCCGGGAACAGACCGACGGTGATCTCCGGGAACGCGAGCTTGGAGCGCTCGCTGACCACGCGGTGGCTGGCACCGGACATCAGGCCGATGCCCCCTCCCATGACGATGCCATGGCCCCAGCACAGGATCGGCTTGGCATAGGTGTGGATGAGGTAATCCACGCGGTACTCGACGTCGAAGAACTCGGCCGCGTAGTCGTTGTCGCGGATATCGCTGCGGCCGGCCTCGCGGAATGCACGCATGCTCTGGTACAGGCTGTGCAGGTCACCGCCGGCGCAGAACGCCTTTTCACCGGCGCCCTGCAGCACCACCATCGCAATGCCGTCGTCGTCGGCCCAGGCATTGAGCTGCTTCAGCAGCAGGTGCGCCATCGGCAGCGAGAAGCCATTGAGCGTGCGCGGCGCGTTCAGCGTGGCGATGCCGATGCGCGCGCCATTGCCGGCCACGCGCTCTTCGAACAGGACCGGCGCTTCGTCGGCGACCGTGGTCATGCGTTCTTCCACTGCGCGGCGCGCTTTTCCAGGAAGGCGTTCACGCCCTCGACCTGGTCGGCGGTATCGAACAGATCGACGAAGGCCTCGCGTTCGGCCACCAGCGCCGAGGCGTGGGTGCCGGTGCGGGTGGACTGCACCAGCGTCTTGCAGGCCGCGATGCTGGTCGGGCTCTGCTTGCCGGCCTTCTTCGCCCATTCCAGCGCCAGCGCCTTGGACTCGCCCTTGCCGACCTTCTCCTCGGCCAGGCCGATGCGCAGCGCGGTCTCGGCATTGATGCGCTCGCCCAGCAGGATCATGCGCTTGGCCCAGCCCTCGCCCACCAGCCGTGGCAGGTTCTGGGTACCACCGGCGCACGGCAGCAGGCCGACGGTGGCCTCCGGCAGCGCGACCTGGGCGTGGTCTTCGATGATGCGCAGGTCGCAGGCCAGCGCGCATTCCAGCCCGCCGCCCATCGCATAGCCGTTGATTGCGGCGATCGACACGCCGCGGAAGCCGGACAGCGCCTCGAAGGCTTCGCCGAAGCGGCGTGCGGCCTCGCGCGCGGCGGCCTTGTCGCCGGAGGCGAACTGGTTCAGATCTGCGCCGGCGGAGAAGAACTTCTCGCCGTCACCGGTGATCACCAGCGCGTAGATGTCGCGGTCCGCATTGAGCGCAGCCACCAGGTCGCGCAGCGCGGACAGGCTGTGCACGGTCCAGGTATGCGCCGGCGGGTTGTGCAGGGTGACCACGGCGGTGTGGCCATCGGCCTCGACCTTCAGGCCCACGTGCTCCTGGGTACGCCAATCCTTCATCGCAGTTCCTCTTCGGTGTTGAGCAGGTGACGGGCAACGATCACCCGCATGATCTCGTTGGTCCCTTCCAGGATCTGGTGCACGCGGCAGTCACGCAGCAGGCGTTCGATCGGGTATTCGCGGATGTAGCCGTAGCCGCCGTGGATCTGCAGCGCTTCGTTGCAGACAGTGAAACCGGCATCGGTGGCGAAGCGCTTGGCCATTGCGCACCACACGTTGGCGTCGCTGGCGCCGGCATCGAGCTTGCGCGCGGCGGTATGCACCATCTGCCGGGCGGCCACCAGCTGGGTGACCATGTCGGCCAGCTTGAACTGCAGTGCCTGGAACTCGGCCAGCGCCTTGCCGAACTGGCGACGCTCGCCCATGTAGCGGCGTGCGGCGTCCAGCGCGCCCTGCGCGGCACCCAGCGAACAGGCGGCGATGTTGATGCGGCCGCCATCGAGTCCCTTCATCGCCAGCTTGAAGCCACCGCCTTCCTCTCCCAGAAGGTGGCTGACCGGCACGCGGACGTTCTCGAAGGTGATGCCACGGGTGGGCTGGCTGTTCCAGCCCATCTTCTCTTCCTTGCGGCCGAAGCTGATGCCCGGCAGGTCCGACGGCACCGCGATGGCGCTGACGCCGCCGGCACCGGCACCGCCGGTGCGCGCCATCACCACCAGCAGTTCGGTGGCGCCGGCGCCGGAGATGAAGGCCTTGGCGCCGTTCAGCACGAAGTGGTCGCCATCGCGCACGGCGGTGGTTTTCAGCGAGGCGGCATCGGAACCGGCGCCCGGTTCGGTCAGGCAGTACGAGGCCAGCTTGATGCCCGCCGCCAGATCGTTGCCCCACGCGTCGCGCAGTGCCGGCTGACCCCATTTGGACACCATCCACGAGGCCATGTTGTGGATGCTGATGTAGGCCGCCGTCGAGGGGTCGACACTGGCGAGCTCCTCGATGACGACGGCGGCGTCCAGCCGGCTCAGGCCGCTGCCGCCCACTTCCGGGTCCATGTACAGACCGCAGAAGCCCAGTTCACCGGCCTTGGCGATCGCCTCGCGCGGAAAGATGCCCTCCGCATCCCATCGCGCGGCGTGCGGCGCCAGTTCGGCCAGTGCGAAGTCGCGGGCGGCCTCGCGGTAGGCCTGCTGCGCTTCTTCCAGTTCCGTCGTCATCGAGTGGCTCATGGCTGCTCCTGCCGTTACTTCAGGCTGATCGTGGTGTTGACGCCGTGGCTCAGCGTCTCGTCATCGAACCAGCGCGCGGTGACGGTCTTGGTCTGGGTGTAGAACAGCACCACCTGCTTGCCGTACGGGCCCAGGTCACCCAGCTTGGAGGCGCGCGAACCGGTGAAGGAGAACAGCGGCACCGGCACCGGGATCGGCACGTTGATGCCGACCTGGCCGACGTCGATGTCTTCCTGGAACCTGCGCGCGGCGGCGCCGGACTGGGTGAACAGTGCGGTGCCGTTGCCGTTCGGGTTGCTGTTGACCATCGCGATGGCGTCTTCCAGCGTTTCCGCTTCCAGGATCACCAGCACCGGCCCGAAGATTTCTTCCTGGTAGATACGCATGTCGGTGGTGACACCGGCAAAGATGGTCGGGCCGACGAAGTTGCCCTTCTCGAAGCCATCGACCTGCGGATTGCGGCCATCGAGCACCAGCTGCGCGCCCTGCTCCACGCCCGAGGCGATCAGGCCTTCCACGCGCTCGCGCGCGCTGCAGGAAATCACCGGGCCGACATCGGTACCGGACACGGTGCCACCGCTGACCTTCAGGGTCTTGGCCTTGGCCACCAGATCCTGCACCCAGCCGCGCGCTTCACCCACCAGCACCAGCGTAGAGGCCGCCATGCAGCGCTGGCCGGCGGCACCGAAGGCGGCACCGACCATCGCATTGAGGGTCTGCTCCTTGTTGGCATCCGGCAGCACCACGGCGTGGTTCTTGGCGCCCATCATGCACTGCACGCGCTTGCCGGCCAGCGACGCACGGTTGTACACGTGGGTACCCACGCGGGTGGAACCCACGAAGGAGACCGCCTTGATGTCCGGGTGGTCGCAGATCGCGTTGACTACCTCCTCGCCACCGTGGACGACATTCAGCACGCCCTTCGGAATGCCGGCCTCCAGCGCCAGTTCAACCAGGCGCATGGTGACCATCGGGTCCTGCTCGGACGGCTTGAGGATGAAGGTGTTGCCGGTGGCGATGGCCATCGGGAACATCCACAGCGGAATCATCGCCGGGAAGTTGAACGGGGTGATGCCGGCGCACACGCCCAGCGGCTGCATGATCGTGTAGGTATCCACGCCATTGGCCACGTTGTTGGCCAGCTCGCCCAGCTGCAGGTTGCCGATGGCGGCGGCGTGCTCGACCACTTCCAGGCCGCGGAACACATCGCCTTCGGCATCCGGCAGGGTCTTGCCCTGTTCGGCGGTGAGGATGTGCGCCAGCTCGCTCATGTTCTCGCGGATCAGCTGCTGGTACTTCAGGAAGATGCGCGCACGGGTGCCGATCGGGGTCTTGCGCCAGGTCTTGAACGCTTCCTTGGCGGCGGCCACGGCAGCGTCCACTTCAGCGGTGGTGGCGAACGGGACCTGGGCCAGCACGTCCTGGGTGGCCGGGTTGATCACGTCCTGCCAGTGGGAGGTCGCCGATTCGACGAACTGGCCATCGATCAGCATGCGGATACGGGGCGCTGCAACAGTCATGACGACATCCAGGGGTGCGAAAGATGCTTGGCATTATTCACAGCCGCCGCCTCGATTTCCGGCCTGAATCCGCTTAATCTGGCCAACACCCCCCACGATTCCTGTTAATTCTGTGAATCTGCCATCCTCACAGCGCCAGCTGGGCCTGCGCCTGCTGCGCCTGCGCGAGCAGCGCGGCTACAGCCAGATCGACCTGGCCCGCGCCCTGGGCCTGTCTGCCAGCTACCTGAACCAGATCGAGCGCAACAAGCGCCCGTTGACGCCCGCCGTGCAGAAGAAGCTGGGGGAGGTGTTGGGCGACGTTTCCGCCCTGTTCGACGAGGATGAACCCGCGGCATTGCAGGAATCATTGGCCGAAACCCTGCGGGACCTGGGGCTGGCCGACGTCAGTGCCACCGAGCTGCGGGCACTGGCCGGCAACCTGCCGCAGGTGAGCCGGGCGCTGCTGGACCTGCATCGCCGCCACCTGGCGTTGCGGGAACATGCCGCCGCACTGGAGTTCCAGCTGGGCGAACCCGGTGCCGGCAGCACCCTGCCGGCGGGCGACCAGGTGCGCGAGTTCTTCAACCGCATGCACAACCACATCCCGGAGCTGGATGAGCTGGCCGAGCGGTTGTTCGCCGAATGGGGACTCTCGCCGGGGCACGTCGCCCCGCGCCTGCGCCAGTTGCTGGCCGATCGCCACGGCGTGCTGGTGGAAGTGACTGCCTTGCAGGCCGGGCGCGAGAAGCGCCACTACGATGCCGGTGCCCGCCGGCTGTGGCTGCCGGACTACCTGGAGCCGGGCCAGCAGGCCTTCCAGATGGCCGCCGAACTTGCACTGCACGGCTACCTGCCGCAGATCGATGCGGTGATTGCCCGCGCCGGATTCAGCGACGAGGCGCGCATCGCGCAGGCGCGCATCGGCCTGTCGAACTATTTCGCCGGGGCCCTGGTAATGCCCTACCTGCGCTTCCTGCGTGCGGCCGAAGCCAGCAGCTACGACATCGAGCTGCTGGCGCACCAGTTCGGTGTCGGCTTCGAAGCAGTCTGCCACCGGCTGAGCACGCTGGCCCGCCGCAGCGCGCCCGGCCTGCCGTTCTTCTTCATCCGTGTGGACCGCGCCGGCAACGTCTCCAAGCGTCACTCGGCCACCGACTTCCACTTCTCGCAGGTGGGTGGCTCATGCCCGCTGTGGATCGTCTACGAGGCGTTCAACCAGCCCGGCCGCATCCTGACCCAGACCGCGCGCATGCCCGATGGGCGGCGCCACTTCTGGCTGGCCCGGCAGGTCAGCAGCGGCCCGGTTGGTCACGGCCAACCACGCAAGACCTTCGCAGTAGCGCTGGGCTGCGACCTGCAGCATGCCGAGCGGCTGGTGTATTCGCTGGGGCTGGATGTGCAGAGCCCGGGCAATTCGGTGTCGATCGGCCCGGGTTGCCGGGTGTGCCCGCGCGAGGACTGCATGCAGCGCGCGTTCGCGCAGCTGCCGGGGCGATAGGGCTGGTTCGGCAGGGCTGCGCCCTGCACCTGCACAGGCCGAAGCAACGGCAACGGCAAACGCTGGCATTCCGTGGCGCTCACGCTGTCAGAACGACGCATTGCCCTGGTGGGTGTCGACCTTGGTCGACACGAACCCTGGCGATGAGCCACCGCAGGGATCAGATCGTGCCGACCAAGGTCGGCACCCGCCGGAACAGTTCAATCGGCTGCGGCAGCGGTCAGTAGATCGGCGTCACCTTCATCTGCGGCAGCGGCCGTGGTGCGCCGTCGGTGAGGTCCGGGCCGAGATCCTCCCAGCTGCGGCCCTGCTCCACCATCAGCCCCCACAACTGCTGTGACGCCAGCCGCTTGTCCTCCGAGCCCAGCTTGTACGACGGTGGCGACGGCACGCCGGCAGCCACCATCGTGTACGCCGCCCGATAGGCCAGCACCTGCTGCGCGGGATCGTCAGTACGCGCCACTTCCAGCGTGTAACGCTGGTAGGCCGAGGCCAGGTTGCGCCAGCGGATCCAGTAGTGATTCTCGAAGGAGAACGCGCAGAAGCGCGCACCGGCCAGGCTGCCCTTGTCGGCGATGCGGGTCAGCACCTCCTGCGGCATGTCCAGGTTCATGCCGCCCTCATCACCCTGCAGGGTCACGTGCACGATGCGGTCGCGATAGCCCGGAGCACGCGCCTGCAGCAGGTCGCGCCAGTTCTGCATGGTTGCCACCACCGCGAACAGGAAACGGCCGAGCTCGCCGGCGGCCACCGGTGCGGCGATGGACTGGTAGGTGCGTTGCCAGCCATGACGGTTTTCGCTGGGCAGGAACACCGATCGCTCCAGCGCCTGCCGTGCATTGCCGCCGGAACCGACCTCCTCCGCATGCTGTGGATAGACCAGGTTGATGGCGAAGGTCGGCCAGCGCGGAAGCGCCGCGTCGAACAGATGGATCGGGAAGTTGCTGCTGATGCCCCCATCGGAGAACCAGCAGATCCGGAAGGCGGTGATCACCGGGCCGCAGGCCTGGCCGGCACTGGTCAGCCCCTCCATGCTGTCGGCCACGTTGTGTTCCGGATCGGAGGCGGTCGCTCCAGGCTCGCAGCGGCGCTCGCGGCGCGAGGGCTCATGCAGCGGCACTGCGCTGATCAGCAACGGGAAACTCAGGCTCATCCGCGTTGCCACCAGTACCGGCAGCTGCGGCCCCTGCGGCAGGCGGTAATAGAGTCGTCCATCCACGCCCAGCGGCGGACCCGCATGGTTGACCAGCCACTGCACCACGCTGGCCGGGAACAGCTGGTCGAACTCTTCGCGCAGGAACCAGAACTGCGCGCCGCCCAGCGGCAGCGTGCGGGGTTCGTTGTGCGATACGCAGGTGGTGATCATCTGCAGGGTGATGGCATGCGGGCTGTCCGGCTCGTCGGCATAGCGCGGCGCATCGTGCAGGTCGGCAAAGGTAAGCGGCACATCGGCCGGCTTGCCTGACAGCTGCTGCAGGCAGCCGTGCAGCCATTCCGTCAACGCCGGCCGGCGCGCGTCGCTGCCGAGGCCGCTGCACAGGCCCAGCAGATTGCGTCGTGCCACCCGCGCGACCCGCAGCGCGGCCCCGGCCACGCCAGCGCCGTAGGCGCACAGCAGGGACGGCAGCAACGTTGCCGCCACTCCACTCCAGCCGCCACCCCACGCGCCCAGCGCGAGCAGCAATGCCAGCGACACCAGCACTTCCAGCGGCGCGATCTGGAACACGGCGATGGCCAGGCACAGCAGCTTGCGGGGCCAGCCTGCATTGCCGGTCAGCACCACCAGCAGCCGATAGGCTGCACGCGCGCCGCGCGCCGGCTGGAACAGACCGTAGATGAACCCGCGCCGCGACAGCTGCGCCGACACCGCCGACAATCCACCGTACCCGGCATCGCCGGGCAGCGGCTCGCCCGCCTGCTGGCGGCGATCACCATAGGCCGCCGCCGCAGCCACCGCGGCGGCGATGGCGCCTGCCGAGGTGCCACCGATGCTCTTGAAGCGATACTCGCGCGCCAGCGCCAGTACCGCATTGGGGTACACGATGCCGCTGGTGATGCCACCTTTCATGACCAGATCGCAGTACTTCGCCGCCACACGTCACCTCCCGTCCGTCGGTTGCCAGTATCGCAAGCCGGCCTCTCACTGCCTGAGAAAGGCGCCACATCCCGGTGGTGTGATGCCAGGCCTTGACCATTGCTGCCAACCGGCCTACCTTGTGCACGCCGAAGGTATTCATCTCTTCATACGAATGAAGGGATGAATTTAAACGGGAATCCGGTGAAGGCGCTTCGCGCGCCCATTCCGGAGCTGCCCCGCAGCGGTGAATGGAAACGAATCCTGCCAACAGCACTGGGCTCGCGCCTGGGAAGCGGCAGGTAGTAGGTGGGCTGCGGCCCGCGTCCAACAGCCCGAATACCGGCCCCGGCCGGGGGACACGACCGTCCCCTGACTCGACCTGGAATCTCCGCGGGGAGGTTGCCGGGGCCGTCGTCGTCCTGCGCCTGCAGGGTGCGCGGCCACGTGCGTCCTTTTCACGGCATCCGGTTCGCCCGCGGGGGCGAAGGTCGCTGGCAAGACGCCCGTGGGCCGGCAACGGCACGCGTCGTCCTGCGGTTCCTTCGTTCCTCAATGCCGACATGCAATGAGGACACGCTGCAATGACCACTGTTACCAACCTGGGCTTTCCCCGCATCGGCGCCAAGCGCGAACTGAAGCGGGCGCTCGAACGCCACTGGGCCGGCGAGGACGACGCCGCCACCCTGCAGGCCACCGCCGCGGCGCTGCGTGCCCGGCACTGGCAGCTGCAGATCGAGGCCGGCGTCGATGTACCGCCGAGCAACGACTTCAGCCTGTACGACCAGGTGCTCGACACCGCATGGCTGTTCGATGCCATTCCCGAACGCTACCGCGAACTGGCCGCGCACGATCCACTGGCCGCCTACTTCGCCACGGCCCGTGGCCTGCAGCGCGATGGCATCGACCTGCGCGCGCTGGAGATGACCAAGTGGTTCGACACCAACTATCACTATCTGGTGCCGGAACTGCACGCGGGCCAGGCCTTCGCCCTGCGCGGTGACAAGCCGCTGGCCGAGTTCAACGAGGCCAGGGCGCTGGGCATCCACACCCGTCCGGTGCTGCTGGGGCCGGTGAGCTTCCTGCTGCTGTCCAAGACCACCGACGGCAGCGCCGCACTGGACCTGCTGGATGCCCTGCTGCCGGCCTATGTGCAGCTGCTCGGCCAGCTGGCCGACGCCGGTGCCGACTGGGTGCAGCTGGATGAGCCGCTGCTGGTGCAGGATCTCGACGCCGATGCGCAGGCAGCCTATGAGCGCGCCTATGCCCGGTTGGCCACGGCACGGCGTCCGAAACTGCTGGTCGCGACCTATTTCGGTGCGCTCGAGGACAACCTGGCGTTGGCCACCGGCCTGCCGGTGGACGGACTGCACGTGGACCTGGTGCGCGCGCCGGAGCAGCTGGACGCCGTGTTGAAGGCGCTGCCGGCCGAGCGCGTGCTGTCGGCCGGCCTGGTCAACGGCCGCAACATCTGGCGCACCCATCTGGACAACGCACTGATCCTGGCCCGGTTTGCCCAGGTGGACCGCGGCGCCGACCGGCTCTGGCTGGCACCGTCCTGTTCCCTGCTGCACACGCCCGTGGATCTTGCGCTGGAAAAGAAGCTGGATGACGAACTGAAGGGCTGGCTGGCGTTCTCCCGGCAGAAGCTGCAGGAACTGCGCCTGCTGGCCGACGCGCTCGATGGCAGGGCGGATGCGGAAGCGGGCCTGGCTGCCAACCGCGCTGCGCTGGAGGGGCGTCGTCGCTCGCCACGCGTGCACAACCCGGCCGTGGCCGCACGCCTGGCCGCGCTGACCGTGGCCGATGCGCAGCGGCACACCGCCTACCCGCAGCGCCGCATCGCACAGCATGCGGCGCTGCAGCTGCCGCTGCTGCCCACCACCACGATCGGTTCCTTCCCGCAGACGCTGGAGGTGCGCGAGGCACGCGCCCGGCACAAGTCCGGCAAGCTGGGCCTGGCCGAGTACGAGGCCTTCCTGGAACAGCAGACCGCGCATGCGGTACGCGTGCAGGAAGCGCTGGGCCTGGACGTGCTGGTCCACGGCGAGTTCGAGCGCAACGACATGGTCGAGTACTTCGGCGAGCAGCTGGAAGGCTTCGCCTTTACCGGCAACGGCTGGGTGCAGAGCTATGGCTCGCGCTGCGTCAAGCCACCGGTGATCTTCGGCGACGTCAGCCGCCCGCAGCCGATGACGGTGCGCTGGTCCAGTTACGCGCAATCGCTCACCGACAAGCCGATGAAGGGGATGCTGACCGGTCCGGTGACGGTACTGCAGTGGTCGTTCGTGCGCGACGACCAGGAACGCGATGTGACCTGCCGGCAGATCGCGCTGGCCCTGCGGGACGAAGTGCAGGACCTGGAAGCAGCCGGCATCGGCGTGATCCAGGTGGACGAGCCGGCCATCCGCGAGGGGTTGCCGTTGCGCCGCGCCCACTGGCGCGCCTACCTGGACTGGGCGGTGGAATCGTTCCGCATCAGTACCAGCGGCGTGCGCGATGCCACCCAGATCCACACCCACATGTGCTATTCGGAGTTCAACGACATCATCCACTCGGTGGCGGCAATGGACGCGGACGTGATCTCGATCGAGACCTCGCGCTCGCGCATGGAACTGCTGGATGCCTTCGTGAAGTTCAACTATCCCAACGAGATCGGCCCGGGCGTGTATGACATCCACTCCCCCCGCGTGCCGGACAAGGCGGAGATGGTGGACCTGCTGCGCAAGGCGCTGGCCGTGCTGAAGCCGGAGCAGCTGTGGGTCAACCCGGACTGCGGGCTGAAGACCCGTGGCTGGCCAGAAACCCGCGCTGCACTGCAGGCACTGGTTGCCGCCGCAGTGGAACTGCGTGCCGAGCACACCGACGCCCGCGTCGCCTGACCTGTCTCTCCACCCCGATGCACGGGCCGCCGCCGTTGCCGGCGGTCCGTGCGGTACCTGATGATGACCGAGCTCCAACGCCCCACCCTGTCCCTGCCCGCCGACGGCAAGCGCCTGCTGCTGCATTCGTGCTGTGCGCCCTGCTCCGGCGAAGTGATGGAGGCGATCACCGCCTCCGGGATCGACTACGCGATCTTCTTCTACAACCCCAACATCCATCCGGTGAAGGAATACGAGCTTCGCAAGCAGGAGAACATCCGCTTCGCCGAGCAGCATGGCATCCCCTTCATCGACTGCGACTACGACACCGACAACTGGTTCAGCCGCGCGCGCGGCATGGAGAACGAACCCGAGCGCGGCATCCGCTGCACGATGTGCTTTGACATGCGCTTCGAGCGCACGGCGCTGTACGCGCATGAGCACGGCTACGACACCATCAGCTCGTCGCTGGGCATCTCGCGCTGGAAGAACATGGCGCAGATCAATGACTGCGGCATCCGCGCCGCGGCGCGCTACGAGGGCCTGCAGTACTGGGATTACAACTGGCGCAAGGGCGGTGGTGCCAGCCGCATGATCGAGATCAGCAAGCGCGAGCGGTTCTACCAGCAGGAGTACTGTGGCTGCGTGTACTCGCTGCGCGATGCCAACCGGCACCGACGGGAGACCGGCCGCGAGCGGATCCGGATCGGGCTGCTGTATTACGGCCAGGACAACGAAACGCCGCAGGGCGATTGACGTGTGGCGAGGGGGCGGCCACGCTGGTCGCCTCTTCCGCCGCGCTGGAACGTCCATGCCCACCCTGCCCGCCACTGTCGCCCTGCTGGTGATCGATCTGCAGCCGGACTTCATGCCCGGTGGCGCGCTGGCCTGTGACCGCGGCGATGCGCTGGTCGCGCCGATCGCGCAGCTGCTGGCGCAGCGCCGCTACCGCACCGTGGTGGCCACCCAGGACTGGCATCCCGCGGACCATGCGTCGTTCGCCAGCCAGCACCCCGGCCATCGTCCGTTCGAAACGATCCTGCTGCATGCGCAACCGCAGACCCTGTGGCCGGACCACTGCGTGCAGGGCAGCGCCGGTGCCGCCCTGCATCCGCAGGTGGACTGGAACATGGCCGACCTGATCCTGCGCAAGGGCACCCGCCAGCAGGTGGATTCCTACAGCGCCTTCCGCGAGAACCACGGCCCCGATGGCGGGCGCCCCGCCACCGGCCTGGCCGGCTGGCTGCATGAGCGCGGCATCGACGAGGTGCACGTCTGTGGCCTGGCCCGCGACTACTGCGTGCTGTGGAGCGCGCAGGACGCAGCCACGTCCGGCTTCAGGGTGAAATTCCTCTGGGACCTGACCCGGCCGGTGACCGAGGCCAACGACGGGATGGTGCGCGAAGCACTGGGCACTGCGGGGATCGGGATCCTCTGACGCACGTCCGGCCGGGCAGGTATCAGCGGAACACCACCGTGCGGTGCCCGTTGAGCAGGATGCGGTGCTCCACATGGCGGCGCACGGCACGCGCCAGCACCTGCGATTCGGTATCGCTGCCCAGGCGTACCAGGTCGCGCGGCGTCATCGCATGATCGACCCGGGCCACGTCCTGTTCGATGATCGGACCTTCGTCCAGATCCTCGGTGACATAGTGCGCGGTGGCGCCGATGATCTTGACCCCGCGCGCGTGCGCCTGGTGATAGGGCTGCGCGCCCTTGAAGCTGGGCAGGAAGCTGTGATGGATGTTGATCGCCCGGCCGGCCAGCGCGCGGCACAGGGTGGGTGAAAGAATCTGCATGTAGCGCGCCAGCACCACCAGGTCGATACGCTCGTGTTCGACCAGATCGATGATCTGCTGCTCCTGCACCGCACGCGTATCCGCGTTCACCGGCAGATGGTGGAACGGCACGCCGTAGGACGCAGCCAGCGGTGCGAAATCGGCATGGTTGGACACCACTGCCGCGATATCCACTTTCAGCTGCCCGCTGTGCGCGCGGAACAGCAGGTCATTCAGGCAGTGGCCCTGCTTGCTGACCAGCACCAGCAGGCGCGCACGACGCCGACCGTCCTGCAGCTGCCAGTCCATGCCGAACTCGCGGGCCAGTGCCGCCATGGACGCATGTACCGTGTCCAGGGGCAGGCTGGCGTCGCGGTCGAAATGCACGCGCAGGAAGAACCGGCCGCTTTCCTCGTCGCCGAACTGCTGGGCGTCGAGGATGTTGCAGCCATGATCGAACAACAGGCCCGACACGCGGTAGACGATGCCGGTACGGTCGGGGCAGGACAGGGTGAGGATGGAATCGGGTCGCATCCTGCAAGTGTAGGGCAGCACCCCGCCCGCGTGATCCATTGTCACCGATGCAACGAACCGCTTCGGACAGTTCCAAGTGATCGTGGCCGTCTTTCGTGGCACGCTGGCGGGTCATGAACCTGTTGCAGCTGATCCGCAGCTTCACCCGCACCGCAGACACCGGCAGCATTGCCGCTGCGGCCCGCAGCCTTGGCATCAGCGCCACCGCCGTCGGCCAGAACATCCATCGCCTGGAGGCACACCTGGGCGTGCGCCTGCTGAACCGCAGCACGCGCCAGCTGGCGCTGAGCGAGGCCGGTGCGCTGTACCTGGCGCAGGTGCGCCACATCGAAACCGATCTGGCGCGGGCGCAGGCCCTGGTCACCAGCGGTGACATCGAGCCGGCCGGGCCATTGCGCATCGCCAGCAGCCGCGCGTTCGGCCGCCACGTGCTGGCGCCCCTGCTGCCTTCACTGCAGCAACGCTATCCGCAGCTGCAGCTGGAACTGCGGCTGTCCGACCGGGCCGTGCAGCATGGTCCGGAGGCGGTCGATGCCAGCATCCGCATCGATGCGCAGCTGGAGGACGGCGTCGTGGCGCGGCCGCTGGCACGCATTCCCTTCGTCTTCTGCGCCTCGCCTGCCTACCTGCAGGCGCATGGCTGGCCACAGGAGCCGTCCGATCTGCGCGGCCATCGGGGTGTGCTGCATCGTTTCCCCACCGATGGGCGGCCTCTGCGCTGGGGCCTGCGCAAGGGCGACCAGCGCGCGGATGCGCCGCTGCCGCCCGGCATGGTGTGCGATGACATCGACGCGCTGGCCGAACTGGCCGCGGCCGGTGCCGGCATCACCCGGCTGGCGGCCTTCGTGGCCGATCCCTTTCTGCGCGATGGCCGGTTGCAGGCGGTGTTCGGCGCGGACAGCGCATGGCGCCCGGAACCGATGGAGGTCTATTTCTGCGTCAGCGACCGCCGCGACTTCACCGCCAGGATCCGTGCGCTGTTCGATCACCTGCAGGCCGGCCTGCCGCCGGCCTGGCGGGCATGACCTTCAGCGCGGGGTGAACACGCCGCGTGCCTCACGCGGCTCGCAGCGCAGGTACTGCGCGGCCGGCACCACACTGTCGCCCAGCGCGGCTGCCGCGTGCCAGGGCCAGCGCGGGTCGTAGAGGATGCCGCGGGCCAGGGCGATGGCATCGGCGTGGCGATGACGCAGGATCGATTCGGCCTGCTCCGGTTCGGTGATCATCCCCACCGCGATGACCGGCATGCGCACCTTGGCCTTGATCGCGGCCGCGAACGGCACCTGGTAGCCCGGCCCGACGCTGATCTTCTGGCGCTCATCCAGGCCGCCGCTGGAGACGTGCAGGAAATCGCAGCCACGCGCGTCCAGCACCTGGGACAGCGCTTCGCTCTGCAGCAGATCCCAGCCACCGTCGACCCAGTCGCTGGCGGAGATGCGCACGCCGACGGCCACCTTGTCGGACACTGCCGCGCGCACGGCATCGAATACCTCTACCAGCAGGCGCAGGCGATTGGGCAGCGAACCCCCGTAGCCATCGGTGCGCCGGTTGCTCAGCGGTGACAGGAACTGGTGCAGCAGATAGCCGTGCGCGGCATGCACTTCGATCAGTTCGAAGCCCAGGCGTTCGGCGCGCACCGCGCTGGCGGCGAAGGCAGCAACGATTCCCGCGATGCCCGCCTCATCCAGTTCCTGCGGCGCGGGATCGGCAGCATGGAACGGCAGCGCTGACGGCGCCACCGTGGTCCAGCCACGTGCATCATCGGCCGGCAGCTGGCCACCGCCGTCCCAGGGACGCTGTACCGAGGCCTTGCGGCCGGCATGGCCCAGCTGGATGCCCAGCGGCATCGGCGACCAGCGCCGCACGCTGGCCAGCACGTGTGCCAGCGCAGCTTCGGTACCGTCATCCCACAGGCCGAGGTCGGCCCAGCTGATGCGTCCACGCGGCTCAACCGCCGTCGCTTCCAGGATCAGCAGGCCGGCACCGGATTGCGCCAGGTTGCCCAGATGCATGGCATGCCAATCGCTGGCGCGCCCGTCTTCGGCGGAATACTGGCACATCGGCGCGATGACGATGCGGTTGGACAGGGTCAGGCGGCCGAAGGTGATCGGCGAGAACAGCTGGCTCACGAGGGGTGCAGGGACGGGCAGAGGGGGGTGCGTATTGCACCGCTGCAAGGGCGGCGAATCAACCATGTGGATGGATCGCTGTTTCGCGGTGGCGCTGCATGCTCGCCGGGCATCGCCTGGCGCTACCCGATGACGAACCCGGCCAGCGCTTCAGCGCAATCGCGCTCGTCCTTGAACTGCAGCAGGTCGTCGGCACGGGTGCGGCCACGGTTCACGGCAGCCACCGGCAATCCGGCCTTTGCTGCGGCCTGCACGAAACGGAAGCCGGAATAGACCATCAGCGAGGACCCCACCACCAGCACGGCATCGGCCTGCTGCAGGTGCTCATGCACTGCCGCCACGCGTTCACGCGGCACGTTCTCGCCGAAGAACACCACGTCCGGCTTCAGCAGGCCGCCACAGGACGGACAGTCGGGCACCACGAAGGAGGAAAAATCGGTCTCCAGATCAGCGTCGCCGTCGGGGGCGATGCCGGCCTCGAGCGTGTCCCAGCCGGGATTGGCGTCCAGCAGGCGCTGCTGGAACGCCTGGCGACCGCTGCGGCGCTCGCAGCCCATGCAGCGCACCAGGTCCAGCCGCCCATGCAGGTCGATCACGTTCTGGCTGCCGGCGCGCTGGTGCAGGCCATCCACGTTCTGGGTCAGCAGCAACTGTACCTTGCCTTGCTTCTCCAGCGCGGCCAGCGCCTGGTGGGTGCCGTTGGGCTGGACCAGGCCGAAGCGCGGCCAGCCCAGCAGGCTGCGTGCCCAGTAGCGCTGGCGGGTGGCGGCCTCGCCCATGAATGCCTGGTAGGTGACCGGCGGCGTGCGTTTCCATTGGCCATCGGTATCCCGGTAATCGGGGATTCCCGAGGCCGTGCTGCAGCCAGCGCCGGTAAGCACGAACAGGCGCTGGGCGCGGTCGATGAAGTCGGTCAGCGGCGGGGTCATGCCACCCAGATGGGGGCAGCACGGCGCCCCCACAAGCGCCGGCTCAGGGCGCCGGCAGCGGCGGTACCGCGATCGGCTGGCCCGCCTCGTCCAGCGCGATCATCACGAAGTGGCCGCGCGTGCAGAGCCTGCGCTCGCCGCTGTGCAGGTCTTCGGCAATCAGTTCCACCTCGACCTTCATCGAGCTGCGGCCGACCTCGACGATGCGGCCAATCGTTTCCACCATCTGGCCGATGCGGATCGGCAGCTTGAAGTCGACCTGGTCGCTGCGCGCGGTGACCACGGTGCGGCGCGAGTAGCGGGCGGCGGCGAGGAAGGCGGCCTTGTCCATCCACGCCAGCGCCTGGCCACCAAACAGCGTGCCCATGTGGTTGGTATGGTTGGGAAAGACGATTTCGGCCATGCGCACTTCGATCGGTGGCACGGTTTCAGGGATCGGGGTCATGGGTAGGGCTTCGGTGTGGGGTGCGGCAATGTTAAGCCAGGCCCCGTACAGGCAGCGCTACACTGCGCCACGCCCACTGCCAGGACTGCCCATGCCCGCGACCTCCGATCTGCTGGCGTTCGCCCTCATCTCGCTGGGCATGGTGCTCACGCCCGGGCCGAACATGATCTACCTGGTCTCGCGCTCGATCTGCCAGGGCCGCCGCGCCGGCCTGGTCTCGCTGGGTGGGGTGGTGCTGGGTTTCGTGTTCTACATGCTGTGCGCGGCGCTGGGCATCACCGCCCTGCTGATGACGGTGCCGTTCGCCTACGACGCGCTGCGCATCGGGGGGGCGTTGTACCTGCTGTACCTGGCCTGGCAGGCGCTCAAACCCGGTGGCCGCTCGCCGTTCGCGGTGCGCGACCTGCCGCCGGACAGCCCACGCAGATTGTTTGCGATGGGCTTTCTGACCAATCTGCTGAACCCGAAGATCGCGGTGATGTACCTGTCCCTGCTGCCGCAGTTCCTGCATCCGGACGGACACGGCAGCGTTCTGATGCAGTCGCTGGTCCTGGGTGCTACCCAGATCGTGGTGAGCCTGAGCGTGAACGCGGTGATCGTGGTGCTGGCCGGCAGCATCGCTGCATTTCTCGCCGCGCGCCCCACTTGGCAGGCGGCACAGCGCTGGTTGATGGGCACGGTCCTGGCCGGGCTGGCGGTGCGCATGGCGGTGGAAGGGCGGCGGTAGCGCCGGGCCATGCCCGGCGGGTACCGTCCGGGGCTGCGCGCAGCGTCGACCGCGCTGCGCGCTCGCCGGGCATGGCCCGGCGCTACCCACAAAAAACCCCGGCGTTGACCGGGGTTTTCGCTGCGACAGGCCCGACCGGACGGGTCAGAAGTTCATGTCGAAGGCAACTTCGCCCTGCACGCCGACCTGGTAGGCCGAAACGCGGCGTTCGAAGAAGTTGGTCAGCTCCTGCACGTCCTGCAGTTCCATGAACGGCAGCGGGTTGCGCACGTTGTACTTCTTTTCCATGCCCAGCTTGGCGAAGTGCTGGTCGGCGCAGTGCTGCAGGTACTGGCGCATGTCGCGCGTGGAGATGCCCGCCACGCCGCCGGACAGCACGTCCTCGGCGAACTGCACCTCGCACTCGATCGCTTCGGCCAGCATGTCGTACACCTGCTGCTTCATCTCCTCATCGAACAGGTCCGGCTCTTCCTCGCGGACCACGCGCACCGACTCGAACGCGAACTCCATGTGGGCGCTTTCGTCGCGGAACACCCAGTTGGTGCCCGAGGCCAGGCCCGGCAGCAGGCCGCGCGAACGGAAGTAGTACACGTAGGCGAACGCAGCAAAGAAGAACAGGCCTTCGATGCAGGCGGCGAAGCAGATCTGGTTGAGCAGGAACTGGCGGCGCTGTTCGCGGGTCTCGATGCGGGTCAGGTCCTGGATCGAGTCGATCCACTTGAAGCAGAAATCGGCCTTCTTCTTGATCGAGTCGATGTTCTCCACCGCCGAGAACGCCTTGGCGCGCTCTTCCGGGTCCGGCAGGTAGTTGTCGAGCAGGGTCAGGTAGAACTGCACGTGCAGCGCTTCTTCATACAGCTGGCGCGACAGGTACATGCGCGCTTCCGGCGCATTGAGGTGCTGGTACAGGTTCAGCACCAGGTTGTTGGACACGATCGAATCGCCGGTGGCGAAGAACGCGACAAGGCGATGGATCAGGTGGCGCTCACCCGGCGACATCTTGCTGTGCAGGTCGGTGATGTCGATCTGGAAATTGATCTCTTCCACCGTCCAGGTGTTCTTGATCGCATTCCGGTACATGTCATAGAACTGCGGGTAGCGCATCGGGCGCAACGTCAGTTCAAAACCGGGATCGAGCAGCATCTGCTTGGGCTTGTCGGCCATGGGTGTTTCCTTGTCTTCTCGGGTCAAAACGCCGGGCATGGCCCGGCGCTACCTTGTCATTGCGCAGCCGGGCCGAGCCCGGCTCCATCTACGGCACAGCGCGCGATTACTGGCAGGCCTCGCAGGCTTCCGGGTTCTCCAGCGAGCAGGCGATGGCTTCGTCCGGGCTGAACACCTTGGCCGGGGCCGCGTTGCTGACCGTGGTCTTGGCGATCTTGGTGGCCGGACGCGAGCGCAGGTAGTAGGTGGTCTTGATGCCCTGCTTCCACGCGTACATGTACATGGACGACATCGCGCCGATGTTCGGGCTTTCCATGAACAGGTTGAGCGAGGCCGACTGGTCGATGAAGGCGCCACGCTCGGCGGCCATGTCGATCAGCGAACGCATCGGCAGTTCCCACGCGGTGCGGTAGACCTCGCGCAGGGTTTCCGGAATCTGCGTCAGGCCGGCGATGGAACCTTCGGCCAGCTTGATGGCATCGCGCATGTCGGCGGTCCACAGGCCCAGCTTCTTCAGCTCGTTCACCAGGTAGCGGTTGACCTGCAGGAAGTCACCGGACAGGGTTTCGCGCTTGAACAGGTTGGACACCTGCGGCTCGACGCACTCGTAGCAGCCGGCGATGGAGGCGATGGTCGCGGTCGGGGCGATCGCGATCATCAGCGAGTTGCGCAGGCCGTGCTCCTTGATGCGGGCACGCAGGGCATCCCAGCGCGCGGTGTCTTCCGGCACCACGTTCCAGGCGTCGAACTGCAGTTCGCCACTGGCGGCACGGGTGTCGTTGAACGACGGGTGCTTGCCGCGTTCCTGGGCCAGCTCGGTCGAGGTTTCCAGCGCGTGGAAGTAGATCGTCTCGGCGATCTTCTTCGACAGGGCACGGGCTTCGGCGCTGTCGAACGGCAGGCGCTTGCGGAAGAACACGTCCTGCAGGCCCATGCAGCCCAGGCCGACCGGGCGCCAGCGCAGGTTGGCGCGGCGGGCGGTTTCGATCGGGTAGAAGTTCAGGTCGATGACACGGTCGAGCTGGCGCACGGCCAGGCGCACGGTCTCGGCCAGCTTCTCGAAGTCGAACTCGTTGTGCTCGTCGAAGTGGTTGCCCAGGTTGATCGAACCCAGGTTGCACACCGCGGTTTCATCGTTGGAGGTGACCTCCAGGATTTCCGTGCACAGGTTGGACAGGTGGATCACGTTGCCCGGACGCAGGGTCTGGTTGCTGGCGCGGTTGCACTTGTCCTTGAAGGTCATCCAGCCGTTGCCGGTCTCGGCCAGCGTACGCATCATGCGGGCGTACAGCTTGCGGGCGGAGATGGTGCGGTTGGCCTTGCCCTGGGCTTCGGCCTGCAGGTAGGCCTGCTCGAAGGCTTCGCCGAACAGATCGGTGAACTCCGGCACGACGCGCGGATCGAACAGCGACCATTCCTGGTCGGCCTCGACGCGCTTCATGAACAGGTCCGGCACCCAGTTGGCCAGGTTCAGGTTGTGGGTACGGCGGGCTTCATCACCGGTGTTGTCACGCAGCTCGAGGAAATCCTCGATGTCGGCGTGCCAGGTTTCCAGGTACACGCAGGCCGCGCCCTTGCGCTTGCCGCCCTGGTTCACCGCCGCCACGGACGAGTCCATGGTCTTCAGCCACGGCACGATGCCGTTGGAATGGCCGTTGGTGGACTTGATGAGCGAACCACGCGAACGCACGCGGGTGTAGCTGACGCCGATGCCGCCGGAGAACTTCGACAGCTGGGCGATGTCGCCGTACTTGGAGTAGATCGACTCCAGCGAGTCCTGCGGCGAATCGAGCAGGAAGCACGAGGACAGCTGCTCGTGGGTGGTGCCGGAATTGAACAGGGTCGGGCTGGACGGCAGGTAGTCCAGGTTGCCCATGCGCTTGTACAGCGCCAGGGTCTCGGACACGTCCTCGCTCAGCGCGCTGGCGATGCGCAGGAAGAACTGCTGCGGGGTCTCGATCACCTTGCGGGTGTGCGGATGGCGCAGCAGGTAGCGGTCGTACAGGGTACGCAGGCCGAAGTAATCGAAGTTCAGGTCCAGCGAGATGTCGATCGCATCGTTGAGCTTGCGCGCGTTGGTCTGCACGAAGTTCAGCAGGCGGTCGTTGATCAGGCCGACTTCATGGCCACGGCTGACCGACTGCGAGAAGGCATAGATTTCCTGGCCCGACACTTCCTTGGCGATGTAGTTGGCCAGCAGGCGCGCGGCCAGACGGCCGTACTCGGGTTCTTCACCGATCAGCAGGGCGGCGGTGCGGATGGACAGCTCGTCCAGCTCGCGGGTGGTGGCGCCGTTGTACAGGCCGGAAATGGTGCGGGTGGCCACGCGCATCGGATCGACGGCGTGCAGGCCTTCGGAGGAACGCTGCACCGCACGCACGATCTTGTTCAGGTCCACCAGTTCGGTCGTGCCATTGCGCTTGGTCACACTCATCGCGTTGGCCGTCGGCGGCGACGTCAACAGGAACTCGCTTTCCTTTTCGATGGTGGCGCTGGTTTCGGTGGTCACGGCGTGTGTCCTCTTGGCGTGATGGGGTGGTTGCAGGTGCATCGGTGGCGCGGCCCAGGACATGACGGTCCAGGATGGCAGCTGGGCGTCGCAGGAGGTGAGACCTGCGCCTGCCGCTGCCGTGACGGTCGCCGACGGGTATCGCTGTGGACGGGGGTGCCGCGTGGCTCCCGCCTCTGCGCCTTCCCCGTTGTCCTTGCGACGTGGGGTCGCTGCGACCGATGGCCACAAGATAGTGGGGGTGGTGGGGTCCGTCAACGCCAAATGTAGTGAAATTCGGCAATCCCTTGCGCCGCAAGGATCGTGCCATCGGCGCCCGGATCAGACGCTTTGGACCTGCCGGAACGGGCCGCGCAGTCAAGACCGGAACGCGTCATTCCGGCAGTACAACGGCGTGCGGAAACAGAACAATGACAGCTTCACATGACAGTAACGGAATGACCAAGGCACAACCCTGTGGATAGAAGGTGGGCAGCCGGTGGGAATCCGGTGGACGGCGTGACTTCCGGCCGATGACGGACAGGCCGGAGAGGCGGACCCTGGGCTCTGGCGACTGGAAAAGGAATGTCCAATGGACCTGCGACTGCCTGCCCTGGCAATGCTGTCGGCGCTGTGCATCATGCCGGCGCAGGCGGCCGACGCGCCGAAGCTGCACGCGGACCAGTGTGGCATCCGCACGGACTATGACGTGCTGGTGGACAGCGGCGGCATCTGGCTGCGACACGGCCCGCAGGCGCCGCACGAGGTGGTGTTCCACGATGGTGTGCTGAGCCTGGATGACACGATCGTGCCGGTCAGCGACGCCGATGCCGCCCGCCTGCGCCAGCTGGAGGCCGGCGCGCGCCGGTTGATGCCCGCCGCCACGGCATTGGCGCGCGATGTCAGCCAGCTGAGCTTCGACGCGCTCGATGGCGTCTACGAGAGCCTGACCGGCACCGCCAACAGCCGCAAGGTCAGGCGCCTGCGGCGGCAGGCGGATGACTGGATCGAGGGGACGCTCGGAAAGGGCTACTGGGAACAGGCGACCTTCGGTCCCGGATTCGAGGCGAAGGTGCAGGACATGGCCGAGACGCTGTCCGGCTCGATCGCCCGCAGCGTGCTCTGGCAGGTCTTCACCGGCCGCAGCGACGCCATGGAGGAACGCGCCGAGCGCCTGGATGCCGAGCTGGACCGGCGCCTGGAAGCCGGTGCCCAGCGCGTGGAGGCCAGCGCCATGGCGTTGTGCCCGCTGGTGCGTGCGCTGGCCGATACCCACGATGCGCTGGAAGTGCGTTACCAGGGCCAGCCGCTGCGGCTGCTGGAGCGCAGCGACGACGGCCTGCAGCTGTCGACCGGGCCGGAGGAGCGGCCGCAGGGCAACGCACTGGCGCCCAGCCGGTAACCTCGAGCTGCCGCTGCAGCGCCTGCGCGCGGCTGCCTTTCCGGCAGATCGTGCAGCTCCCGGGCCCTCACGCCCGGTGCGGGGTACCCAGGTATTCAGCGCTCTGCATCTCGATCAGGCGCGAGGCGGTGCGCTCGAACGCGCCCTGCAGGCGCTGGCCGGTGTACAGCTCGACCGGCGAGGTGCTGGCGGTGCAGACCAGGTTGACGTGGCGGTCGTACAGTTCGTCGATCAGGTTGACGAAGCGGCGCGCGGCGTCCTCGTTCAGGCGATCGAAGGCGGGAATGCCGCCCAGCAGCACCGTATTGAACTCGTGTGCGATCTCGATGTAGTCCGATGGGCCGCGCGGGCCTTCGCACAGGGCGGCGAAGTCGAACCAGGCGATGCTCTTGCCCCGGCCGCGGACCGGAATCTTGCGGCCTTCGATCTCGATGTTGCCGGCCTTGGCGGGCTGACCACCACTCAGTTCGTTCCAGCGCGTGGCGAGCCAGTCGTCGCTATCGGCGGCCAGCGGCGCGCGGTACACCGGCGAGCGGGTCAGCGCGCGCATCCGGTAATCCTCCGTGCCTTCGGCGTACAGCTCGACGCAGAAGCGCTGCAGCAGGCTGATGGCGGGCAGGAAGCTCTCGCGCTGCAGGCCATTGAGATACAGGTTCTCCACCGCCGTATTGGAGGTGGTGACCAGGGTCACGCCCTCGGCGAACAGGCGTTCGAGCAGGCGCGCCAGCAGCATGGCGTCGCCGATGTCGGTGACGAAGAATTCGTCCAGCACCAGCACGCGCAGGTTGCTGCGCCATTCCTGGGCGATCTTCGCCAACGGGTCGCTCTGGCCCTGGTGCTCGCGCAGGCGCTCGTGGACGCTGCGCATGAAACGATGGAAGTGGGTGCGGTACTTCTGCTTGATTGGCAGCCCGTCGTAGAACAGATCCACCAGGAAGGTCTTGCCGCGGCCGACACCCCCCCAGAAATACAGCCCCTTGACCGGCTCGGGCTTCTTCCAGAACGAGGACAACCGGTCCAGCCAGCCGTCGTCGGCGTTGTCCAGCAGGCCCACGTGGATGCGGTCCAGCTCGGCCAGCGCCGCGTGCTGGGCGGGGTCGTCCTGCCAGTCACCCCGGGCAACCCCGGCCGCATACCGCTGCGACGGGGTCAACTCGACTGCACTCATGCCGCTGCGCCCAGCCAGTGCTTGACGCCGTGGGTCAACGCACCGCGCAGGTCGATCAGCTTGCGATGGAAGAAGTGGCTGGTGTCGGGCATCCGCACCAGCTCATGCGGAGCCTGCAGCGCGTCCAGCCACTGATAGACCGCCTGCGGGTCGACGATCTCGTCCTGCTCGCCCTGGATCACCAGCCAGCGGGCCGGTGGCTGCACGCCGTCGAAATCCCAGCGGCCGGCCGGCGGCGCGATCGAGATCAGCGCCTCTGGCTGCAGCGTGGCGGCGGCCTTCAGCGAAACGAACGCACCAAAGCTGAAGCCGGCCAGCCACAGGCGGTCGTCGGGGCGCTGGCTGCGCACCCAGGCGGTCACGGCCTTCAGGTCATCCTGCTCGCCCACGCCGCCATCGAAGGTGCCCGCCGAACCACCGACGCTGCGGAAGTTGAAGCGCACCGTGGCGATGCCCAGCTCGCGCAGGGTGCTGGCGGTCATGGTGACCACCTTGTTGTGCAGGGTGCCGCCCTCGGTGGACAGCGGATGGCAGACGATGGCCACGATCGGCTGCACCGGCACATCGGCCTTGGGCAGGTCGACGACCACTTCCAGCGGGCCGGCCGGGCCGTCCAGTTCGAGGCAGGCGGTTTCGCCGGGGGCGACGGGGAACGAAGGCTTGTGCATGGCACCATGATACCGTCCCCCGCCCCTGCCCTGTGCCCGCCCCATGCTCTACCTGTCTTTGGCCGTGATCTGCAGCGTGCTGGTTTCGGTGTTGTTGAAGGTGGCCGGACGCCGCCAACTGGATGTTGCGCAGATGGTCACCTGGAACTACCTGGTGGCCGCGACCCTGACCGCCGTGGTGCTGCAGCCGCCGCTGGACGCACTGCGCACACCACACGCGCCGTGGGCTGCGCTGCTGGCGCTGGCGGTGGTGCTGCCCTCGATCTTCCTGGTGCTGGGCCGCGCGGTGGCGGTGGCCGGCATCGTCCGCAGCGACGTGGCGCAGCGGCTGTCGCTGCTGCTGTCACTGGCGGCGGCGTTCCTGTTCTTCGGCCAGACCGCCACGCCGTGGAAGCTGGCCGGGCTCGGCCTGGGCCTGCTGGCGATGGTGGCCATCAGCCTGCGCCCGCGCGGCCCGGCGGTGGCGTCCTCGCCGGGTGGCTGGGGCTGGCTGCTGGGCGTGTGGGGCGGCTTCGCGGTGGTGGACGTGCTGCTCAAGCAGGTGGCGCTGTCCGGCACGCCGTCGATGGCGGCGGTGCTGGCCAGCTTCAGCGTGGCCTTCGTGCTGATGCTGGCATTGCAGCTGTGGCGGCACTTCAGCGGTCGCAGCCGGTTGGCCTGGCACAACCTCGGCGCGGGTGCGCTGCTGGGCCTGCTCAACGGCGGCAACATCCTGTTCTATGTGCACGCGCACCAGGCGATGCCGGACAGCCCGGCCACGGTGTTCGCCGGCATGAACATCGGCGTGGTGGTACTGGGCGCGCTGGTGGGCGTGTTTGCCTTTGGCGAACCGACCACGAAGTGGAACCGGGCCGGCCTGGCGCTGGCAGTGCTGGCGATCGGATTGATCGCCTGGGGGTGAGTACGGCCCGGGGGTCGGATCCCATTCCGTTGGAATGGGATCCGACCCCGGCGTTGGGCATTACTTGTCGAAGCCCAGCAGCAGCGGGTCGTGGTCGGAGCTGCGCCATGGGCCGGGCACATTGCGCCCCTGGTAGCCGCTGGCGTCCTGCTCGTCGGCATTGCTGTGCCATTCGGCGGCGCCCGCCAGGCGGCGGGCCATGGACGGACTCAGCAGGGCGTGGTCGAGGCGGCCGCTGTAGCCGTTGTAGACGTAGCTGTAGGGATGTTCGACCTTGGCCACCTTGAAGGCGTCCTGCCAGCCCAGCGTGTGCAGCGTGCGGATCGGATCCTCCATCGCATAGGCGTTGAAATCGCCCAGCATCACCACATCCTTCACCTTCAGGCGCGCGGCTTCGGCCTGTACCCACTGGTTGAGCTGGCGGGCCGATTCGACGCGCGTCGCATTCCAGCAGCCCTGGCCATCGTTGCGGTCGGCGTCGGCACCGCTGGCGTCGCGGCACCCCTTGGACTTGAAGTGGTTGGCGACCACCATGAACGGCGCGCCCTTGCCCTGGAAAGCCTGTGCCAGCGGTGCGCGGCTGTGCTCGGCAAACGGGCCGTCAAGCTTGGTCAACGGCGGGCCCAATGTTTTGAACGCACCGCGCTTGTAGATGATGCCGACGCGGATGGGATTGGTGCCGGGGCCTTCGCCCGGATCGACCGCCACCCATGCGTCGTCCGGCCCGGCGTGCGGTCGGTCATTGAGCGCGGCCAGCAGTTCGGCAATGGCCGACTGCGGTCCGTAGCCATCGTTCTCCAGCTCCATCAGGGCGGCGATGTGGGTATCGAGCGCATTGATGGTGGCGACCAGCTTGGCCACCTGGGCCTTGTGCTCCTCCAGCGTGCGGGCACCGCGTAGCGTCGGGAAGCCGCCACCCTGGCCGTCGCCATTGAAGTAGTTTTCCAGGTTGAACGCCGCGATACGCAGGCTGCCAGGCACGTCCGGCACCGCCGGCCGCTGCAGTGCGGGCAGGCTCAGCGTGCCTTCGACCCGCAGCTGGGGGCGGCCCTGCGCGTCCACGCGGACAGTGCCTTCCACATTGCGCAGCAGCATGCCGGTGCGCAGCACCGGGTTGCCCGGCAGGTAGGCCACGCTGCCCGGATCACGCACGTCGCTGCCATCGTCCAGGACCAGGCGGCGGCGCAGGTTGTCAGCCATCACCTGTTCGATGCCGGCGGTGCCTGGCGCGGCCACTTCGGTCGGCTGCCACAGGCGACCGCCGAAGGCGACCGTCAGCTGGCCGGAGCGTTCCAGAGCGTCGGTGCCGGCCAGGGTCAGCGGCGCAGCGATGCGCACACGCTGGCCGTCCAGCGCGCGCCAGTCGGCCGGCGCGGTGGCCAGTACAACGGTGGAGTTGCGCGGGGTGGACGTCGCCGGGGCCGGCATGGCCTGCGGCTGGGCCTGGGCAAAGGCAGGTGCCGGCAGCAGCAGGGACAGGGCGAGAACAAGGGAACGGCGGCGCATCGACGGGCGACTCCACGGAAGGGAGGCACAGACTAACCCCGAAATACGAACGCCCGACTGCAGCCCGGCGATCGGCCCGGGTGGGCAAAGCCCCGGGGGCCGTCGACGACGGGATGGCAGCGCCGGGCCCATGTCCGGCAGCCGCCCGCGCAGGTGGCGCAGAGGCTGCCGAGGGCAGGCCCGGCGCTGCGGAAAGGTCCTACTTCAGGTTGCCCAGCATCCAGTCCACGGTGGCGTGGATCTGTTCCTCGGTCAGCGCCGGGTTGCCGCCCTTGGGAGGCATGATGCCGCCGTCCGGGCCGGTGTAGCCCTCGATGGCGTGCTTGTAGAGCGTGTCCTTGCCCTGCGTGATGCGCTGGTCCCAGTGCGCGCGGTCCAGGGTCGGCGCCTGGCCCACCCCGGTGGTGTGGCAGGCGGTGCACAGGTTGTCGAAGATGACCTTGCCATCGGTGGTGCCGCCGTAGGCCACCTGCGAGGCGGCCTTGGCCAGCGCGGCCGCCTTGGCGGCTGCCTGCGCGGCCGCACCGGTACTGCCGGCGTACACCGCTCCGGTCGGCGCGATGCGCTGTTCGGTGCGTTTGGCCGCAGTGGGCGACACCTCGGGCGGAATCCGGGTGTGCAGGAAGGCGGCAAGGAAGATCAGACCCAGAGTGATGGCCATCAACAGCGCGATCACCATGGAGAAGCGTTTCAGGAACTCCAGATCGTAATTCCGCACTCTTCGTTACCCCTGGCTGGTAGTCGTTGGACCACGGCTGAGCGACTGCGTGATGGGCCGAGTATAGAACGCACCCTGCGCGCGACAACAGGCGTCAATGCTGGTGCGGCGCAACATGCCGGGGGCTGGGGTCAGATCCCTTTTGCGCCGCAAAAGGGATCTGACCCCAGCAACACAAGCCACCGGGCATGGCCCGGCGCTACCGATTTACCGGTGCGCCGATGGCACGCAGGCAGAAGCTGCAGATGGCGTCGACCAGCGCATCCTCGTCGCGATGCGCTTCACGGCTGGGCGCAGTCGGGCCAACCATCGCTTCGGTGAAGGCGCCGACCAGGCACGCGGCCGCCACATGCGCATCCTGCGCAGGCAGTTCGCCGGCGGCCACGCCTTCCTCCACCAGGCGCAGGAACACATCACCGAAGGCACGGCGGCCGCGCATGCGCTCGGCTTCCACGTCCGGATCGACCGGTTCGACGATGAAGGCGTGGGCCAGCCCCGGACCCGCCAGGGCGCGGCGCACGAAGGCGGCGATGGCCAGCCGCAGGCGCTCGCTGGCCGCCTCCGGGCCGCTGGCGATGCGTTCCATGATCGCCACTTCATGGGCCACCGCCGCGTTGAGCACCTCCACGAACAGGTCGGCCTTGGAGGGGAAATGACGGTATATCAGGCCGGTGGAGACCCCCGCCTGGGTTGCCACGGCGGTCACCGGGGCGTTTCGCCAGCCGCCGGTGGCGACCCGTTCACGGGTTGCCAGCAGGATCCGCTCGCGGGCCCCGGCCAGGCGTTCTTCCATCAGTGCAGAGCGTTTGTAGGCCATGTTTTGATTCTGGTTTCAATTTTTGAATTTGTGTTCACTTCTTTCCCGAACCCCGTTACGCTGGGGCCTCGCCCGTGCCGGCGCGGTCCTGGAAACCATCGCCGGCAAGCCCTGGGTGCGTCCATCCCCCACTTTGCCGCCGTGGAGCCGCTGTAATGCACGTGCCATCCCTGAACTTCGATCTCGGTGAAGAGATCGACCTGCTGCGCCAGAGCGTGGCCCATTTTGCCGCCGCCGAGATCGCGCCGCTGGCGGCCGAGGCCGATGCGACCAACCAGTTCCCGCAGGCACTGTGGCCGAAACTGGGCGAACAGGGCCTGCTCGGCCTTACCGTCGAGGAAGAATACGGCGGTACCGGCATGGGCTACCTGGCCCACGTGGTGGCGATGGAAGAGGTCTCGCGCGCCTCCGGCGGCATCGGCCTGTCCTATGGCGCGCACTCCAACCTGTGCGTGAACCAGCTGCGCAAGAACGGCAGCGAGGCGCAGAAGCAGCGCTTCCTGCCCGACCTGTGCAGCGGCGCCAAGGTGGGCGCACTGGCGATGAGCGAACCCGGCGCCGGTTCGGACGTGGTATCGATGAAGCTGCGCGCCGACAAGCGTGGCGATCGCTATGTCCTCAACGGCAACAAGATGTGGATCACCAACGGCCCGGACGCCGATGTGCTGGTGGTCTATGCCAAAACCGACATGGACGCCGGCGCCAGGGGCATCACCGCCTTCCTGGTTGAAAAGGGCATGCCGGGTTTCTCCACCGCGCAGAAGCTGGACAAGCTGGGCATGCGCTCCTCGCCGACCTGCGAGCTGGTGTTCCAGGACTGCGAGATTCCCGAAGAGAACGTGCTCGGCAGCGTCGGCGGTGGCGTGCGCGTGCTGATGTCCGGCCTGGACTACGAGCGCGTGGTGCTGTCCGGCGGCCCGCTGGGGCTGATGGCTGCGGCCATGGACGTGGTGATGCCGTACGTGCACGAACGCCACCAGTTCGGCGAAGCGATCGGCAGCTTCCAGCTGATCCAGGCCAAGATCGCCGACATGTACGTGGGCCTGGGCGCCTGCCGCGCCTACGTGTACGCCGTGGCACGCGCCTGCGACCAGGGCCGTACCACCCGCCAGGACGCGGCCGGTGCGATCCTGTACGCCGCCGAGAAGGCCACCTGGCTGACCGGGCAGGCGATCCAGATCCTCGGTGGCAACGGCTACATCAACGAGTACCCGACCGGCCGCCTGTGGCGCGACGCCAAGCTGTACGAGATCGGTGCGGGCACGTCGGAGATCCGCCGCATGCTGATCGGCCGTGAATTGTTCCAGCGCACCCTGTAAGGCCACCCCATGACCGTCCTGAACAGCCAGCTGCAACCGGGCAGCGACACGTTTGAAAGCAACCGCGCGGCGATGCAGGCCGTGGTCGACGATCTGCACGCCACCCTCGCCCGCACTGCCCTGGGCGGCAGCGAGGCGGCACGCGCCAAGCACACCGCGCGCGGCAAGCTGCTGGTACGCGACCGCATCGACGCCCTGCTCGATGCCGGCAGTGCATTCCTCGAAATCGCGCCGCTGGCTGCTCATGGCATGTACGACGACGCTGTGCCGGCAGCCGGCGTGGTCGCCGGCATCGGCCGGGTCAGCGGCGTGGAGTGCGTGATCGTGGCCAACGATGCCACGGTCAAGGGCGGCACCTATTACCCGATGACGGTGAAGAAGCACCTGCGTGCACAGGAGATCGCCGAGCAGAACCACCTGCCGTGCATCTATCTGGTCGACTCCGGTGGCGCCTTCCTGCCGCTGCAGGACGAGGTGTTCCCCGATCGCGACCACTTCGGCCGCATCTTCTACAACCAGGCCAACCTGTCCGCGCAGGGCATCCCGCAGATCGCCTGCGTCATGGGCAGCTGCACCGCCGGTGGGGCCTACGTGCCGGCGATGAGCGATGAAACGGTGATCGTGCGCGAGCAGGGCACCATCTTCCTCGGCGGCCCGCCGCTGGTGAAGGCGGCCACCGGTGAAGTGGTAACGGCCGAGGAACTGGGCGGCGCGGACGTGCACACGCGCATTTCCGGCGTGGCCGACCACATGGCCGACAACGACCTGCAGGCGCTGGCACGGGTCCGCGCGATCATCGCCCAGCTGAACTGGCGCAAGCCGGAACCGGCGATGGCGATGCAGCCGCCGGAGGAACCGTTGCTGCCGGCGCACGAACTGTACGGCGTGATCCCGGCCGACACGCGCAAGCCCTACGACGTGCGCGAGGTGATCGCACGCCTGGTCGATGGCTCGCGCTTCGATGAATTCAAGCCGCGCTATGGCGCCACCCTGGTCACCGGCTTCGCCCATCTGAACGGCTACCCGATCGGCATCATCGCCAACAACGGCATCCTGTTCTCCGAGTCCGCCCTGAAGGGCGCGCACTTCATCGAGCTGTGCACCCAGCGCGGCATCCCGCTGCTGTTCCTGCAGAACATCACCGGCTTCATGGTCGGGCGCAAGTACGAACAGGGCGGTATCGCCAAGGACGGTGCCAAGCTGGTGATGGCGGTCGCCTGCGCGAAGGTGCCCAAGTTCACCGTGGTGATCGGCGGCTCGTTCGGCGCCGGCAACTACGGCATGTGTGGGCGGGCCTATTCGCCGAATTTCCTGTGGATGTGGCCCAACGCACGCATCGGCGTGATGGGTGGCGAACAGGCCGCCAGCGTGCTGGCCACGGTGCGTCGCGATGGCATCGAAGCCAAGGGCGGGCAATGGCCCGCCGAGGAAGAGGACGCGTTCAAGGCGCCGATCCGCGAGCAGTTCGAGCAGCAGGGCCACCCGTACTACGCCAGCGCGCGCCTGTGGGACGACGGTGTGATCGATCCGGCCGATACCCGCCGGGTGTTGGCCCTGGCGCTGTCGGCCAGCCTCAACGCCGCCCCGCAGCAGACGCGCTTCGGCGTGTTCCGCATGTAACCCGCGCCATGACCGAGCCTGTCGCCATGTTCACCAAAGTCCTGATCGCCAACCGTGGCGAAATCGCCTGCCGCGTCATCACCACCTGCCGCCGCCTCGGCGTCGCCACCGTGGCGGTGTATTCCGATGCGGACCGCAATGCCCGCCACGTGCGCCTGGCCGACGAGGCCATCCACATCGGGCCGGCCGCCGCACGCGAGAGCTATCTGCGCGGCGAGGCCCTGCTCGACGCCGCACGCCGGAGCGGCGCGCAGGCGATCCATCCCGGATACGGCTTCCTGTCCGAGAACGCCGACTTCGCCGATGCCTGCGCCGCCGCCGGCATCACCTTCATCGGGCCGCCGGCCAGCGCGATCCGCGCGATGGGTGACAAGAGCGCGGCCAAGGCCTTGATGGCCAAAGCCGGCGTGCCGCTGACGCCGGGTTATCACGGTGACCAGCAGGCGCCGGACTTCCTGCGCGCGCAGGCCGATACGATCGGCTATCCGGTGCTGATCAAGGCCAGCGCCGGCGGTGGCGGCAAGGGCATGCGCAAGGTCGAACGCAGCGAGGACTTCATCGATGCGCTGGCCAGCTGCCAGCGCGAGGCCGCCTCGGCGTTCGGCAACGACCACGTGCTGGTCGAGAAGTATGTCGAGCGCCCGCGCCATATCGAGATCCAGGTGTTCGGCGACAGCCACGGTGATGCGGTCTACCTGTTCGAGCGTGACTGCTCGGTGCAACGCCGGCACCAGAAAGTGCTGGAAGAGGCCCCGGCACCGGGCATGAGTGCCGAGCGCCGCGCGGCGATGGGCCAGGCGGCGGTCGACGCTGCACGCGCCGTGGGCTACGTCGGCGCGGGCACGGTGGAGTTCATCGCCGGCCCGGACGGTGATTTCTACTTCATGGAAATGAACACCCGCCTGCAGGTCGAGCACCCGGTCACCGAGTTCATCACCGGTACCGACCTGGTGGAATGGCAGCTGCGCGTGGCCTGCGGCCAGCCACTGCCGCTGCGCCAGGACCAGCTGGCCATCCAAGGCCACGCGATCGAAGCACGGCTGTACGCCGAAGATGCCGACCGCGGCTTCCTGCCGTCCACCGGTACCCTGCGCCGCCTGCGCCTGCCGGCTGCTTCGGCCAACGTGCGCGTGGATACCGGCGTGGAGGAAGGCGACGCCATCACGCCGTATTACGACCCGATGATCGCCAAGCTGATCGTCTGGGATGTGGACCGCGACAGCGCATTGCACCGCATGAGCCAGGCGCTGGCTGACTGCCAGGTGGTGGGCGTGACCACCAATGCCGGTTTCCTGCGCCGGCTGGTCCACACCGATTCATTCGCGCACGCCCGGCTGGATACCGCACTGATCGAACGCGAGCAGGCCGCCCTGAGTGCCGTCGGTGACAGCGACGATGCACTGTGGCAGCTGGCCGCGGTCGCCGCGGTTGCCAGCACGGCCGACGCCGGCAGCGACCCGCGCGATCCCCATTCGCCCTGGCGCGCACAGGATGGCTGGCGCCTGGGTGCGCCAGCGCCCCGCGTGCTGCCGCTGCAGCAGGGAGAGCGCCGGCACGTGCTGAAGGTGTGGGCACAGGCCGATGGCTGGCGTGTGCAATGTGATGATGCGGCCCCGCAGTCGGTGCTCGGTCGCCTCGACAGCCAGCACCTGACGGTGCAACTGGACGGCCGTCGCTGGTCACTGCAGCTGCTGCGCGAGGGTGACCAGCTGTATCTGTTCGGCGCCGATGGCCAGCACCGCTTCACCCTGCACGACCCGGTCGGCGAGTCGGAGCATGCGGTGGCCGATGCAGGCAGCCTGCTGGCGCCGATGCCCGGCAGGATCGTGGCCACGCTGGTCGAGGCCGGTGCCCAGGTCAAGCGCGGCACGCCGCTGGTGGTACTCGAGGCGATGAAGATGGAGCACACCCTGCATGCACCGGCCGACGGCACAGTGAAGGGTTACCGGGCGAAGGCCGGCGACCAGGTCGGGGACGGCGCGGTGCTGGTCGACTTCGAAGCGGCCTGAGCCACGCTACGGCGTGATCCTGGCGGGCCAGACACGGCCCGCCGGGTCCATCTCCGAGGTCTGCATCGTTGCCGCGCGCCAGCCGAAGCCGCATACCGCCAGCGCGCCTTCCGCCATCGGCTGCAGGGCAAGCGCGCGCGCGGCCTCGGCCTCGTTGATGGCCGCCGTGACGAACGCGCCCAGGCCCTGTGCGGTGGCCGCGCTGTAGAACGCCTGCGAGATGTGCCCGGCGTCGAGCATGACCGCACGGTAGGCCTTGGCGTGGTTGCGGTACTTCCAGAAGGTGCGCTCGAAGCGGCACACCAGTACCAGCAGCACGTGGGCATCGGCGAACCAGTGCTGGCCCGCCAGCAGGCGCAGGCGGAACCCTGCGGGATCGTCGGGCTGCACCGGCAGCGGGGCCAGTTCATGCGCGACTGCGTGGTAATGGTAGAGCCCCGGCGCCAGGCCCTGCACGTCGCGGACCATCAGATAGGCTTCCAGCGGATGCAGGCTGCCGGCCGAGGGCACGTTCTTCTTCAGGAACCGCACGTCCGGATCGGTTTCCACCTGTGCCTGCGCCATCAGCACCTGCTGCAGCAGCCGTGCCAGCAACGGCAGCGGCAGCGCGCGGGTCGCATCGAAATTCCGGCAGGTGGCACGCGCCTGCAGCAGTTCCTGCATCGGATCATCATCGCAGCGGGGCAGCGCAAGCGCGCCGGGCTGGCGTGGCGGCGCCTCCGGCGGCGGATTGCCGAAGCTGCGGACCAGGTCGCGCGCGGTCACCAGCTGCTGACGCTGCATGTCCGCGCTGCTGTCCACGCCATCCCAGCAGGATTGCTGGTAGTGCAGCGCCGACAGCGGCCACCAGTGGCTGTCGCGCACGCGCTGCTCGGCCGCACAGGCCTCGGCATGGGCCGGATCGTCGCTCACCAGCAGTCCCTGCTGCAGCAGCGCCAGTACGCGGCGGCGGCAGGCCGCATCCTCCGGCATCGGCTGCCAATGCTCGGCGCTGCAGGCCAACAGCCAGGCGCAGCTGTCGGCATCGATCTCGCATGCCGAAGGCAGGTGGGCGGTACGCACCTGCAGCCGCTGCTCGAAGGTCACCCCGGTGCCGCCGGCCATCAGGTCGGCCAATGCAAAGGCCGGGCGTTCGACCGGCTCGACGAACAGTGTCCGGCAACGGCGGAATCTCATCGGCGTGCAATCGAAAGGCCTGCGGGGGCGCCGATCATAGCGCGATGCACGTGCCTGCCATCAACTTCGCACGATCGCCGCCGATACTTCCATTTTCCCAGCCCGTCGGTTGCACGCCATGTCTTCTTCACCGCTTCCCACCCACGTCGTCCAGCAGCTGCTGGAACGCCTGTCCAGCGACGATGACTTCCGCAAGGCTTTCGCCGCTGATCCGGGCCAGGCACTGCTCGATCTGGGCGCCGATGAAGACTGCGTGCGCGCCTGCCATACGCCGCTGGCCACGCTGGGCAGCAAGGCCGAGTTCGCCAAGGCCGCTCCGCGCCTGCGGGAGCTGCTGGACGCGCGTGCCTCGTTCACCGTGCCGTTCCTGTTCGAGGATGGCCTGCCCGGCCTGGATCGATAGACCGGCCTCAGGGCGCGGCCACCGTGCCCTTGTCAGGCATCACTGCGGCGGCGCGGCCTGCCGCCAGCCGCTGCACGTCCATCGCGTTCAGTGGCAACAGAGCGTAGTCACCGGTGTCTTCAGCAAATGCCAGGCCGGCGTGGCGCTGCAGCCACGCCGCCTGCCGTGCGACCGCGGCCTGGTCGCCGCGCGCGGTCACCAGATCCAGCTGCAGCACCCGCCACTGGAACAGGTTCGCCGACGGCTGCTGCGCCAGCAGGTCCTGCGCCTGGTCCAGGTCACCCTGGTCGAAGGCCATGCGGGCACGCAGCAGGTTCCAGAGCTCGCGCAGACGCGGATCCGCGTCGCGCTCGGGCAGGGCCTGCAGCGGGTCCCTGCGCTGCATCACCACCGAGGCGTGGCCTGCGCGCGCGGCATGATAGGCCGCCGCCAGGGCGATGAATGCATTGCGGCGCGCTGGCGCAGGATGGCGACGGTCGACCGCGGCCAGCGCCCGGTCCAGCACACGCAGGTATTCCTGCGCCGTCACGTGGTCGCCTTCCTGTTCGCGCCAGGCCAGTGCCTGCAGCGCGTAGATGTCGCACAGCCCACCGACCGTCGTGCACTGGGCAGCCACCTGCCGCATGTCGGTGGCTGCCTCGTGCGCGCGCTCCTGCATGGCCAGCACCGCCGCGCGCAGCATGCGCGTCCCCGGCCCCGATACGGGCATCGCCGCAAAGCCGGCATTGGCGGCCTCGAAATCACCAGCCAGCGCGGCGATCACCGGCTCCATGCCATCGCCATTCCAGCCCGGATGAAGGCGTGCGCCACGCAGCGCCGCTTCGGCTGCGGCGACTTCGCCACGGGCCAGCTGCACCCGCGCCACGAACACCAGCACCAGCGCACGCCGAGAATGCTGGCGGGCCAGCAGCGGCTGTGTTGCGGCCAGGGCGCCGTCATAGTCGCCCTGGGTGTACAGGATCTTGGCGTAGTTCATCCAACCGGCCGGGTCGTCCGGGTACAGCTCGGTCAGCAGGCGCCACTTGTCGGCGATGCGCATGGGCGGTGCACCTGCGAAATCCGCTGCCCACGCGTCCAGGTACAGCTGGTCGCGTGCGGTCAGGTGGGCACGCTGGCTGACCGCCTTTCGGTACAGCACGGCGGCCTGCTCCAGGTTGCCCTTGGCGTGCTGGATGGTCATCTGCCCCACATAGGCAAAGGCGAATGCGGGATCGAGCCGGGTGGCCTGCTCGTAGAACATCAGTGCGTCGTCGTAGCGGGCGGCCGCCGTGGCATCGACGCCCTTGGCGTAGGCATGCAGGGCATCGAGATTGGCCGTCGCCACGGTGGGCAGTGGTCGCTGATCGCGACCGACATCACGCAACGCTTCGCCCAGGTCGGCGCGCAGCGCTGCCACCACGTGGTCGGTGGAGGTCAGGATCGATTCCAGGCCTCGACCATCGGCGTAGCGCGTATAGACGGTCTGGCCGCTGTGCGGATCGACCACTTCGACACTGACCCGCACCTTGCCGTTGAGCTCGAGCACGCTCGGTACCAGCACCGCGCGTGCGCCGTCGCGCAGGGCCACCTCGATGGCCAGGCCTCGGTCGAGCCGTGCCTGTGGCGAGCGCTGCATCAGCTGCAGGGTGTCGCGCACCTTCAACTCGCTGAGGATGTTGACGAAGCGTGACTGACCCAGGCTGATGTACAGCGCCTGCTCCAGGCTGCTGTCCAGCTGCGGATAGGCGGTGGTGTTCTGCACCGCGGCCAGGATCACCCAGTCCCGTTCGGCGAAGGCGATGGCCGGCGCCGGGCGCAGCAGCATCCACAGCAGCACGCCCAGCGTCACCGCCAGCGCGGCCTCGGTGACCACAGCCGCGGGACGCCGCCACAAGGGTAGATCGCGCCATGCCTTCTCGCCCGAACGCGGTCGACGCAGCGGCGCACTGCCACGCAGGCCGATCTCGAACACATCCTGGCGCTCGGTGATGCCCTTGAAGCGCCAGCGCCCATGGTGCTTCCAGCGCAGCGCCTCGCTGGCCCAGGGCAGCGTGGAGGTAGCGCGCCGTGCCATCTGCTCGGCGGTGGCCGACAGCAACACCTGGCCCGGCCAGGCCAGCTGCATCAGCCGCGCCGCCATCGGCTTGGCCAGGCCCTCCACCTCCACCGGCTTGGCGCCATGGGCCATTGCTTCGGCACTGTTGTTCCACAACAGCACGTCACCGACATGCAGGCCCGCACGCGCGCGCAGCACGATGCCGCGCTCACGCCCCAGCGCCTCCACCGCAGTCTGGTAGGCCAGGGCAAAACCGACGCCATCGATGGTGCGCTCGAACAGTACGAACAGGCCGTCGGAACGGTCGATCAGCTGCCCGTTCCAGCGCTGCTGCAGACCCAGCACCAGACGGTCATGCTGCTGGAACAGCTCGGCCGCCGCCACATCACCGATCCGCTCAACCAGCTGCAGCGAATCGCACAGGTCGGTGAACAGCAGCGCGCGCAGCTGCTGGTTGTGTGGCGCCGACGTTCCTTTGTCGCCCTTCATCACCGGTGTCTCCGCTCTAGTGCCCGTCCGGCGCGTCCACCCAGCGCAGGCAGTTGCCGCCATCGCGCTTGGCCTGGTACAGCGCTCGGTCCGCACGCGCATACCACTCGCTCCAGTCCGCATCCGGCGCCAGCAGGCTGGCGCCGATGCTCACCAGGCTCACATGGGGCGTGCCATGGCTGCGTTCGAGTAGACCATGCACCGCGCTGAGGATGAACTCGGCGGCATGCTGCACGATTTCGTGGGTGCCGCGCCGCAGGATGAGGCAGAACTCATCGCCGCCCAGGCGGCAGGCCAGGTCGTGTTCGCCGGCCATCGAGCGCAGGATGTTGCCCATGCTCTGCAGCACCCGGTCGCCGGCCTGGTGACCGTGCCGGTCGTTGATCTGCTTGAAGCGATCACAATCGATCAGCAGCAGGCCCTGCGGTGCGCCCTGCCCATCGGCCCGGCACTCCTGCAGGTACAGGGTCAGCCCGCGGCGGTTGTGCAGCCCGGTCAGTTCGTCGGTACGCACCAGCTCACGGGTGTGCGTGAGCTGGTGGGTGGTGATGTACAGATTGTCGAGCGCCGTTTCCAGATCGTGGTTGCGGCGCCGCAGCTGGCTGATCAGGGCCTGCTCGTTGGTCAGCACGCGCATGATCGTACGGCGCAGGAAGTAGGCCACCAGCCCTGGATCGGCATCGACCAGACGCTGGAAATCGGCCGGCCCCAGTTCCAGCACCTGGCAATCGACCAGCGCACGTGCACCGGCACTGCGCAGGTGATCGCCGACCAGCAGGCCCAGCTCGCCGAAGAACTCCTGGTGGCCGAGGACCTTGATCACCAGATCCTCGCCGAAATCCAGTTCGATCCGGCCTTCCAGGATCACATACATGCGCTCGCCACGATGGCCGCGCTGGAACAGCCACTGCCCGGCTTCGAGCCGGCGCGGCCGGCCGAATCTGGCGAACAATGCGACCTCGGCATCGGACAGCAGCGCATGCACGATCTCGGCCATCGCCACATGGGCGATACCGGTCGTTGCATCAGTGTTCTCGGCCGCACCCCTGCCGGTCATTCCCTGCACCCGCCGCCAGCGTCCCCTGGTGAGCCGCGGAGCATAGCACCGCTTTAAAGTGTGCGCTCTATCTCATTTTTACGAATCGACAGCCGGTAGGTGCGTGGAGACCGGGGGCTGCACCTTGGGAGCACGACTGTCCGTAAAAATTCCTGCCGGATCAAGCTGATGCCCGTCTTCACAGGGTTTGGGCCAAGTTGCGTGGCGAGGCGTGCGCCCGATTGACGCGGATGCCATGCGGGACCGGGCCGAGGGGATACAACAACGCCGGCAGGTCCCCCGACCGGCCGGCGTTGTCTGGCCCTTCCCTGGCCACCCTGAGCGGTGTCGGCAGCCGATCGCACGGCCACCGTTGGATCAGGCCGCGCGTTCGCTGTGGAACTGCTCTTCTTCGGTCGAACCGGTCAGCGCGGTGGTGGAGGACTGTCCCTGCTGGATCGCCTGGGTGACCGCGTCGAAGTAACCGGTGCCGACCTCGCGCTGGTGCTTGACCGCGGTGAAGCCGCGTTCGGCCGCTTCGAACTCCGCCTCCTGCAGCTCGACGAAGGCGCTCATCTGCCGGCGCGCGTAACCGTGGGCCAGGTTGAACATGCCGTAGTTCAGCGCGTGGAAACCGGCCAGGGTGATGAACTGGAACTTGTAGCCATAGCTGCCCAGCTCCTTCTGGAACTTGGCGATGGTGGCGTCGTCCAGGTTCTTCTTCCAGTTGAAGCTCGGCGAGCAGTTGTAGGCCAGCAGCTTGCCGGGGAACTTCGCATGGATGGCTTCGGCGAACCTGCGCGCGAACTCCAGGTCCGGCTTGCCGGTCTCGCACCACACCAGATCGGCATACGGTGCATAGGCCAGGCCGCGGCTGATGGCCTGTTCCAGGCCGTTGCGGGTCTTGTAGAAGCCTTCGACGGTGCGCTCGCCGGTGGTGAACGGCTTATCGTTGCCGTCGATGTCACTGGTCAACAGGTCGGCCGCTTCAGCGTCGGTGCGCGCCACCAGCAGGGTCGGCACACCCAGCACATCCGCCGCCAGCCGCGCGGCGTTGAGTTTCTCGATGGCCTCGCGGGTCGGCACCAGCACCTTGCCGCCCATGTGGCCGCACTTCTTCACCGATGCCAGCTGGTCCTCGAAATGCACGCCCGCGGCGCCGGCTTCGATCATCGCCTTCATCAGTTCAAAGGCATTGAGCACGCCACCGAAGCCGGCCTCGGCATCAGCCACGATCGGCTGCAGGAAATCGATGTCGTCCTTGCCTTCAGCGTGATGCAGCTGGTCGGCGCGCAGCAGCGTGTTGTTGATGCGCTTGACCACCGCCGGCACCGAATCGGCCGGATACAGCGACTGGTCCGGATACATCTGCCCGGCCAGGTTGGCATCGGCCGCCACCTGCCAGCCGGACAGGTAGATGGCCTTCAGGCCGGCCTTGACCTGCTGCATGGCCTGGTTGCCGGTCAGTGCGCCCAGCGCGTTGACGAACTCGCGCTCGTGCAGCGACTTCCACAGCTTCTCCGCGCCCAGCCGGGCCAGCGAATGCTCGATATGGACAGTGCCGCGCAGGCGCACCACGTCGGCGGCGCTGTAGTTGCGCTGGATGCCTTCCCAGCGCGGGTTGGTATCCCAGTCGTGCTGGATCTGTTCGGCAGTGGGCAGGGTGCTCATGTCTATCTCCAGTTCAGTGGTGCGTGCAGCGGGAAGGGAAGCGGCGTGGAAACGGGCGCGGGGATCAGTCGATGCGCGCGTAGGCCGGCAGGGTCAGGAAGTCGGTCAGTTCATCGTTGCGGCTCAGTTCGCCAAGCAGGGCGATGGCTTCGCCGATGCGCGCGCCGCCGGGCAGCGCCGTGGTATCACCCAGGCGTGCGGGCAACTGCGCCAGGGTGGTGTCGAGCAGTGCCAAGTCGATGGCAGTGCCGTCGTCCAGCTGCTGGCCCGGGGTATGCAGCCACTGCCACAACTGGCTGCGGCTGATCTCGGCGGTTGCCGCGTCTTCCATCAGGTGATGGATGGGCACGCAACCGTTGCCGTCCAGCCACGCGGCCAGGTAGCGCACGCAGACTTCGACATTGCCCTCGAAGCCGGCGCGGGTGATGGTGCCCGGCGGACGCGCGATCAGTTCGTCGCGGCCCACGCGCACGTCCTGACGCAGGACGTGGTGCTGGTTGGGCGCAGGCATGTGCTCGTCGAAGATCGCCATCGCCACCGGAATCAACGCCGGATGCGCGACCCAGGTGCCGTCATGGCCTGCACTCACCTCGCGCAGCTTGTCGGCACGCACACGCGCCATCGCCTGCTCGTTGGCAGCGGCGTCGTTGTTGATCGGAATCTGCGCCGCCATGCCGCCCATCGCATGTGCCCCCCGGCGGTGGCACGTCTGGATCAGCAGTTCCGAATACGCCTTCAGGAACGGCTGGGTCATGGTCACCTGGCCGCGCTCGGGCAGCACGCGGTCGGCGTGGCGGCGGAAGGTCTTCAGGTAAGAGAAGATGTAGTCCCAGCGCCCGCAGTTCAGGCCGACGATGCGGTCGCGCAGCGCGTGCAGGATCTCGTCCATCTCGAACACCGCCGGCAGCGTTTCGATCAGCACGGTCACCTTGATCTGCCCGTGCGGCAGGCCCAGCATGCCTTCGATGTGCGACAGCGCGGTCTCCCACAGGGCCGCCTCTTCCATGCTCTGCAGCTTGGGCAGGTAGAAGTACGGGCCACGATCCTTGCGCTGCAGCGTGCGGGCGTTGTGGAAGGCGAACACCGCCGCGTCGAACAGCCCACCGGCCAGGAACTGGCCATCGATGCGGACGTGCTTCTCGTCCAGATGCCAGCCACGCGGGCGCACGATCAGCACGGCCTGCTCGTCGTACGGGCGCAGGGTGTAGTGCTTGCCATTGGCCGCGGTGTACTCCAGGTCACCACGCACCGCAGCGGCCAGCGACTGCTGCCCGGCCAGCAGGTTGCGCCAGGTCGGCGAGGTCGAATCCTCGAAGTCGGCCATGAACACCTTGGCGCCGGAGTTCAGCGCGTTGATGACCATCTTCGGATCGGTCGGGCCGGTGATCTCGACGCGGCGGTCCTGCAGCGCGGCCGGCAGCGGTGCGACGGTCCAGTCGCCGCTGCGGATCGCGGCGGTGTCCTCACGGAAGTCCGGCAGGCCGCCGCGGTCGAAGAACGCCTGGCGCTCACGGCGAGCCTGCAGCCGCGCCTGCCGACCCGGCTCCACCGCCCGGTGCAGCGACACCAGCAGGGCCAGCAGCGGCGCCGGCAGCAGGGTGTCCTGGCCGGCCACCCGGGTCGCCAGGGCGATGCCGGGCGTGGCCTTGGCGGCGGGGGAGGGAACAGCGGAAGCGACGGCGGACATGGGACGACTCCAGCAGTGGGGAACGTCTCCACCGTGCCGCTGGCGCTCAGTATTTGGCAAAACAGTTTTTGCAATGCTTTACATAAATTGTGCTAATACTCGTTACGCCATGACCACGCGCAGCTCGCCAAGTCCTCGTTTTTCCTACAAATCCGACCGCCTGAAGCCCTTGCGTGCGTTCTGCCAGACCGTGCGTCTGGGTTCAGTCTCACGGGCGGCTGAGGCGCTTTTCGTCAGCCAGCCGGCCATCAGCCTGCAATTGCAGGCGCTGGAGCGGGAGCTGGGCGTACCGCTGTTCGAGCGCAGCGGCCGCCGCCTGGTGCCCAGCCGCGAGGGCCAGCTGCTGTACGAAATGGCACAACCGCTGGTGGAGAGCCTGGACGGGCTGGAGGCGCGCTTCCGCGACAAGGTGCGCGGGCTGGATGCGGGCGAGCTGAACATCGCGGCCAACAGTTCGACCATCCTGTACCTGCTGCCGAAGATCGTCGAGCGCTTCCGCATGCATCACCCGGACGTGCGCCTGACCCTGCACAACGCGATCAGCGCGGACGGCACCGACCTGCTGCGCGAGGACGCCGCTGACCTTGCCATCGGCTCGATGACCGACGTGCCCGCCGACCTCAGCTACGCCCCGGCCTATCGTTTCGAGCAGGTGCTGATCGCGCCGCATGACCATCCGCTGGCCCGGGGCGCGGAGCTGGAGCTGGCCGACATCGCCCGCTATCCGCTGGTGCTGCCGCCGAAGCGGCAGATCACCTACCGTCTGGTCGACCAGGTGTTCCAGCGCCATCGCATCGCGTACACCGTCGCCCTCGAGGTGGGCGGCTGGGAAGTAATCAAGCAGTACGTGGCGATGGGCATGGGTATTTCCATCGTGCCGGCGCTGTGCCTGAACGAGGCCGACCACGAGCGGCTGGCGGCGCGGTCGATGAAGCGCTGGTTCCCGGAGCGCAGCTATGGCGTGATCGTGCGCCGCGGCAAGGCGCTGTCGGCGCAGGCACGAGCGTTCATCGAGCTGATCCAGCCGGAACTGTTCAGCCCGCGCGATTACGACCAGAGCGGGCACTCCGAGCGGTGAGGGGGTTCTGGTTTGCAGGGCTGCCGCCCTGCACCTGCCGAAGCCTCAAGCCGAAGCAACGGCAACAGCTGGCTATGTGTGGGACGGCGGGATGGGTCCGGTTGCGGGGGGCGCCGTAAACCCGTCCATGGGGGCTTGGTCGCGGCATCCATGCCGCTCACACCCCCGCAACCGGACCCACCCCGCCTTCGACAGTTTCCCTCTGCTGTTTAGTGCCAGCTGCTGTTGGCGGGTGCCGACCGTTGGTCGGCACGGGGTCGGATCCAACCTCTGATTCATTTCCGGCCGGCGATGAATAGACTGGGCGCATGTCCATCGAACTGCGCCACCTGCGCTATTTCCTTGCCGTTGCCGAGACCCTGCACTTCGGCCAGGCGGCCGAGCGGCTGGGCATGTCGCAGCCGCCGCTCAGCCAGCAGATCCGCCAGCTGGAGGACCTGATCGGGGCGCGCCTGTTCGTGCGCAGCCATCGCCGCGTGCAGCTGACGCCTGCCGGCGAACTGCTGCAGGAGCGCGCGCGGGCCATCGTGCAGCAGGTGGAGACGGCAATGGACGAGGTGCAGCGCACACAGCGCGGCGAACAGGGTGAGCTGCATATCGGGCTGACCCGGGCCACACCGCTGTCGCCGCAGATTCCGCGCTCGATCCTGCGCTACCGCCAGCAGTATCCGCAGGTGCGGCTGCAGCTGAGCGAGATGAACACGCTGCAGCAGATCGACGCCCTGCTCGACGGTTCACTGGACGTGGGCATCATCCGCAAGCGCGCGCTGCCGCCGGAACTGGTTGCGCACAGCCTGTTCGTCGATCCGCTGGCGTTGATCGTGCATGCCGACCACCCTGCCCTGCGCCGGCTCCCGGAACAGGGAACGCTGTCGCTGCGTGCGTTCGCGCAGGAACCGTTCGTGGCCTTTCGACGCAGTGCCGGCGCCGGCATCCATGACCACATGATCGCGCTGTGCGCGGCTGCCGGATTCACTCCACGCATCGTGCAGGAAGCCGGTGAGGCGTCCACGCTGATCAGCCTGGCGGCGGCTGGCCTGGGTGCGGCGATCCTGCCGTCCTCGTGCGACCACATCCGGGTGGAAGGCGCGCGCTTTGTCGCGCTGGCCGATGCCGGCGCGCACTCGGAGGTGCAGCTGGCATGGCGCCGTGAGGGAGTGACGCCGCTGATCCGCAACTTCGCCGGCCTGCTGCGCGGCGCATTCGCCGAAGAGTGAAGCGCCGCGCTGCGCGCTCGCCGGGCATGGCCCGGCGAGCATCAGGCCGTCACCGGCTGCGGGGCGCGCTGCTGCAACGCCCAGACGATGCCACCGCCAAGCAGGGTCAGCACTGCCGCGAACGCGCACACCCCCAGCCAGTCCCACGCGGCGTAGGCAAGCCCGCCCACACCGCCCAGCACGCTCGACCCCAGGTAGTAGGCGAACAGATACAGTGCCGAGGCTTCCGCGCGCATCATGCCCGCCCGGCTGCCGACCCAGCTGCTGGCGACCGAATGACCGCCGAAGAAGCCGAAGGTCACCAGCGCGATGCCCAGCGCCATCGTGGTCAGCCACGGCATCGCCAGCAGCGCGATGCCGGCACCGATAAGCACGAAGGAGATCGACAGGACGCGCCCACGGCCGTACCGCGTGGCCTGTTGGCCCATCCATGCCGAGCTGAACGTACCGACCAGGTAGACGCTGAAGATCAGCCCGACCACGGTCTGGCTGAGGTGGTACGGCGGCGCCAGCAGGTGATAGCCGAGGTAGTTGTAGAGGGTGACGAATACGCCCATCAACACGAAGGAGGTGGCGAACAGCCACGGCAGGCCAGGATCGGCGAACAACGTGCGCCAGCGCGACGGCAGCTGGCGCAGGCCGCCGCGACGGGCCTGGAAATGCCGCGATGGTGGCAGCTGCAGCCACAGCAGCACGGTGCTGGCCACGGCGATGATCGAGACCACGCCGATGCCCCAGCGCCACCCCCAATGGTCGGCGATGATGCCGGCGAGCAGGCGCCCGCTCATGCCACCGATCGCGTTGCCGCCGATGTACAGGCCCATCGCCAGGCCCAGTGCGCGGCTGTCCATTTCTTCGACCAGATAGGTCATCGCCACCGCCGGCACGCCACTCAGGGCCAGGCCCAGCAGGGTGCGCAGCACCAGCAGCGTGGTCCAGTCATCGACCAGGGCGGTACTCAGCGAGAGGATGGCCGAGGCCAGCAGGGCGACGATCATCAACGGCCTGCGGCCCACGGCGTCGGACAGCAGCCCGGCCAGCAGCATCGCCACGGCCAGCGTGCCGGTGGTCAGTGACAGCGACATCGCGCTGCCGGCGGCGGAGACGCCGAAGTGGCGGCTGAACTCGGGCAGCAACGGCTGCACCGTGTACAGCAGGCCAAAGGTGGAGAAGCCGGCCAGGAACAGCGCGACCGCCGTGCGGCGGAACGCTGGCGTGCCCTGCTGGATGCGCGTTTCGGGGCTGGAATCGGCAGGAGGGAAGCGACGTTCGGGGGCCGCGGCGGTTTCGCCAGTCATGGGATCGATGGGCCGTAGGGGCGGCCGGGGTGGAGGGAACGGGCCCCAGAGTAGGCCCGTCCATCCAGTCGATCCATAACCTGAAAAGTCAGGATTGATATCCCTGACGTATCGATTCAACTCACAGGTGCTGCCACTGGAAGCCATCGCCGCGGCGGTAGTAGACGGCCACCGCGCGCCCGTAGACTTTGTCGGCGTCGACAAAGCCGAAGAAGCGGCCATCGAAACTGTTGCCGCGATGATCCCCCAGCACCAGCAGCTTGCCGGCCGGTACCACCAGGTCCGCAATGTCGGGACCACCGCCCATGTCCAGGTCCAGGCGGGCACGGCGGCTGCCGAAGGCCTCCACGTCCTGCAGGTCGGCCATCTGCAGCGGGTGGCCGTTGATGCTCAGGTGGCCCTCGTGCAGTTGCACGTGGTCGCCGGCCACGGCGGCGACCCGCTTGATCAGGCGGGTGCCGTCGGCAGGCGAATCGAATACCGCCACCTCGCCGCGCTGCGGCTGGCCGGTGGACAGCAGGGACGTGTTGGTGAACGGCAGGCGCAGGCCATAGGCACGCATGTCCACCACCACCCGGTCACCGGGCTGCAGGGTCGGCTGCATCGAGCCACTGGGCACCACGTAATGATTGGCGAGGGTGTCGCGGGCGGCGGCGAGCAGGCCCAGCATGAGCAGCAGCGGCAGCGCCTCCTTCTTCAGCCAGGCGAGAGCGCGTTGCGGGAACGGCGGTCGGGCAACAGCATCCATGTCAGGTTCCGATGGGGTGGCAGGGTCTTCAGACCCCATCCGGGTGCAAGAGGTTCCCGGTCGCGCCGGGCCATGCCCGGCCGAGTGTTGGAACGGCCGCGCCATGTGCTCTCCGGGCATGGCCCGGCGCTGCCGATGCAGGGTTACGCAGGTTTTACGCCCGGGCCCGGCGCCCGGCATCGCACCTTTACGGGCACTGCGCGCATCGTCTGCCCACCGCGCCGAACGGCGCTTTCCGCAAGGTGTTGTATGACCCTCCTGGTGATCCGCCACGCCTCTTCATCGGCACCGCGTCCGCAGCTGCCGGCGCAGTTGTCCGGCCACCGCGTGCTGTGCAGCGACTGCGCCAGCCTGTCCGAAGTGCGCCAGTGCCTGTGCCAGCCGCAGGCGCGCTCGGCCGACTGGGTACTGCTGGACGTGGGCGTGGCCGACGAGGCGCAATGGCAGGCCGAGGGCAGCGCGCTGCAGGCCGCCCTGGAGCGGCTGCCGGCGCAGTACATCGAACTGCAGAGCGCCCGCGAACCCGGCCTGGACGCGCGCCTGCGCCTGCAGCATGGGCCGGCCGCGGTGGTGGTCGACCAGCGCAGCCAGCAGGCCGGTTATCCGCTGTCGCTGGCCATCGTCGGCCGCCGCCTGGCGCAGGAGGGGTGAGCCATGTCGATCTTCATCATCCGCGGCCCGGAAGCGGCCGGCACATTGATCCGTACCGCACTGCCGCTGCCGGCACCGGTACTGAAGTCGCTGGTACACCGTGCGATCGATGCCGGCACCAGCGTGGCCATCCGTGCCTGCGGTTCGGAACAGGAACTGCTGGATGCCCTGCGCGTGGCCGATCACAGCCGCGGCGAAGTGACATTGCTCGATCCCGGCGCGTGTGCCGGCAGCCTGCGTCTGCAGCGCCTGCTGCCCTATCTGCACAACGCCTACGTGGAGGTGCATGACGACGGCGCGGTGGCTGAGCCCTGTCTGCCGGCCGGCATCGGCCAGCGCCTGGGCATCGCCGCCGGCTATGGCGCGCAGAGCTACGTGCTGGCGCTGGATATCGCGCTGGATCACCTGGGCCTTGCCGAACAGGCGAACCGGGTGCACGTGGGGACGTAACGCTGTTTGTAGAGCCGAGCCCATGCTCGGCTGATGTTTCCAGGAAACATCAGCCGAGCATGGGCTCGGCTCTACAGAAGAACGTCGAGCATGGCTCGACGCTACAGAAAGAAAAACGGCGGGGTCGCCCCCGCCGTTTTCGCTTTCTTACTTCAGCCCGCGGAACTTCAGCAGCGGTTCCACCGACGGGTCCTTGCCGCGGAAATCGCGGTACAGGGTCGACAGCTCCACGCTGTTGCCGCGCGAGAGGATCTTGTCGCGGAATTGCTGGCCATTGGCCGCGGTCAGGCCGCCGTTCTCGGTGAACCACTGGAAGGCGTCATGGTCGAGCACCTCCGCCCAGAAGTAGGCGTAGTAGCCGGCCGAGTAGCCACCGCCCCAGATGTGGTCGAAGTAGGTAGTGCGGTAGCGCGGCGGAACCTGCGGCAGATCGACCTTGAACTTCTTCAGCGCGCTGGCTTCGAAGGCTCCGACATCCTGCAGCGGCGCGTCGGCCTTCTGCGTGTGCCAGGCCAGGTCCAGCAGCGCAGCCGACAGGTACTCGGTGGTGGCGTAGCCCTGGTTGAAGCTGCGCGCCTTGAGGATCTTGTCGACCAGTTCCTGCGGCATCGGCTCGCCGGTCTTGTAGTTCTTGGCGTAGTTGGCGAACACCTTCGGATCCAGCGCCCAGTGCTCGTTGAACTGCGACGGGAACTCGACGAAATCGCGCGAGGTGGCCGTGCCGGCGATCGAGGGGTACTTCACGTTCGAGAACATGCCGTGCAGGGCGTGGCCGAACTCGTGGAACAGGGTGGTGACGTCGTCGAAGCTCAACAGCGCCGGCTGGCCTTCGGCCGGCTTGGTGAAGTTGCAGACGTTGTAGACCACCGGCTTGGCGCCGGTCAGGCCATCCTGCTCGACGAACACGTCCATCCACGCGCCGCCGGACTTGCTGTCACGCTTGAAGTAGTCGGTGTAGAACAGGGCCAGCGAGGTGCCGTCCTTGTCGAACACTTCATACACCTTCATGTCCGGGTGGTAGGTCGGAATGTCGGTACGTGGCTTGAAGGTGATGCCGTACAGCTGGGTGGCGGCGTAGAAGACGCCGTTCTGCAGCACGTTGTCCAGCTCGAAGTAGGGCTTGATCTGCGACTCATCCAGATCGTACTTGGCCTTGCGTACCTGCTCGGCGTAGAAGTCCCAGTCCGAGGCCGCAACCTGGAAACCGCCCTTCTGCGCGTCGATCACCTTCTGGATCTCGCCGGCTTCGGCACGTGCCTTGGCGGTGGCAGCCGGCACGGTGTCGGTCAGCAGCTTCAGCGCGGCGGCCGGGGTCTTGGCCATCTGGTCGCCCAGCTGGTAGTCGGCGAAGGTGTCGAAACCCAGCAGCTTGGCCTTCTGCGCACGCAGCTGGGCCAGGCGCTGCACGGTCTGGCGGGTATCGTTGGCATCACCGCGCTCGGCGCGGGTTTCCGAGGCCTTGAGCACGGCGGCGCGCTGGTCGCGGTCGCTCAGCGAACCAAGCACCGGCTGCTGGGTGGTGTTCTGCAGCGGCAGCAGGAACTTGCCGTCAAGCTTGCGCGCCTTCGCATCGGCAGCTGCGGTGTTGATCGCGTTCTCATCCAGGCCGGCCAGCTTGGCCTTGTCGTCCACGATGACGGCAGCGGCTGCGGTGGCGGCGACCAGGCGGGTATGGAACTGGGTGGAAAGCGTGGTCTCTTCCACGTTGAGCTTGCGCAGGCTGGCCTTGTCGGCGTCGGACAGCTGCGCACCGGCACGCACCAGGCCGTCGTAGTAATGCTCGACCAGGCGCTTCTGCACCGGGTCCAGGCCCAGCGTGTCACGCTGGTCGTACAGCGACTTCACGCGTGCGAACAGCTTCGGGTCGAGGCTGATCTCGTCCTGGTGCGCGGCCAGTTTCGGCGCGACTTCTTCCTGGATCTTCTGGCGCGCATCGTTGGTATCGGCCTGCACCAGGCCGAAGAAGATGCGCGACACGCGGGTCAGGGTCTCACCGCTGCGCTCCATCGCCACGATGGTGTTGTCGAAGGTGGCCGGCTCGCTGTTGTCGGCGATCTTGCGCACGTCGGCCAGGTGCTGGCGCATGCCTTCCTCGAACGCCGGCAGGTAGTCGCTGTCCTTGATCTTGTCGAACGGCGGCGCCTGGAACGGCAGCGTGCTGGCGCTCAGCAGCGGGTTGGTGGAGGCATCGGCCGGCTGCTGGGCCGGGGTATTCTGGGCTGCGGACACGGGGGTGGACTCCTTGCCGGAACAGGCCGCCAGCGCCAGGCTGATGGCGGCGGCCAGGACTACGGTACGCGACATGTAAAACGCTCCTTGGGCAGACGGGATGGGATGCCGGCCGTCCACCCTACTCCTGTCGTGCTCGCCCGGCATGTGCCGGACGTGGCCTCTGGACCTTCACTGGCGGCCGGCTCAGACCGTGCCGCGGGTCTTGCCGATCCAGGGCCGGTAGAACTCGCGGATGGCGGCCATGTCGGCCACGTCATCGCCGGTGGGATGGAACAGCGGACCGACGCCGATGACCTTCTCCGGATAATGGAAATAGGCGGTCAGGATCGGCACGTCGGCCATCCGCGCGATCTTCAGGAATCCGGCCTTCCATTCCTTGACCGCCTTGCGGGTGCCTTCCGGGGTGATCGCGAACCACATCCTGTCGTTGTTGCGGATCAGGTCCACGGCCTGGCCGACGGTTCCCTGCGGCGAGCTGCGGTCCAGCGGGATCACGCCCAGCCGGTGCAGCAGCGGGCCCAGCGGCCACCAGAACAGCGACGCCTTGCCCAGCACCTTGACCTTCATGCCCAGTGCGATCTTGGCCGCCATGCCCCAGAACCCGTCCCAGTTGGACGAGTGCGGGGCGATGATGAAGACCAGCTTCGGGATGTCCGGCAGGGTGCCGACCACCTTCCAGCCGCCCATGCGCAGGGTGCAGCGCGCCAGCCAGCGCAGGAACGGGTTGGATCTGACCTGCGGCATGTTCGGCGGGATGGCCGGCAGCAACGGAGTCGGGTTGTTCAAGCAATCACTCCCAGTCACGTGAGGAGCGCCCGCGCTTGATCTGCGCGCGCCCGCGTTTGGCGTCCAGACGACGCAGTTTCGACCCGAGGGTCGGCTTGGTGGCCTTGCGCGGTTTGGGCACGCTCAACCCGGCCTGGATGAAGGCCGCCAGCCGCTCGCGCGCATCCTCGCGATTGCGATCCTGGGTCCGGAAGCGTTGCGCGTCGATGACCAGCACGCCTTCGCCGGTCATCCGCCGGTCACGCCGCGCCAGCAGGCGCGCGCGCAACGGTTCGGGCAACGAGGGCGAGTTGGCCACGTCGAAACGCAGTTCCACCGCGGTGGACACCTTGTTGACGTTCTGGCCACCGGCACCACTGGCACGCACGAAACGCTCGACGATCTCGCCGTCGGGGATTTCAAGCTGCGCGCTGATGGTGACCGGTCCACTGCCCATCCGCGCATTGTAACGGCAGCCACGTGGCGGAGTGCGGCATCGCGCGCCGTATGCCGCCGATCAGGCACCGAACACGCCGCCTTCGCCTTGCCAGCGGGTATGCTGGCCGTCCCATGTACCGCAGGAAGCTTCGCATGATCCGCTCCGCATCCACCCTGCCCGCCCTGCTACGCCGTGCTGCCCTTCTGCTGGCGCTTGCCGTGGCCAGCGCCCCGGTCCTGGCCGCCGCGCCGACCGACGGCGACATCAACCGCCTGCTGTCGGCCTCCCGCGCGCAGAGCATGATCGACACCATGCTGCCGCAGATCGAGGCGATGCAGCAGCAGCAGTTCCAGCAGGTCGCGTCGCAGCGCCAGCTCAATGCCCAGCAGCAGGAGCAGCTCAAGCGCATCCAGGCACGGACCAGCCAGACCCTGCGCCAGGCCCTGTCATGGCAGCAGCTGCGGCCGATGTACGTGGATCTCTACAAGAAGACCTTCAGCAAGGAAGACGTGCTGGCGATGGCCGAGTTCTACGAGAGCCCGGCGGGCCAGAGTCTGCTCGACAAGACCCCGGCGCTGATGCAGAACGTGATGGTGGCCATCCAGTCGCGCATGCAGCCGCTGTTCGCCGACCTGCAGAAGGATCTGGAAGCGATCGTCAACGAGCCCGAAAAGAAGTGAGGCGGTAGCGCCGGGCCATGCCCGGCGCTGCCTTCACTCCACCCGCCAACCGAACAGGTCCAGTGCCTTCTGGAATTCCCGGTCCAGCGGCGCCCGCACATCCACCGTGCCGCCCTCGGGATGGGGAAAACGCAGGCGCTCGGCGTGCAGCAGCATGCGGTGCACCCCCTGCATGCGGAAGATGCGGTTGTGGCGGCCGTCGCCGTGGCTGGTATCGCCGATCATGTGGTGCGAAAGATGCTTGAGATGCCGGCGGATCTGCCGGAACCGTCCGGTCTGCGGCTGGCAGCGCAGCAGCGCATAGCGCGAACGGGCGAACTCGCCGACCGGCACCGGCAGCTCGCCGGTAGCCAGGCACTGGAAGTCGGTGATGGCAGGCTTCTTGACCGGTTTTCCGGGGCCGCCGTCGAGGTCGTGGTCGACCCGCCAAGACGCCTCGGCCGGCCAGCCGCGGCAGATGGTCAGGTAGTCCTTGGCCACCTCGCCGCCCATCAGGGCCTTGCCCAGCGCACTGGCGGTGTCACGGTCGAAAGCCAGCAGCAGGCAGCCACTGGTGGCACGATCCAGCCGATGCACCAGAAAGATCGGGCGCCCGAGCTGCTCACGCAGGCGATCGGCCAGGAAATCATCTTCGCCACGGGCCAGCTTGCTGTCATGGACCATCAGCCCGGCCGGCTTGTCGACCACCGCCAGGCGTTCATCCAGGTGCAGGAGCCGAAGGGGGGCGGTGTCGGTCTCGACCGCGGCGAGGGTATCGGGTTCGGTGCTCACCGCGCGATTATACGGGCGGCCTGTATGGGGTCAGATCCCTTTTCCTGCGGAAAAGGGATCTGACCCCGGGTTTGTGCCGCGAGGCAGTCAAACGTTGCGCAGTGCCAGCAGTTCACCGTTGCCCACCGGCACCAGGCTGACGCTGACATCAGGATCGGCCACCAGTGCTGCACGCAGCGGCTCCATCTGTTCGGCGTGGGAGATCGCGTTGTCCACCACCAGCAGGCCACCGGGCCGCAGCACGCGGCGCAGGTGCGGCCACCAGCCAGCGTACTGCTCGCGATCCGAATCGAGGAACAGCAGGTCGATGCTGGCATCGGCCGCCTGCGCCAGCCACGCCCCGGCGTCAGCGTGCACCAAGGTGATATGCGCCTGCAGGCCGCTGCGGGCGAAGGTCGCGCCGGCCAGGGCCACCTTGTCGGCAGCGTACTCCAGCGTGGTCACATGGCCGTCGATGGCAGCGGCAGCCTCGGCCAGCCACAGGGTGGAATAGCCGTTGGAGGTGCCGATCTCCAGCACGCGCCGCGCCTGTCCGAAACGTACCAGCAGCGACAGCAGCGCACCGGTATCCGGCGTGATGTTGAGCATGCGCCGGGCCCGCTCGCTTTCGCGCGCATCGTTGTCGGCGCCAAAGCGCGCCAGTTCGTCCTTGAGCGCCTGCAGCACGCCGGCTACTTCCACCACGCCCGGGCCAATGCGGCCACACCCACCGCGCCCGACAGCCAGCTCCACATCGGCAGGTCGCCCCAGTACCAGCCGGGCGGCTGCAGCACGTACATCAAGGCGGCAATGGCAAGCAGGCCGACGCCGGTGATGGCACCGACCGCATGCTTCTGCAGGCGCTGCACGCTGGCATCGAGCGATACCAGATCGCGCGAGCGCATCGCCAGCTCGTGACGTCCCTCCACCTGCTGGGTCAGCCAGGCATGCACCAGGCGTGGCATGTCCGGTGCGTGGGTCATGATTTCCGGCAGGCGCTTGCCGAGCTCGCGCATCACCCTGCGCGGGCTGTAGCGCTCGCGCAGGATCTTCGCCAGTACCGGCTTGGCCACCGCCCAGATATCGATCTGCGGGTCGAGCTGGCGACCGACGCCTTCGATGTTCAACAGGGTCTTCTGCAGCAGGATCAGCTGCGGCTGCAGCGTCAGCTGGTAGCGCTGCGCCACGCGGAACAGCTTCATCAGCACTTCCGCCAGCGAGATCTGCGACAGCGGGCGGGTGAAGTACGGCTCGCACACCGACCGCACCGCCGCTTCCAGGTCGTCGATGCGCACGTGGTCCGGCATCCAGCGCGCCTGCACGTGCAGCTCGGCGATGCGGCGGTAGTCGCGGTTGAAGATGGCCATGAAGTTCTCGGCCAGGTAGTACTGATCTTCCTGCGACAGCTGGCCCATGATGCCGAAGTCCAGCGCGATGAAGCGCGGATCGCTGCGGCGTGCCGGATCGGGGTCGACCCAGATGTTGCCGGCATGCGCATCGGCGTGGAAGAAGTTGTCGCGGAACACCTGGGTGTAGAACACCCGCACGCCCTTGGCGGCCAGCGCCTTGCGATCGATCCCGGCGGCGTCCAGTGCCACGATGTCATCGGAGGGAATGCCCCACACGCGCTCCAGGGTCAGCGCGCGCTCGGCCGTGTGGCTCCAGATCACTTCCGGCACGTACAGGTCGTCGGAGTTCTCCCAGAAGCGGCGCAGCACGCTGGCGTTGGCGCCTTCGCGCTGCAGGTCCAGCTCGGCGGCCAGGGTGTTCTCCACTTCCGCCACGACTTCGCGCGGGCGGATCTTGTCGGCACGCGGGTGGGTGCGCTCAACCAGCGCGGCCAGTGAATTGAGCAGGGCGATATCGGCGTCGATCTGCTTCTCGATGCCCGGGCGCAGCACCTTGACCACCACCTGGCGGCCATCGGCCAGCGTGGCCGCATGGACCTGCGCGATCGAGGCCGACGCCAGCGGTTCGGTATCGAAGCTGGCAAAGGCTTCGCTGACCGGCAGGCCCAGCGCGTCCTCGACGATGCGGCGCGCGGTGTCGCCGTCGAACGGCTTGACCCGGTCCTGCAGCAGGGTCAGTTCGTTGGCCACGTCCGGCGGCACCAGGTCGCGACGGGTCGACAGGATCTGCCCGAACTTGACGAAGATCGGACCCAGGTCCTGCAGCGCCAGGCGCAGGCGTGCGCCACGCGATTGCGCGGCGATGTCGGCAGAGGCCCGCGGAACGAAGGGTTTGGCCAGGCGCAGCCAGCGTTCGGCCGGCGTGTCCTGCAGCAGGTCATCCAGGCGGTAGCGCAGGATCACCCGGCCGATGCGGCTGGCCCGCAGCACCGCCTTCATGCCGCACCCCGCAGGCGCTGCACGCGTGCACCCAGGCGCTCGACATCATCGCGCAGCACATCCACATCGTCGTGGAACGCGTCCAGCTCGGCGCGCGGCACCACGTCGCGCGATTCCTCGGTAATGAATTCGGCTGCACTGTGCGCCAGATCGATCACGCCCTGGCGGGCGTGCTGCAGCGCGCCGCGCAGTGTGTTGGCCACCTGTACGCCCAGCACCTCGCCGAACACGCTGACGAACGGCTGCTGCCAGTCCGGGTCGAAGCCCTTGGCCAGCTGCTGCAGGCGGCGCGCCAGCTCGGCATCGCCGGCCACGCGCACGCGTCCCTTGCCGGTGCTGTCGGCGCGCCGGGCATTGGCCAGCAGCGGCAGCTGGGCCAGCACCCCCGACAGGCTGCTGCGTACGGCCAGATCGGCTTCCTGCGCATCCACCGGCCCCACCCGCAGCTGGTCACCGTCAACGCTGATGCGCATGGCCAGCGCAGGAGCCTCCAGGGTCAGATCGATATGGCGGCCATCCAGACCGGCCAACGCGTGGCGGGTATCCGGATCCAGCGCCAGGGCGCGGTTCAGGGCGATCTGCAGGGCACGGCCGGCGACCGGCTTGAGGGACTTGAGCAGGGAAAGAGCCATGGCCCCATTCTACCTTCGTGAGTGCCGGGCTTGGGCCGGGCAGCGCGGATGGGTGCGGGTTCATCTCCGCCTCACCTGCCGGGCGAAGGAAGGTCCATGCTGTGGGGCCACGCAACGTCCAGGACATCGCATTGCCCATGAGCAGGACCCGGGTCGGCATCATTTTCGGTGGTACGTCCTCCGAGCACGAAGTCTCGCTGCAGTCGGCGAAGAACATCCTCGACGCACTCGACCACGAGCGCTTCGAGCCGGTGCTGATCGGCATCGACAAGCAGGGCCGATGGCATCTGAGCCAGGCCGGGAGCTTCCTGCTCAACGCCGATGATCCGGCGCGCATCGCGCTGCACCGGTCCGGCGTCGCGCTGTCGGTGCACCCGGGCGCCGGACAGGCGCAGCTGCAGCCCGCCGATCCGGCTGCCGTGCTCGGCCAGATCGACGTTGTCCTGCCGATCGTGCATGGTCCGCTGGGTGAGGATGGCGCGCTGCAGGGCCTGCTGCGCATGGCCAACCTGCCCTTCGTCGGTTCACCGGTGCTGGGCTCGGCCGTGGCCATGGACAAGGACGTGACCAAGCGCCTGCTGCGCGATGCCGGCCTGCAGGTGGCGCCCTGGCAGTGCATCCGTCGCCACCAGGCTGCGAACATCGATGTCGACGGCGTCATCGCCCAGCTCGGTCTGCCGCTGTTCGTGAAGCCGGCCAACCAGGGTTCGTCGGTGGGGGTGAGCAAGGTCAAGGACGCTGCCGGCTTCGCGGCCGCGCTGGAACGGGCGCTGCGCTACGACCACAAGGTTCTGGTGGAAGCGGCCGTGGCCGGCCGCGAGATCGAATGTGCGGTGCTCGGCAACGAGCAGCCGCAGGCCAGCGTGTGTGGCGAAGTGGTGGTGCACGACGAGTTCTATGCCTACGACACCAAGTACCTCAACGAGAATGGCGCCGACGTTGTGGTCCCGGCCGACATCGATGATGCCACCCAGCAGCGGATCAGGCAGATCGCCCTGCAGGCGTATCAGACGCTGGAGTGCGCCGGCATGGCCAGAGTGGATGTGTTCCTGACCGGCGATGGCCGCGTCGTCATCAACGAGGTCAACACGCTGCCGGGCTTCACCCGCATCAGCATGTACCCGAAGCTGTGGGGCGCCAGTGGCGTGGATTACACCACGCTGATCACGCGCCTGATCGAACTGGCGCTGGAACGGCACGAAGCCGATCAGAGGCTGCTGTAGGCCAGGCAGTACCCGGTACTACAGCAAACAACCGCTTCCGCCGGAGCAGTACCGGCCATCGACCGGCACTGCTCCGGGGCTCACTAGCCGCGCTTGCGGAACATCGAGATCACCGCCAGGACCAGGAACACCACGAACAGGATCCAGGCAATGTTGCTGGCCGCGCCGGCGATGCCGGAGAAACCGAGCACGGCGGCGATGATGGCGATGACGAAGAAAATGACGGCGTAATGCAGCATGGCGCTCCTCGCAGATATTCGGCCGTGGGTGGCGTGGGGTCCATCCTCCCGGTCCGGCGGTGTGCAACCGGTGATGGCCGGTTCTGCGCGCGATGAAGTCTTCAGCGCCGTGAGGCTGCCGTCATGACGACGCGGCCTGCAGCCGACGCAGCCCTTCCTCGATGCTGACCTGCGGCACATAGCCGAAATCACGGCGCGCCGGCTCCATGCTGTACCAGTGCGGCGTGCACAGCTGCTCGGCGAGGAAACGCGTCAACGGCGGCTCGCCGCGCAACCGCAGCAGCGGCCACAGGCGCTCGCAGATCGCACCGATCCGGTAGGCGGTCCTGAAGCTGATTGCCTTCTCCACAGGGGGGGCGCCCACGGCCTGCAGCAACTTGTTGACCAGCTCGCGCATCGGCAGTGGCTCGCCATTGGAGATGAAGTAGGCCTTGCCGGCGCAGGCCGCCGCCGGGCCCAGCGCCTCGAATGCCAGGAAGTGCGCCAGCGCGGCGTTGTCGATGTAGGTGGTGTCGACCTTGTTGCTGCCATCACCGACCAGGCGCAGCCGGCCCTGCCGTGCGCGCTCGGCCAGGCGCGGCACCAGCTGCTGGTCACCCGGCCCCCAGATCAGGCGCGGGCGCAGCGCCACCGTGGCCAGCGTCGCGTCGTTGGCGGCCAGCACCCGTTGTTCGGCGATCGCCTTGGTCGCCGCGTACGGCGCCTGGAAATCCTCGCCGTAGGGCACCTCGTCCGCGCCCAGTCCTTCCACCGGGTGGGTGGCACGATGGGTCACGCTCGGTGTGGAGGTATAGACCAGCCTGCCGATGCCATGCGCACGGCAGGCAGCGATGACATTGTCAGTGCCGACCACATTGGCCTGGTGGTAGCTGTCGTAACTGCCCCAGGCGCCGGCCTTGGCACCGTTGTGGAACACCGCATCGACACCGGCCACCGCATGCAGCACGGCCTGCGGGTCCGCCAGGTCGCCACGGATCTGGCCCACTCCCAGCGCCTGCAGCGCCGGGTAGTGGCTGCGGTTGAATGCCAGCACCTGGTGGCCGCGCTCGACCAGCCCGCGGCACAGCGCCTGGCCAAGGAAACCACCACCACCGGTGACCAGGATCTTCATGCGCGCTTCTCCAGTTCGGCGCTGGCCCAGACGGCGAGCTTCTCGCGGCCGATCTTGGCGTTGTGACGGATATCGACGGGAAACGCCGGATGCACCAGGAAGTGCTGCAGCCCGGCCTCGGGCAGGCGTGCGCCGGCAAGGGCGCGCAGCGCTTCATGCAGCGCCGGGCTGTCGGACTGTCCACGCTGCAGTTCCACGCACAGGACCGGCACCTGCGCGCCCGCGGGACCCACGCCGACCAGCGCGGTGCGTGCCACGCCCTGCACCGTGTTGAACACCGGCTCGACCTGTTCGGTGTAGAGCGGGCCGTGCGGGGTTTCCACGCGCTGGGTCTTGCGTCCGCAGAACCACAAACGGCCCTGCGCGTCGAAATAGCCGACATCGCCCATGCGATGCACGATGCGGGTACTGCCATCGGCCAGCGTTTCGGCAATCTTCGCCGCAGCGGTGGCCTGCGGACGATTGAAATAGCTGTCGGTGGCGGTGGGGCCGGCCACGGTGATCTCGCCCACCTCGCCGGTGGCCAGCACGCGTACCTGCGACCAGTCGGCCAGCGGTGCATCGTCGATGGCGATGATGCGCACTTCGTTCGGGGCCACCACGTTGCCCACGCAGGTACCCGCACCGCCCTCGGTGGCCGCACGGGTGCGCTCCAGTTCATGGCCTTCCACCACCGCCACCGGCAGGCATTCGGTGGCACCGTACGGCGTCCAGAACTGCGCGCCGGCCGGCAGCAGGCCACGGATGGTGGCGACCACATCCGGCGGAACCGGGGCACCGGCCGAGGTCACCCGGGTCACCGACGGCAGCGGCCGGCCATGGCGGGCCAGGACCCGCATCAGCGCAGGCGAGCCGAACAGCTGGGTCACGCCGAAGCGTTGGATCGCATCATGCAGGCGTGCCGGATCGGCCTGCGCGGGCCGCGTGGGGTCCATGTCCGGGATCACCGAGGTCAACCCCAATGCGGGATCGAACAGGGCGAAGGGCGGGAAGGTCGGCAGGTCCACCCCGCCGGCCTCCATGCCGAAGGCGCTGCCCAGCAGCTCGATCTGGCCGACGAAATGGCGATGGCGGTAGACCACGCCCTTGGGCACGCCCGTGGAGCCGCTGGTGAACAGGATCGCGGCCATGTCCTCGCCATCGGTGGCCGCCAGCATCGGCCCGGCCTGCGCGCCCGCGCGCTCCAGCGCGGCCAGGGTGGTCCCGCCCCAGGCCAGCCGCCGTCCCACCGTGACCAGGCGGGTCGCCGACGGCGCCCAGCGCAGCCCCAGCCGTGCCACGTGGGCCAGCGGGATGCCGATGAAGGCCTCCGGCTGGGCTTCGTCCAGGCACTGCTTCAGCGCGCGCCGGTCGATGCCGGGATCGACCAGCACCGGCACCGCACCCAGCTTGAACAGGGCGAACATCAGCAGGAAGAACTCCGGCGAGGGCCGCACCATCACCACCGTGCGCACGCCGCGCCCAATCCCGTAGCCGGCCAGGCCGGCGGCCATGGCGTCGCTGCGGGCATCCAGCTGCCGATAGTCCAGGGTCACATCGTAGGCCGCCATGCCGTTGCCGGCGCCGCGGCGGCCGGGGCAGCGGATGGCGATCTGGTCGGGGCGTTCACGGGCCAGTTCAGGCAACCGCGCAGCAATGTTGCAGGGTCGGTTCATCCGTTCATTGTCGCCGCTTACGGAATTTCTTGCGCGGCGGCTCACTTCGTGGAAAATCCGCAGCCTCGTTCCCGATTCCGACTGCCGCCCGAGGCGGCTTGCCCATGCAACACCCCTGCATGACCTGCGGCGCCTGCTGCACCCAGTACCGCGTGGCCTTCCACTGGATGGAATCGGACGAGGTCACCCCGGGCGGCGTGCCCCACCAGCTGACCGAAGTGCTCGACCCGCATCGCCTGTGCATGCGCGGCACCCACTCCAAACCGGTGCGCTGCGTGGCACTGGATGCGCAGATCGGCGTGTATTCGCGCTGCACGATCCACCCCAACCGGCCCAGCGTGTGCCGCGAAGTGGATGCCTCATGGGAGTACGGCAAGGCCAGCCCGCAGTGCGACAAGGCCCGCATCGCCTACGGCCTGGACCCGCTGACGCTGGCCGACTGGCGCTGGCGCGACGAGGCGGACAACGACGACGATCATCCGGACGACAACGGCAGCAGCCCGTCGTCTCCGCCGCAGGCGCCGATCGCGGCGTGACGGTCGGGGTCGGGCCCGTTTCCGGCACGGAAGGGCTCTGACCCCTGTACGACAGCGCCGGGCATGGCCCGGCGCTACCGAGGGGATCCGATCAGATCGGGTTCGCGTCCAGGAAGGCGCGGATCTCCGGCACCAGCACCTCGTGCTTGTCTTCCAGCACGTAGTGGCCCGCGTCCTTGAAGGCATGCACCTGGGCCTGCGGCAGCGCCGCCTGGAAGCCCTGCAGGAAATGGTGGTCGAACACGAAGTCGCGCAGGCCCCAGCCTATGAAGGCCGGGCGATCGGCAAACGACGGCAGCGCCTTGCCTGCACGCTCCAGCAGCGACCACGCCTTGTCGGCCGGGCCCAGCGGAATGTCCTGCATGAAGCGGATGGTGCTGATGCGGTTGGCATAGCTGTTGTACGGCGATACATACGCGCGACGCACGTCGGCGGGCATCTTCCGCTCAACGCCCAGCCACGATGCGCCGGCGGAGAAGGCATTGAAGGTGCGGATGATCCACTCGCCGATCTTCCAGTGCCGTCCGAGCGCGATCTGCCACGGCATCTTCTTCGCTGCCGGCATCGGGAACGCGGCGGTGTTGAGCACCACCAGCCGCTTGACCTGCGCGTGGTGCGACAGCGCCCAGCCAAAGCCGATCATGCCGCCCCAGTCGTGCACGGCCAGGGTCACCGGGCCGGTGATGCCCAGGTGCCTGAGCAGCGCATCCAGGTCATCCACGCGCGATTGCAGCGTGTACGCATAGCCACGGTCATCGGGCTTGTCCGACAGGCCCATGCCGATGTGGTCGGGCACGATGCAACGGTACTTGTCCGACAGGCCGGCCACCAGCGTGCGCCAGTAATAGCTCCACGACGGATTGCCGTGCACCATCACCACCACCTCACCGTCGCGCGGGCCCTCGTCGAGATAGTTCATCGACAGGCCGGGGCGGACCTCGAAGCGCTGGGGATGGGCGGGGTAACCGGGAAGCTTGGACATCGGGTCGCACCTGTAAAAAGGGCCGGTAGTACCGGCCCCAGGATTCAACGCAGGGGTCTGTTTACCAGACCACTTCGGCCATCGAGCAGTTCAGGCCCGAGCCGATGCCCAGAAGCGCGATGCGATCACCCTTCTTCAGCTTGCCCAGCTGCTTGAGCTTGCTCAGCACGATCGGTACCGACGCCGGGCCGATGTTGCCGTGCTCGCCGAAGATGGTCATGACCTTCTTCGGGTCGATGCCGAAGTTCTTGATGAACGCTGCGGTGTGCGGCTGGCTGACCTGGTGGATGACGAACTGGTCCAGTTCTTCCACCGCCCAGCCCAGCGCGATCTTGGCCGCAGTGAACGTCTTCTGCGCCAGCTTGATGCCTTCGATCAGCAGCAGGCGGGTGTCGGTCACCATGCGGTCCAGGTTGCCCAGGCACAGCTGGTTCCATTCGGTCGCCGAACGGGTGACGCCGCCCTTGTAGCGCGGGGCATCCGGCACCAGTTCCGAGCGCGCCATCACCATGGCGGCAGCGCCCGAACCGGTGGTCAGCGCCGCCAGTTCGTTGCGGAAATCGTCGGCGGTGACGTCCGGCGCGGTCATGCGCTCCAGCGTCTTCTCGTACACCAGGTTGGCGGTTTCGCCATCCACCACCAGCGCATAGTCGATGTCACCGCGCTCGATCATGCGCGCCGCGATGTCCATGCCGTTGATGAAGGCCAGGCAGGCATTTGCGACATCGAACGTCATGCATTCGTCGCTGACACCCAGATTGCCCGAGACGATGGAGGCCGTGGACGGCTCCAGGTAGTCGCGGCTGACCGAGGTATTGACCAGCAGGCCGACCTGGGTGGCTTCGATGCCGGCATCTTCCAGTGCCTTGCGACCGGCCATGGTGGCCGCGTCCGAGGCCAGCACGCCGTTGTCCCACAGGCGGCGGGCGTGGATGCCGGCGATATCGCCGAGCACGTCGGTGCGGATGCCCAGCCGGTCCAGCGTCGGCTGCAGGCGTTCGTTGATTTCCTTCGTCGTCAGCGTATGAGGCGCATCGACGTGTGCCAGGCCGGCGATCGAGACATTCTTGAAGAGCATCGAGGTTAGCGCCAAGGCTCAGGCAAAAGGGGGCGCTATTCTATAACCCCCCGGGCCTTCACCGCATCTTTACGAATTCAGGCTTGCCCGTATGGTGAAGGATTCAGCGCGGCGGGCACTGGAAGGCGGCAAAGCGCTGGCTGCCATCGGCCGGCGGTGCGGCGGCCTGTACGGCATTGGCGCCGGCGCTGGGGGCCTCGTTGCGGGCCAGCGTTTCCAGTTCTTCCTGCACGCGCAGCGGGTTGCGGTTGTAGAAGCCGACCTTGCTCTTCACGGTGACCACCACCTCGCCCTTGGTGATGCAGCCGGTCGGCGCCGGCCCGGCCGGCAGCACGCGGACGGTCTTCCCGGCCGGTTCGATCGGCACCCAGGTACAGGCGGTGACGGTGAGCAGCAGGGAGGAAAGCAGCAGAACGCGCATGGGCAGATCCTGGAAGGGTATGAGGGGGATTCTGCCTGAACCGCCTGAATCGAGGGTAGCCGGGAGGCCTGCCCGCCGTGGCGGGCAGGCCTGTCCCTTACTTCTTGACCGGCTTGCCTTCGGCATCCAGCACGGTCACCTCGCCCAGGTTCAGCGCGCGCACGGCCGCCTCGGTCTGCTTGAGGTCGCCCACCACTACCCAGGTCAGCGCCTGCGGCTTGATCTCGGCCGCAGCCTGCTGCACCTGGGCCGGCGTCATCGCCTCGATCTCGGCCTTGCGACGCAGCACATAGTCATCCGGCCGCTTGAACTGCACGATGCTGCTGATGGTCGCGGCGACCGCACTGGCGGTCTCATAGGCGCCCGGCAGGCTCAGCGTCTGGATGTTGCGGATGCGGTTGACCTCGGCAGCGGTGGCCGGCTTGCTGCCCGTGCTGAACTCGACGATTTCCTTCTGCATCTCGGCCAGCGCCGGGCCGGTCTTGTCGATCTGCACGGGGGCACTGGCCGCCCACGGCCGCTGTCCGACCGAGTTCGGCGCACTGCTGCGCGCACCATAGGACCAGTGCTTGTCCTCGCGCAGGTTCATGTTCAGCCGCGAGGTGAAGTCACCGCCGATCACACCGTTGGCGATATCGAAGCGGGTCGAGCTGGCGTCACTGGACGGCGGCACCACCTGGCCGGCGAACAGGTTTGCCTGCACCGCACCCGGCTGATCGATCAGGAACACGCGCGGGCCCTTCGGCAGCGCCACATCGGTGGCCGCCTTCACCTGCGGCGCATCGCCCGTGGCCTTCCAGTCGCCCAGCTGCTTGTCCAGCAGGGGCACGATCTCGGCCAGCGTGGTATCGCCAACCACGATCAGGGTGCCGTCCTGCGGGCGCAGCCAGTCGCGGTGGAAGTCGACCAGATCCTCGCGGGTGAGGCTGCTGATGGCCGCTTCATCGCCGCTGCCAGTGAACGGAATGGCGTACGGATGGCCTTTGCCGTACAGCAGCGGCGGCAGCACGCGCATGGCCACCGCGTTCGGGTTGACCTTCTCCTGCTGGATGCCGGCGATCCAGGTGGCCTTGACCCGGTCGATCTCGGCCTGTTCGAAGCGCGGCTCGCGCAGCAGATCGCGGTACAGGGCCAGCGATGGCACCAGGTTCTCCTTCAGTGCCGACAGGTCCACGGTCACCGAATCCAGGCCGGCACCGGCGTCCAGGCTGGCACCCAGCGCATCGGCGGCATCGGCGAAGGCCAGCGAGCCGAGCTTGCCGGCGCCTTCGGTCATCAGGTTCATGGTGAAGTTGGCGGTGCCCGGCTTGCGGCCCTGGTCGGCGGTGAATCCACCCGGGAACTGGTAGCTGAACTGCACCACCGGAATCTCGTGGCGCTCGGCCAGCACCACCTGGGTGCCGTTCTTCAGCGTGGCGCGCTGCAGGGCGGGGAACTTCAGCTGCGGGAATTCACGGGTCTGCGGCACGCCGGCCTTGCGGTCCACCTGCTCCGGCAGGGTGCTGTACTTCGGGTCCACGGCCGGCACGTTGAACGGCTTCGGCGCCTGTGAGGGATCTTCCTTCAGCGCCACGCGCTCGCCCGGTTCGACCACCAGCGTGTGGCTGCCGACGTCCAGCCACTGTGCGCCCAGGCGCTTCAGGTCGGCCGCGGTCGCCTTGTCGATGTTGGCCAGCGACGTGCGGAAGCAGCCCGGGTCGCCGGTGTAGACCGCGCATTCGGCCAGTGCGTCGGCCTTGCCACCGAAACCACCGATGCGCTCGATGCCGCGGATGAACGCTGCGCGCGAGCCGGTCTTGGCACGCGCCAGCTCGTCGGCCGTGGGGCCCTCCTTGATCAACCGGTCCAGTTCTTCGTCGATGATCTTCTCGACCTTGGCCGGATCCTGGCCCTGCTTCACCGTGGCCATGACGATGAAGTTGGAACCCAGCTGCGAGGCGTAGGCGCCGGCGCTGATGTTGTCCACCAGCTTGTCCTGGTGCTGCAGTCGCTGGCTCAGGCGCGAGGACTTGGCGCCGCCGAGCACATAGGCCAGCAGCTGCAGCTGGTCGACGTCGGTGGTGCCGACCTGCGGCACGTTCCAGGCGCGGTAGATGCGCGACTGCGGCACCTTGTCGGTCATCGTCTCGCGGGTGTCGGCCGGGCGCTTGGCCACGTCGACCTTCGGCTGCGCCATGCTCGGACCGGCCGGGATGCTGCCGAAGTAACGGGCCACCTTCTCCTTGGCGGTGGCCACGTCGATATCGCCCGCCAGCACCAGCACCGCGTTGTTCGGGCCATACCAGGTGCGGAACCAGGTCTTGACGTCATCCAGCGAGGCCGCGTTGAGGTCGTTCATCGAGCCGATCACGCTGTGGTGATACGGGTGGCCGGCCGGGTACATCGCACGGTTGAGCTTCTCCCAGGCCTGGCCGTAGGGCTGGTTCTCGCCCTGGCGCTTCTCGTTCTGCACCACGCCACGCTGCTCGTCCAGCGCCGCCTGGTCGATCGCACCGAGCAGATGGCCCATGCGGTCCGACTCCATCCACAACGCCATGTCCAGCGCGGTGGTCGGCACGTTCTCGAAGTAATTGGTGCGATCGGTATTGGTGGTGCCGTTCTGGCCGGTGGCACCCACCTGCTTGAACGGTTCGAAATACTCGCCGTCGTGGTTTTCGCTGCTCTGGAACATCAGGTGTTCGAACAGGTGGGCGAAACCGGTGCGGCCCGCAGGCTCGTCCTTGCTGCCGACGTGATACCAGACGTTGACCGCCACGATCGGCGCCTTGCGATCGGTATGCACGATCACGCGCAGCCCGTTGGGCAGGGTGAACTGCTCGAACGGAATATCGACCTTGGCCGGCGTGACCGTCTTGGCCGCCAGTGCAGGAGTGGGCGCGAGCGTGCCCAGGGCAGTGCTGAGGGCAACAGCGAGCAGTGCAGCACGCGGGCGCAGGGCGAGAGACATTTCCGGATCCTTGGTCACGTTGGTGAAGCCCGATCCTAGCGCGCCCATCCGGGGCCCGGAATCCGCCAGCAGTCACTGGGGGTGTTTGCCCCCGTAGCCGTTCAGGGCCTTGTCGGCGGCCCCCGACAGCAGTCACGTCTCCCCCGCCCCTGCGTCCGGACAGTGTCCGCGCCCCCTCGGATGGACAGGTGTCCGCCCCGCGGACACTTTCAGGCGGAATAAAAACCCTTTCAAATCAATGATTAAAAGTTGGCACGGGGTTTGCTTGGTACTTCCTGCGCCAAGAAGGGCTTCAGACAAAAGCTGACTGAAGACTGAACAAATGCAAGAAATCGAAAATTTCCCTTGCATCCCCCGAATTGGTGTTCTACCTTACTACCACACCACCGCTCAACAACACTAAACAGGCCCCGTCATGAACGCCAAGACCATTGCCATCGCCATCGCCCTGATCGCCGGCACCGCGGTTGTTTCGTCGGTGCAGGCCTCCGAATCCATCAAGACCCTGGCCACCGTGCAGGTTCGCCCGGCCGCCGACCAGCTGGCCCAGCAGGCCTGGGAACAGGCCAGCGGCATTCCGACCCTGGCCACCGTGGAAGTGCGCCCCAGCGCCGACCAGCTGGCCGAACGCGACGGCTTCACCGCCGCCCCCGTCGCCGCCGCCCTGCCGATCACCACCCTGGCCGCGGTGGAAGTGCGCCCGAGCCTGGAACAGCGCGTCGCCCTGGCCGCCGAACTGGAAGCACAGCGCTACGCCGCCACCCTGGCCGCCGCCGCCACCAGCGTCGCCAACCAGGTGATCGTCAACCTGCCGACCCTGCAGGTGCGTCCGAGCGCGGCCGACCTGCAGGCCCTGGCCACCGAAACCGCCCAGGTCCTGCTGCGCCCGTAAGCGGTGCCGCCCTGCCCCGCGCAGGGCGCGCGCCGTAAAGCAGGCCGCCGTCGCAGGTACACTGCGCCGATGAATGCCGCACCCCAGTTCCACGTGATCCTGTTCCAACCGGAAATCCCGCCCAACACGGGCAATGTGATCCGGCTCTGCGCCAACACCGGCGCGCAGCTGCACCTGGTCGAGCCACTCGGCTTCGCACTGGAAGACAAGCAGCTCAAGCGCGCCGGCCTGGACTACCACGAGTACTCGCGCCTGCAGGTGCATCCGGATCTGGACACCGCGCTGGCGCGGATCGCACCGAATCGGTTGTTCGCACTCAGTACCCGCGCCAGCGTGCGCTACGACAGCGTGGCCTTTGAAGAGGGCGACGCCTTCCTGTTCGGCCCGGAAAGCCGCGGCCTGCCGCAGGACGTGCTCGATGCACTGCCGGATGGCCGCCGCCTGCGCCTGCCGATGCGGCCGGACAACCGCAGCCTCAATCTTTCCAACACCGTTGCCGTGGTGATGTATGAAGCCTGGCGGCAGCACGGGTTTGCCGGCGGCGCGTGAGAGGAAGCAGCCGAGCATGGGCTCGGCTCTACACGTACGTGTGACCTGCTTATGGTGGGTGCGGACCTTGGTCCGCACCGATGCCCGGATGCGCGCCGAAGAAATGTGCCGACCAAGGTTGGCACCCACCGGAACCCGCTGTCAGAACGCGTTGATGCCGGTCAGTTCGCGGCCGATCACCAGCTGGTGCACGGTCTCGGTGCCTTCATAGGTGATCACCGATTCCAGGTTCAGCGCGTGCCGGATCGCCACGTGTTCGGTGGTGATGCCAGCCCCACCGAGCAGATCGCGACACTCGCGGGCGATGTCGATGGCCATGCGGCAGTTGTTCCACTTGGCCAGGCTGACCTGCTGCGGCTGCAGCTGGCCGGCTTCCTTCAGCCGGCCCAGTTGCAGGGCCAGCAGCTGGGCGGTGGTGATGCGGCGGGCCATTTCCGCCAGCTTGATCTGCGCGCTCTGGGTGGCGGCCAGCGGGCGGCCGAACAGCACGCGCTCCTTGGCGTAGCCCAGCGCTTCATCCAGGCAGGCGATGGCCGCGCCGATCGGGCCCCAGCTGATCCCGTAACGCGCCTGGGTCAGGCACCCGAGCGGCCCCTTCAGGCCCTTCACGTTCGGCAGGCGGTGGCTGTCGGGCACGCGCACATCGTCGAAGAACAGCGCGCCGGTCAACGAGGCGCGCAGGCTCATCTTGTGCTTGATTTCCTGCGTGGTGAAACCGGCCATGCCCTTCTCCAGCACGAAGCCCTGGATGCCGTCCTCGGTCTGTGCCCAGACGATGGCCAGGTCGGCCACCGGGCCGCTGGTGATCCACATCTTGCTGCCGCTGATGCGCCAGTCGCTGCCGTCGCGTACCGCTCGGGTCTTCATGCTGGCCGGGTCGGAACCCCCATGCGCCTCGGTCAGGCCGAAGCAGCCGATCAGCTCGCCGCGCGCCATCGCCGGCAGCCACTGCTGGCGCTGTTCCTCGCTGCCATAGGCGTAGATCGGGTACATGCACAGCGAGCTTTGCACCGAGACGAAGCTGCGCAGGCCCGAATCGCCGCGCTCCAGCTCCTGGCAGATCAGGCCATAGCTGACCGCGCCGAGGCCACCGCCACCGTATTCGGCCGGCAGTGTCGCGCCCAGCAGGCCCAGCGATGCGATCTCCGGTACCAGTTCGGCCGGGAAGCGCGCCTGGTCGAAGGCATCGCCGATGATCGGCAGCACGCGCTCGTTGGTGAAACGCGCCACGCTGTCCTGTACTGCGCGCTCTTCCTCGCTGAGCAGGGAACGGACATCGAACAGGTCGTACGGATCCAGGGCCATGGCACTCACACGCAGTCGGGACCGGGCCATTGTCGGTCATCCGGGAAGCGCGTGCCGACCAAGGTCGGCTCCCATCCGGCTGCAGGCGTACGCTGCACTGCAGCAATCACGACGTGAACATCGGCGATCTAGCTCGATCACGCGCGTCCCGGTACCCTGACACATTCAAACAACCGTTTCGCCGTGGCTGCACGCGCGATTTCCAGGCAACCGCCGGTGGCCCTGCTACCGGCACTACCCACGAGTCATGCAATCGATGAGCGCTGAAGCCAACGCCCTGCCCCCGCGTGAAGTAATGGAGTTCGACGTGGTGATCGTCGGTGCCGGCCCAGCCGGGCTGGCCACCGCGATCCGCCTGCGCCAGCGTGCGATCGAAGCCGGCCGCGAACTGTCGGTGTGCGTGCTGGAGAAGGGCTCCGAGCCCGGTGCACATGTTCTGTCCGGTGCGGTGATGGACCCGCGCGCCCTGACCGAACTGTTCCCGGACTGGGCCGAACGCGGCGCACCGCTGAAGCAGAAGGTCACCCGCGACGAGTTCCTGTTCCTCAGCGAGACCGGGTCGCGCAGCACGCCCAATGCGCTGCTGCCGGAGTGCTTCCACAACGAAGGCAACTACATCATCAGCCTGGGCGAAGTGACCCGCTGGCTGGCGCAGCAGGCCGAGGCGCTGGAGGTTGCGATCTTCCCCGGCTTCGCCGCCGCCGAGGTGCTGTACGGCGACAACGGCGAAGTGATCGGCGTGGCCACCGGCGACATGGGCATCGAGAAGGACGGCAGCATCGGCCCGGCCTTCGAGCGCGGCATGGCACTGCACGCCAAGTACACGGTCTTCGCCGAAGGCGCGCGCGGCCACCTCGGCCGCCAGCTGATCGCCCGCTACAAGCTGGACGAAGGCAAGGACCCGCAGGCCTACGGCATCGGCATCAAGGAACTGTGGCAGATCGACCCGGCCAGGCATGAGCCGGGGCTGGTGGTGCATGCGGCCGGCTGGCCGCTGGACAGCGACACCTACGGCGGCGCGTTCCTGTACCACGCCGACGGCGGCAAGGTCGCCATCGGCTACGTGGTCGGCCTGGACTACAAGAACCCCTGGCTGAGCCCGTTCGAGGAATTCCAGCGCTTCAAGACCCATCCGGATATCCGCAAGCATCTGGAAGGCGGTACCCGCATCGGCTACGGCGCGCGTGCGATCACCGCCGGCGGCCTGCTGTCGCTGCCGAAGACGGTGTTCCCCGGTGGCGCGCTGGTCGGTTGCGAGGCCGGTTATCTCAACGCCAGCCGCATCAAGGGCAGCCACGCCGCGATCAAGACCGGCATGCTGTGCGCCGACGCCGCGTTCGACGCGCTGGCCGCCAACCGCCAGCACGATGAACTGAGCGCCTATCCGCAGGCCTTCGAAGCCAGCTGGCTGTTCACCGAACTGCAGCAGGCCAAGAACTTCAAGCAGTGGTTCAAGAAGGGCCAGACCGTGGCCACGCTGATGACCGGCGTGGAGCAGTGGCTGCTGCCCAAACTGGGCGTGCGCAATCCGCCGTGGACGCTGCACCGTACGCAGCCGGACCACGCCTGCCTGGAGCCGGCGGCCCAGCACACCCGCATCAGCTACCCGAAGCCGGACGGGGTGCTGACCTTCGATCGTCTCAGTTCGGTGTTCCTGAGCAGCACCAACCACGACGAGAACCAGCCCAGCCACCTGACCCTGAAGGACCCGAGCATTCCGGTGAAGGTGAACCTGGCCGAGTACGCCGGCCCGGAAGCGCGCTACTGCCCGGCCGGCGTGTACGAGTTCGTTGGCGAAGCCGACAACGCACGCCTGCAGATCAACGCGCAGAACTGCGTGCACTGCAAGACCTGCGACATCAAGGATCCCACCCAGAACATCGTCTGGGTGACCCCGCAGGGCGGCGGCGGCCCGAACTACTCGGGCATGTGACCGCAGCGGGCTGCGACCGCGTGTCGCAGCCCGGCCCGCGGCGGCCACGGCTATCCTCTCCGCCCATGCGTGCCTTCCGTCTGCTCCCTGCCCTCGTCCTGCTGCTGGCGTGCAGCGGCTGCCAGCGCACGGCCACGCCACCGGCCACACCTGAGCAGGCGCGACAACAGGCGATGCAGCGCGCATTCGAACTGTGTGCGGGCTGCCACACGGTGCAGGCCGGTGGCATCCACCGGTTCGGCCCCAACCTGCACGGTGTGATCGGACGCCGCGCTGGCAGCCTGCCCGACTATGGCTATTCGCAGGGCATGCGCCGGGCCGACATCGTCTGGACCGCGCAGACCTTGGATGCCTTCCTGCAGTCACCAACGCAGCAGGTGCCCGGCACGCGCATGTACAACGCGTTTCCCAGCGCCGAACGACGTGCGCTGGTGATCGCTTACCTGCAGCAGCAGTCCGCTCAGTGAGACAGCCCCTGCAGCTGCTGCTGCAGGCGTGACAGGAACGCCTGGACCTCGGCGAACAACGGCGCGCTGTCCACTTCTCCGGCGTCTTCCAGGCGTTCGACCAGGGCATTGGCCTGCGTTGCCAGCGCGTGCGCGCCCACCGCCCCGAGCCCGCCGGCCTGGCGATGCAGGTGCAGGGCGGCGGCCTCGCGGTCGCCGGCCTGCACCGCACGCTGCACGGCCGCGATATCCACCTCGCTGGCCTGCAGCAGGGTGGCGGCCAGCTGCACGGCGACCGCATGCGAACCGAAGCGCCGCTGCAGGCCCGCCAGGTCCAGCGATGCGTCGCCCTCCACCGCTGCGGACGACTCGGCGGTCGCCTCCGGTGCCACGGACGCCTGCGGCAGCCATCGCATCAACGCCGCGCGCAGCGTAGCCAGCGACAACGGCTTGGCCAGCACCTCATCCATGCCGGCCTCGCGGCAACGTCGCGCGTCGTCGTCCAGCACGCTGGCCGTCAATGCCAGTACCGGCATGCGCGCCTGGCCCTGGCGGCCTTCGCGCTCGCGCAGCAGGCGGGTGAACGCAAAGCCATCGAGAACCGGCATGCGGCAATCGGTGATCACCAGGTCGAAGCGTTCCGACGCCAACCGGTCCAGCGCCTGCTGGCCATCACTCACCAGCACGTGCGGAAGGCCCAGCTGCTGCAGCCGCCAGGCCATCATCGCCTGGTTGGTCGGATGATCCTCGATCACCAGCACGCGGCTCTGGCGCAGCGCGGTCGGCAGCAGCGCCGCCTGCTCGTGCTCGCTCGCCAGCACGGCGACGTCCTCGATGCCGGCTTCCACCAGCGACAGACGGACCTCCGCGCGGGTGCCCTCGCCGAGCGTGCTCTGCAGCGTCAACGTGCCGTCCATCATCTGCACCAGCCGCTGGCAGATGCTCAGGCCCAGGCCGGTTCCGCCATGGTCGCGCTGGATGTACGCACCGGCCTGGGTGAACGGCGCGAACAGGTGCTGCAGCTGTTCCGGCGCAATGCCCATGCCGGTATCGATGACGCTCAGGCACAACGGCTGGCTGCCATCGGCGGTGGTCGGCCCGAGCACCTCCAGCCGCAGCCACACATCGCCCTGCGCGGTGAACTTGATGGCATTGCTGAGCAGGTTGAAGACGATCTGCCGCAGGCGCACGCCATCCACTTCATGCGCCGCAGCCAGCTGCGGATCGATCTGCACGTGCAGGGCCAGGCCACGCGCGCTGGCCTGCGCCGACATCAGCCGGCACACGCCTTCCAGCAGGGTCCGCAGTGACAATGGCACCGGTTCCAGGCGCAGCGCACCGGCTTCGATGCGCGAGTAGTCGAGGATGTCATCGAGGATCTGCCGCAGCATCTGCGCAGAATCCTCGATCACGGCAAGGATGCGCTGCTGTTCTGCATCCAGCGGCGAGTGCGCCAGCACTTCCAGCATGCCCAGTACACCGCTCATCGGCGTGCGGATCTCATGACTCATCGTGGCCAGGAAGCGTGATTTGGCCTCGGCCGCCTGTTCCGCCTCGATCTTGGCCGCCGCCAGCGCATCGGCCTGTGCGCGTGCCTGGGTCACGTCCACCCAGTAGCCGCTCCAGGTGACGGCACCGGCCTCGGTGACGTAAGGGTGAGCCTGGCTGCGTACCCAGCGCGCGGGCGTGCCGTCATCACCCGGCAGCAGGCGGAACTCGAAGGCCAGCGGCGCGAACTGGCGGGCCGCCTGGTCGATGGCCTGCAGCACGGCCTGGCGGTCGGTGTCCTCGATCCGCGCCAGCAGCGCCTGCGCATCCTGCTCGGCACGCTGCCGCGGAATGCCGAACAGTGCCTGCAGGTCGCCGGCGATGAAGGGGAAGGCCAGGCTGCCGTCCGCGTCGCGACGTGCCTGGTAGACCACCGCAGGCAGATTGTCGGTGACCTCGGCCAGGCGCTGCTCCAGATGGCGGCGACCGGCCACCTCCCGGCGCAGCCGCCAGTGACCGACGCCATGCACCACCGCCCCGGTCAGCAGCACCAGCAGCAGCGGAAGGCCCCAATGCAGCACGGTGTCCCAGTCCACGCCACTGCGATACTCCACGGCCAGCCAGTCGCCCCGCAGCGCCTCATGCTCCCGCGGTGACATCTGCAGCAGCAGGCGGTCGAAGGTGGTCGCCAGGGCGGCATGGCGACGGTCGACAGCCAGCGCCAGCTGGTCGCCGAATCCGGCCGGCGCAAGGATCTGCAGACGGCCCGGGAAGCGGTTGCGCAACAGGTGATCGACCAGGACCAGGTTGCCCACGTAGGCATCGGCCTCGCCATTGGCCAATCGCTGCAACGCCTGCTCGCCACTGCGCGCGGGAATGATCTTTGCCCGTGGCGCCTGCTGCAGCACGTAGCCGCGCAGGCGTTCCGGGTCGGACAGCAGCACGCGCTTGCCCTGCAGATCGGCCAGCCCCAGGATCGCCGGGCTGTCGCGCGTGCCGACGATCACGCTCGGCACGCTGATGAAGGGCTGGCTGAACACCCAGTCCGGCCCCAGGTAGCGCGAATCGGTGGGAATGCCCATCACCGCCTGCACCTCACCCTGCAGCGCCTTCTCGCGCACCTCGAACCAGTCGTGGCTGGTTTCCACCTCCAGGTTAGCGCCGACCTGGATCAGCCGCCGCAGGTACTCGCTGGTCAGGCCGCTGGGCTGGCCGTCGTCGTCGGTGAACGAAAGCGGCGCGGCATTGGGCGCGAAGGTGATCTTCAACGGCTGCTGCAGCACGCGCTTTTCGGCCTGGCTCAGGGCCAGCTGCGCCGACGCGGACCATTCCGGAGGCCGCAGCCAGCGCTGGGCCAGCGCGTCCCGCTGCGCCTGGCTGGTGGCAGCCAGCGCAAGATCCAATGCCTCGGCCAGCGGTTGCTTGCTGTTGGGGACGCCGAAGTGCGCCCGCTCCGGCGGCAGATCGCTGGGCCGCAGCAGCACCACTCCCTTCAGCTGATGGGCCGCGATCAGCTCGGTGGCGACATAGGCATTACCGATATAGACGTCGGCCTTGTCGTCTCTGACCATCTGCAACGCCGCCAAAGTGCCATTTGCGACAAGTTGTCGAGCGCGTGGAAATCGTGCACGCACCTGCGGTGCGGTCAGGAAATCCTGCTCGATCACGACGCGCAGTCCGTCAAGATCCGGCATCTCCGAAGCACGCAGGTCTCCAGGTCGTCCGACCACCGCCAGCGGCGCTTCGACATAGGCCGAGGTGTAGACCATGCAACGGGTTCGGTCGGCACTCAGGCCGATGTTCATGACCACATCGATCTCGCCCCGGCATGCCGCGTCCAGCACGGATGTCCAGTCCGGATAGCGGCGTGCCTCGACTTTCACGCCCAAACGACGAGCCAAAAGCGACAAGTAGTCCGGTCCCAGGCCGACCTGCTGGCCTTCGTGGATCGACTCGAAAGGGGGCCAACCGCTGTCATACTGCCCGACGACGATGCGAGGGTGCGCGGTCAGGTATTCGCGTTGCAGGGGACTCAACGGCAATGGGCCGGGCGCGAGTTGCGCCCAAGCGACGGCAGGACCCAACATGGCCAGCAGCAGGACCCGCCCGCGAACAGCCCAGCTACGCATCGGCGTTGATCTCCTAGAATCCTGCCAGGAGCCGCGATGGTCGCGGCCCGGCGTGCCCGGTGGTCATACTAGAGCATGAGCTTGCGCATCATCATCGCAGACGACCACCCCGTGGTCCGTATCGGAACCCGCGCCGTCATCGAGTCCAGCGGCGTTGGCCAGGTCGTCGGTGAAGCCGACAGTGCCCAGGCGCTGATGGCGCTGCTGACCAGCCAGCCATGCGACCTGCTGGTCACCGACTATTCGATGCCCGGCAGTCCCCAGGCCGATGGCTTCGCCATGATCGGCATGATCCGGCGCCGCCATCCCGACCTCAAGGTGCTGATGCTCAGCGTTTCCAGCAACCTGGCGATCCTGCGCATGGTGCTCGACAGCGGCGTGCTCGGCCTGGTCGACAAGAGTTCGTCGATGGACGAGCTGCCGCAGGCGATCCAGGCGGTGAACCGCGGCCAGCTCTATATCAGCCGCAGCCTGCGCGAGCGGGTCGAGGCCGCCGGCAGCTGGCGCATGCGCGAAGGCGACGGCAAACCGCTGTCGCCGCGCGAACTGGAGGTGCTGAGGTTGCTCGGCACCGGCATGACGGTGAAGGAGATCTCGGTGCAGCTGCACAAGAGCGTCAGCACCATCAGCCGGCAGAAGGGCGATGCGATGCTGAAGCTGGGCCTGAAAGGCGATGCGGAGCTGTTCGACTATCTGCGTGACGGCAAAATCTGAATCCTGTCCATCCGGCCATTGAACTTTCAGGCAGGCTTCATGCCGCCTGACGCTAGATGAATACGCACGCCGCCCAGTGGCCCACGCAATGTTCCGGCAATCTCCGGGCGCCAGCGTGGTCACTACGGCAGCCAGGGCGCCCGCGCCCTCCCTGCCCACCGTGGCATGCCCCTACAGGAGAACCGAACATGCTCAGTACTTCCGCTCTCAGCTTCCGTGGCGTGGCGATGGCCCTGGCCCTGCTGGCCGGTGTCGCCGTGGTCAGCGACGCCAGCGCCATGTCGAGGAAGGACAAGCGCACCGTCGTCGGTGCGGTGGTGGGCGGCGTCGCCGGCCACCTGATCTCCAATGGCGATCCGGCCGCCACCGTCGGCGGTGCCGTGGCCGGCGGCGCGATCGGCAACCTGACCACCCCGGACCACCCCGGACCGCCACGACCGTCGTTATGACCGCCGCTACGACCGCGGCTACCAGCGCGGCTACGACCGGGGCTATGGCTATCGGGACCGCGGTCATGACCGCCGCTGGCGCGACAGCGACCGCCGCTACTACCACGACCGCGGTCGCCACCGCGGCTGGTAACCCTCGCCGGCACTGCCCGGCATCACCGGCAAACGGGCGGGTCGATGACCCGCCCGTTTGCGTCCGGGCCGTCCATGGCGTTGAATGCGCAGCCCTGGATGACTCCTTTGCCCCCGGCCCCCGCATGACCTCCACCGCCCACCGCGTGCAGGGCCTCAACAACGATGAGGTCGCTGCCGACTGGCCCGCGATCGATGCAGCCGAGGTTGCCTGGCTGGCCCGCCGTTATCCGGTGCTGGACGCGGACAGCGCCCTGCGTTGGCACAGCCCCCGGCCGTTGTCGGCCGCCGCGCTGGTCGAGGGTACCCGCGGCCGGGTGTTCATCAAGCGCCACCACCGCAGCGTGCGCAGTGCCGCCTGCCTGCAGGAGGAACACCGCTTCATCGCCCATCTGGACGCTGCCGGCGTGCCGGTGGTGAAGGTTCTGCCCACCGCCGGAGGCGACAGCGCCATCGAGCATGGGCCTTGGACCTATGAACTGCATTCACCGGGGGTGGGTGACGATCTGTACCGCGACGCCGCCTCCTGGACGCTGCTGACGGACATCGCACGGGCGCGTTCTGCCGGACGCATGCTGGCCCGGCTGCATCAGGCCGCCGCCAGCTACCACGCCCCGCAGCGCAGCACGCATGTCCTGGTGGCACGCGACGAGCTGATCCGCGCCGCCGACCCCATCGGCGCGCTGGAAGCGGGTCTTCCCGACCGCCCGGGACTGGCGCGCTACCTGGCACGGATTCCGTGGCAGGCGCAGCTGCGCCGCGACGTCCTGCCCTGGCATGCCGGCCTGGCCGCGCGCCTGCCCGCCGAGCCGCCGCTGTGGGCGCACAACGACTGGCATGTCTCAAACCTGCTGTGGCGCGGCGACGACGTCAGCACCGTGCTGGATTTCGGCCTCGCCTCACCCACCAGCGCGCTGTTCGACCTGGCCACCGCGATCGAGCGCAATGCCGTGGCCTGGCTGGAGCTGGAGCGGGGCCATGAGGCGGTGCGCATCGACATCGCGCTGGCGCTGCTCGACGGCTACCGCGAAGTGCTGCCGTTGTCGGCCACCCGCCTGCACCTGCTGGCGGACCTGCTGCCGATGGTCCACTTCGACTTCGCACTGTCCGAAGTGGAGTACTTCGAAGGCATCACCGGCTCGACGGCGAACGCCGATGTCGCCTGGTATCCCTTCATGCTGGGCCATGCCGCGTGGTTCGCCAGCGCACCCGGCCAGGCCCTGCTGCAGGCGCTGCATGCCGCCGCCTGAAGGGCATCGGCTCGCAAATCCCTGCCATCTGTAGTGAAATAGCGGCCTGAAGCGGGGGTGCCTGGATCTGCAGGCTGAGAGAGTCCCTTGGAACCTGATCCGGTTTGCACCGGCGTAGGGAGCTTTGAGCCGCAACCACACCCCCGTTCCGGGCCGGTGCACCTGCGCGCCGTCGCTTCGTCTCCCCTGTTGTCCGAAGACGAATCGAATGAACCGCTGCCTGCGTCCCACCCTGCTCGCTCTCGCCCTCTGTGCCGCGCTGCCACTGCATGCCAGCGAGGCTGGAGCCTCCCCCGACCTGGCAGCCGACAGCGGCGAACGTTCGCCCACCGAGCTGGCAGCGGTCCGCGTGCAGGCCGGCAGGCCGGCGGCCGACAGCGCGCGGGTCAGTGCATTCGGCGCCGGCTCCTGGAAGGACACCCCGGCCTCGGTGAACGTGCTCGAACGCGACTACCTCGACCGTCGACAGGTGCGCTCGTTGTCCGAACTGGCCAGCAACGACGCCTCGCTCGGTGATGCCTACGCGCCGGTGGGCTACTACCAGAACGTCGCCATCCGCGGCTTCGCGCTCGATGCCGCCACCGGCTACCGCTTCAACGGCCTGGCCATCGCCGGCGAACAGCGGCTGGCGCTGGAGAACGTGCAGGCGGTGGAGATCCTGAAGGGTGAAGCCGGCCTCGCCGCGGGGGTGATGGCACCCGGCGGCATCATCAACTACATCGGCAAGCGCCCGGCCGAAGTGCGCACGGCTACCCTTGGCACCGATTCGGAAGGCTCGCGCTATGCCGCCGTCGATGTCGGCCACTGGATCACGCCGCGTTTCGGCATCCGCCTCAATGCCGCCTGGGAGGGCAGCGAGTCCTACGTCGAGCACGCCGACGGCCGCCGCAACTTCTATTCGCTTGCAGCGGACTGGCTGATCGGTGAGCGCGGCAAGCTGGAAGTGGACGCCAACTACCAGACCAGTTCGCAGCGCTCGGTGTCCGGTTACCAGCTGCTGGGCGCACGGGAGCTGCCTCGTGGCGTCGACCGCGAGCACCTGCTGGGCTATCAGCCGTGGCAGCGCCCGGTGGAGATCGCCAGCACCAACATCACCGCCGTACACACCTACGACTTCAACGAGCGCTGGCAGTCGCGGCTGTCGGTGGGCCACAGCCGCTCGGTGATCGACGACAATGTCGCCTTCGCCTATGGCTGCTACTACGCCGACGCATGCGCTGACGGCAGCGTGCCCGGCAACTACTTCGCCCCCAACGGCGACTACGACATCTACGACTACCGCAGTCCGGACGATACGCGCCGCAACCAGCAGGCACGTGCCGAGCTGCGTGGCCGCTTCGACACTGGCAGCGTCGGCCACCAGCTGACGGTCGGCGCCGACACGTTCCGCCGCACGGTGGACAGGCGACCGAGCGTCAACGAGTACGTAGGCAGCAGCAACATCCACGACACGCAGGTGCCGGTGTACGAGCCCTCGCCGCTGATGCCCGGCCCGTCCGCACGGCGCCTGGACAGCCGCCAGACCGCCGTGTTCGCGCTGGACCGCATACAGTTCGGCGATGACTGGCAGTGGCTGGCTGGTGGCCGCTTCGTCCGCCTGGACGAGCGCGCGTACGACAAGCGCGGCACGCCGCAGCGGCACAGCCGGCTGTCGCGCTTCCTGCCGCAGACCGCGCTGGTATGGAAGGCCACCGACCAGCTCAATGCGTACGCCAGTTATGTGCGCGGCATTGCGCTGGGCCAGGAGGCACCGTTCTGGACCTCCAACGCCGATGCCTTCCTGCCGGCGGTGCAGTCACGGCAGCTGGAAGCCGGCGTCAAGTACGTGCCAGCTGCCTCGCTCACCCTGGGCGCCGCGCTGTTCCGCATCTCGCAGCCCTACCAGTACGCCATGCCGGATGACAGCGATGCCGGTTACACCTTCGTCGAGCGCGGCACGCAGACCCATACCGGCCTGGAGCTGACCGCCAACGGCCAGCTGACCGATGCGCTGCAGATCGTCGCCAGCGCCAGCGTGCTGCAGGCGCGTGCACGCGATACCGGCACGCCGGGCCAGGAAGGCCATCAGCTGGTGAACGTGCCGAAGGTGCGTGCCAGTGTGCATCTGGCCTACGCACTGCCGTTCGTGCAGGGCCTGGATGTCACCGGTGGCTGGCGCTATGCCGCCGCCAATGTGGCCCGTGCCGACGGCGGCGTACGCGCGCCGGACTATTCGGTGTTCGATGCCGGCCTGCGCTTCCGCCACCGCGTGCATGAGCGCGCCGTGACCTGGAACCTGTCGGTGGACAACGTGTTCAACCGCTTCTACTGGCGCGACACCGGCAGCAGCGGCGGTGACTACTACCTGTTCCCCGGCGCACCGCGACAGGCACGCCTGTCGGTGACGTTCGCGCTGTGAGCGGCGCCGTGCTCGAGTGGACCGCCGCGCTGTGCAGCGTGCTGGGCGTATGGCTGATGGCGCGCCGGCGGCTGGCAGCGTGGCCGGTCGGCCTGCTGTCGGTGGCGCTGTACGGCCTGGTGTTCGCCGAGGCCAGGCTGTACTCCGACACGCTGCTGCAGGTCGCCTTCGCCGGCTTCCTGGTCTATGGCTGGATCAACTGGCGCCAGCACGCCGCCGATGAGGGCAGCATCCGCATTGTGCCGCTGGCACGCAGAAAACTGCTGCGTGACCTGATCATCGGCCTGTGCGGTGGCGTGGCGCTGGGCACGGTCATGCACACCTTCACCGATGCCGCGCTGCCATGGCTGGACGCGATGCTGACCGCCCTGAGCCTGGTCGGCCAGTGGTGGCAGGCGCGCCGCCATGTGGCGTGCTGGTGGGTGTGGATCGGGGTGGACGTGGTCTATGTGGGCGCGTACCTGTTCAAGTCGCTGCACGTCACGGCCGCGCTGTATGTGTTCTTCCTGGGGCTGGCGGTATTCGGCCTGCGCGCCTGGAGTGCGGCGGCGCGGGAGCGCGAGCTGCTGCCGGCGCGGTAGTGCCGCGCGGTACACCTCACTTCGGCTGCAGCACCAGCCCCAACCGCAACGGCTGGCGCATGTCGGCCGGTGGCGCCGACGACAGCGGCGCCGACTGCAGCGTCGCGCCCAGATCCGCGTCCGCCTGCGCATCGCCGAGACTGTCGAATTCCAGTTTCGCGATGCGGCCATCGGCTGCGATCCAGAGGCTGACCGGCAGCGGCGTGGGCACCTGTGGGTGCGCCTGCAGCCAGGCCAGCACGCGCTGCACCTTCGGGTCCTGCTCCTGCTGCAGGCGCTGCTGCAGCTCACTGCCTGCCGTGGCGGCGTAGGCCATCCAGTGCGGTGGAGCCTCATCGGCCGAGACGGCCCCGGCGCCGCCCAGCGCCAGAAGGCCGATCAGCGATGCCAGCGGTCGCCACCAGCGGCGACGGTCGGCGCGAAGTACGGATTCCATGGCAGCACCCTCATGCAGTCGTCCAGCGCTCCATCGTCGGCGGCGCGGATGACAGGCAGATGGCGGGCAGGCATTACCCGCCCAGGTCGGCCAGCACCTTGCGCGAAGGCGCGAAGAAGGTCACGCCGGTCATCGCGGTAGAGAAGTCCAGGATGCGGTCATGCAGCGGCGCAGGGTTGCCGATGAACATGCGCTCGAGCATCTTCTCAATCACCCACAGGCGGCGCGTGTAGCCGATGAAGTACGTACCGTACTCACCGCGCCCCGGATTGGCGAAGGGCATGTTGTCGCGCAGGATGTCGTGCTCGCCGTCGGCGTCCTCGATGGTGCACAGCGTCTTGTGCGACTTCTGCGCGTCGGCCGGCGCATCGTCCAGCTCGGTGTTGTCGTGCTTGGTGCGGCCGATGATCGCCTCCTGCACCTCGGTCTTCTGCGCGCGCCATGCGTCGAGGTTGTGCAGGTACTTCTGCACCACCACGTAGCTACCGCCGGCATGGGCCGGATCCTCGTCACCGACGATCGTGGCTTCCGGCAGCGACAAGCCTTCCGGATTGGCCGTGCCGTCCACGAAATCGAGCAGGTCGCGGCCGTCGAAATAGCGGAAGCCGGCCACCTCATCGACCGTCTCCACCGCATCGCCGAACGCCATCAGCAGGTTGCGCTCGAACGCCACGATCAGGTCCATCGTGCGTGCCCGGATGTGGTACAGCAGATCGCCCGGGGTGGACACCGCGGTGTGGGTGGCGCCCTTGATCTCGCGGAACGGATGCAGTTCGCGCGGCGGCGTGCTGCCAACCAGCGGCTGCCACACACGGTGGCCGATCGCCACATTGCAGGTGAAGGTCCGTTCGATCTCGCGGATGGCCGTGTTCTTGATCAGGTCATCGGTGCTGGCCAGCACGTCGCGTACCTTCGCGATCGAGTCCGCATCATCCTTCACCTTCAGCACCAGGAAGGCGGCCGAGTGGGTCAGCGGCGCAGTGATCTGCTGCGGCTCGTTGTCGAGCGTGTGATTGAGGGCGGTGATCGGTGCGGGCTGGGAATTCACGGCAGTTCCTGCGGGCTTGAGGCGGGCGCATCGCGCATGGTGCAGCGATGTGCGGGCGATCATAGCGGAACGGCTTCCGCTGCGACGGAGCGGTTCTCAGTCGCGCGCCTGCCGCTTGGGGCGCAGAAAAGTGAAGCCCGGCGCTAGGCCGGGCTTCGATGGCGTGCGGGAGAGAGAGAGAGTCACACGCCAGTTACACGCACTAACGACAGAGCGTTTCTTACCAGGTGAAGCGCGGGCCGACGAACCACTCGCGGTCGCCTGCCTTGGCCAGCTTCACTTCGCCACTCAGGCCCCAGTTCTGGTTGAACTTGGCGGTGGCACCGACACGGCCGTAGAACTCGCCGTCCGGGTTGTAGCCGTGCTTCTTGCTGAAATCTTCGTAGCCGGCCAGCGCGTAGCCTTCCAGGTACGGGTTGAACGCGGTGCGCACGCCCACTTCAGTGGAGTAGCCATTGAAGTCCAGGCCGCGCTTCTCGTCGTACTTCTGATAGGCCACGCGGGCCACCAGGTCGGTGTTCGGTGCGATGCCGTAGTTGTAGCCGACACCCAGGCGCCACTGGTCGACGTCATTCTTGAAGCGGTCGGTTTCCTGCGCGCTGTAGTCGCCGAAGATGTGGAAGTTCGGGTGGACGGCCACCGAGCCCTTCACGCCCCAGCCATCGGCGTCGCCGCCCTTGGCATCGGTGTTCACGTAGCCGCCTTCAACGTAGTTGTACGACAGGCCATCGGCAGCCGATGCAGCGAACGGCAGGGCAGCCAGCAGACCCAGGGCAAGCAGCGAATTCTTGTTCATCGGGACACACCTTTAATTATTTTGGTTTCGTCGACCGCCTCCCGGGAGGGGGAGAGAGGAGAGGCGGTCGACAGGTGTGAATTATCCGTTTGTTGGCGAAATCAGCCCTGAATATTGAACTGACCGGTACATGAATGAAGTTGCTGTTCAGGGAACTCTGGAGCTGGTCGACAGTAGCCATGCCCCCATAGTTCGTGCCGATTGCACAAACTATGGGAGCAATCACCTACACAGACTATAGGGACAAATGCGATCTTGGATCAGAGTCCTCTGCTCGCTGGTCCCAAGCTCGCCCAACTTGGCGGGGCCTGACGGCGAGGCTTGACGGTCACGCGCCGAGCGTACGCCATCGGTGATCGGATGGCCGAGTCACCAAAGCTACCTGAAAAGTGACGCCCTCAGCCGGGTGGACGCCGGACGAGTAGTATCGATCGGCCCAAAAGGGGGCTAGTCGGTGGCTGCGCTAGTAGCGCCCGTCGAGCAAGCGGCCACCGTCGTTTTCGTATTCCTCAGATTCATTGCCGGTGGCATCAGCCGCTTGTGAGGCGGCTTCTTGCGCTTGCAGATCGGCGTACTTCTGGCGATCTTCGACGAAGGCTTCGCATCCTTCGATGAAGGACTGAGAGGTGCCGCCACACTCCAGCGCATCAGAGACGTCGTTTGCCTGAGCCCACGCAAAGCCGGCTTCATGACCTGAGCAATCCAGCGTGCAAGTGTAGTTTCCGCTGTCTTCTATGGCGTAAGGATCAACATTGCTGAGATCAGCCCCAGCGCCGTCCCTGTCGGCTCCGTATTCTTCGTACGTCGCTTGCCTTGCATCTTCTGCTGCGGCAGCGGCAGCTTCTGCGTTAGCTTCGTAGTCGTTGTAGTCGCCACGGCGCCCGCAGGCGGCGAGAAGCACAGAGGCGGCAAGCATTACTTGAAGTCGCTTCACACTGGCCCCCGTTTAGCTGCCAATGAACGAAACCAGAAAGAGGAGCGTGGATCGAGAGTACGCCGTACTGAGCTACGCTTAAGGCCGCGCCGTCAGATCGACGTCCAAGGCAGTGAGAACAGGCTAACTGTCAAAGCACCGCCCTGCAGTCAGGGCGAGCTGTTGGGTTAGATCGGCAAGAGGGACGTCGCCACAATAGAGAGACGCGAGCAGCCCTGCTTCACTACTCATGGCTACCTCAGCACTTCGTACACTTGGTGGGCCGACCGCACTCGAGCCAATGTCTCAGCCCACTTTTCCGGGTGTATTGGGGCAAGTACCATCGGCCTGACTTCGGTCCAGAGCTCATGAATCCCGCGACGGACCATAGAGAGATTTTTTACATAAGAGAGCGCAAGAAGTTCAACTTCTGCGTAACCCTCCTTGACACAAGCAGACAGCTTTGAAGCACTAGCCGGAGACTCGCCGTCGTCGGCAGCTGTCCTCCGCTTCGCTCTAATTAACTGCTCCGGAAGACCAAAGATGAATGCCAGATCGGGAACTACCCTCAAGACAAATATTCGCGAGCACTTGCACTTGCCAGCACTACTAGCTCCGATGGCCTGTGAAACCTCCATCTCTATAAGTGACTTGCCCTCCATCCACATGAGCAACAACTCTTGAAGCCGGGGTATAGCCCACTGACCTCTCTCTTGGTCCGAGCTAAGTCGCGCAAAGTCTTTTTCAAAGAGCCCCTCAAGATTCCCCTTCCTCACTAGCTGCGGAACCAATGAGGGGTCTTCTGCAAGCCAGCCAAAGACCCATTCGACCCACTCTTTCACATTCGCGAACTCATCTGGGCAGCTCCTCTGCATATGGCTTTCCAAGCCCCTGATGACAACGGGCTCAACTCCCGTTGAAGCCGCCAACTTGTCTATCCAGTCTGGATTTTGCTCAGCACCGAATTCGTCCCTGAACCTAGCTACCGCCTGGGAGCTCAAGTCCACCCAATCTTGGATCCCCCGGGCCCTTGATGAGAAGGCCCCCATCGTTCTTCCAAGGTACTCGCGAACAGCGGATCTAGAGGACTCGCGATCAAAGGAAATTGGGAGTCTTCGAAGCATGTATCGGGCAGTTTCATCCAACTCGACTGTAGATTCATGCATCCGGTCAAGCACTCGAACAAGCGGATCCTCAACTGCCAAACATTGGTCGCTCTGAGAGAAGACCTGCCTTAGCTGATTCCAATAACGGCTGATAGTGTTGGACTGACCGTCGAAACGCATAACCCTACCGGGGACAACTAGGACGAAGCCGAATGAATTTTCCCCCGCCCGCCCGGCCCTTCCTGCTGCGTTCAGTAGCTCATGGGCCTCCAGGGTCCCCATTCGCTCAGAGTCCGCGTCGAATCTCTGATCACTGGAGATGATGACGACTTGGCTTGGCAGGTTCATCCCCTGTGCCAGGGTTGACGTCGCTACGACAACATCAACGCCATCTGGCCGCCTGTAGAGTGATTCGTGAAGGGCCCTCTCCTGCGGAAGTAGGAGGCCATGATGCGTAAGGGCCAGACTTCTCAGATCGAAGCCTTCGCCAACGTCAGCATACAGAGCACTACGATCGCCCAGCTCGGTGAGTGCCGCGTCAAAGCTCTGCCGCTCAGATTGATTCAATACAATTGCTCGTGCTGGGAGAGCATCTGAAACCTTCTTTGCGATGCTGGCTGCCCATGGGATGGTTTGGGTAAAGACCAGGGTCTTCAGAGTGTCGCTTGCAGAGCGTGTAGCCGCACCGATGGCAACTTCTGCCGCAACTTCAGTAGAGTTAGGGGTAAGGTACCAGTCCGACGTGCGTGTACCAGCTGCACCCAACTTGACATTTCTGTCTAACAGCGGAACGAGGAGGTAATCACTTATATTATTGGTCATCCACGTCTGCTGGAGCCCCATAAAGCCGTAGGGCTTGACCTGCAGTTGGCGCTTTACCGAGGCAGGAGGTGCCGCCGTTGTTCTGGCCTCTGCTGCTGCGGCTAGTATAGCTTGGCTCGATGCGACCTCCGTAGCTTGGTAAAGCACGACACCACGTACCTGCCGAGTGGGCTTCCAGTTCAAATCCAGTGCAAGGCATGACCTGCTAGTTAGGCTCTCAACCCATGCCGCCACTTCTGAAGCATTGCTGACCATTGCGGACATCAACAGAAGATCTGCAGTAGGGGCCGCAAGCGTGAAGTTCAGTAGACATACCATCGCATCGATGGATCTCCTGTCACGGCCGACTCCCGAAGAGTGGATAAGGTGGAACTCGTCGAACACCAGAAGACCAACTTCAGCGAACGCAGCGGACTCGTATCCGAGTAATGCCAAGCAGCGCTCAGGAGTCATCACGGAAATTTCGGGAAGCCCTTCGTCGGCGATGTCTTCAACAGAATCCGAACTCCGTTCCCTCTGAATTTGTCCAGATGGGAAGACCGACCCCAAAGAACGGGCGACCTGATCTACCAGCGCAAGCGTCGGCGCGAGGAATACTACCTTTCGGCTCGCCAGCAGCGCACTTGCGATCTTTAGCTCAGATAGCGTGGATTTGCCTGCGCCAGTTGGAAAGCTGACTACGGATGAAACTCCATTGTCGAGATAGCCTCTACGAACTGCCTGCAGGTGGTTCTTCCAAAGATAGGGCCTACTTCCTGCAATCAAACCCATCTTTTCTCGCCACCGGTCCCCCGGAACTCCTGACGGCGGATTGATCGATACGAGCGAGGATGCTCGGAGCTCTTTTCCGGCCCCCAACAGCAAAGTTGCTAGATGAAATGGCCCTGGGTAAGTGCTTTGTGAGGCTACGGATCCATTGGAGAAATTAGACAAATCTGTAGTTCGAATGGATAGCTCGGCCACACGTGCAAAAACTTCATCGCTGCTCCTGGCAAGATCAGGTCTTCCCATTAGCTCGTTCGAAAGAAGTCTGACCCCGTCCAATATCATGACGTAGAGAGCGGTGGCGCCCAGGCCAATTCTAGGTGAAGGGCTCTCCATCCACCCTCTTGTGGAGTTGCTCATGCTGGCCACTGTCGCAAGGTCACCTCTGATGAGGCGTCGAAGCGCGTCGATGAGCACCGAACTTACACTGTCGGAGCCCTCTGGTGGAACCATCGTCTTGGTCATCTCCACTGCGTCCGCATGAGCCTGCGCAATGAGAAAAAGCAGCGAAGAGGAGATGCCCGCCGGTATAGCATCTAGCCTAAGCTCCGAACTGGTAGACGCTTCCGCAGAGAGCGCCTCGGCTTGAAAAACCACATGATGCGCGGTCCCGGCCACAAACGCAGCGGATCTCCTAGTGTCAGACTCTGGAGCCAAGGAGACCAAGGACTCTTGTACGAACGCAAGCCTTCGCATCTCGTCAATTAGGCTTTCGATGCCGTGGTCAGCCTCTTCACCACTACGGAGCCTAATTCGCGCGGCAACGATCTTTGTGTACGCCGCGGTTAGCTCCTTCGCCAAGTCTCGAGACTCTAGCCCTTGAAGGCTGGGGGCGGAGGCTATTAGATCCAACGTCTCTCGATCAAACACTCTTAACCCCTGAATCAAGACTGGCGATGACTTTTCCGGCTAGCTCTTCCATCCAACCCCGCAGGTCGGCGACATGAAAGATGTCTCCTCTGCGTCGGCTCATGTCGCCTTTGACAGCTTCGTCATAGTCCATGAAGAGTGAGCTCAATCCCCGCGGAGATGCATGATAGTCTCCAACCGTAATCGATGCCTTGAACACTCTGGCTTCTCTCCAAATGATGTTCTTTACTGCATCGGTGGCGTTTGGATAGCCAGAACTCTTGAGTAGGGAAACCACTTCCGCAGCAACCATGTTCTGACGGGATCCAGACTCCAGCTCGCGAAACTCTGGCCACACCTCATCTCGAATCACTTCTCGAGGATGCTCTGTCGCCTTGTCTTCGAAGATTACGACATGGCTAATTCCGTTCTCATCTGCCTCAACTTGCAGGCCGTCCAGCCCTTTGTGGGCGAGAATCATATGTGGTGTTCGGATAGCTGAGTTTGCATTGAGTCGATGAGCACATATCCAGGACATGACTTGGAAGAACCAGCCATCGCGGTGGTAGGGGCTTTCTGCGCTTGCAGTGACGAGTTTAACGGCCTCCGACCTGGCGATATCGTCTGCTTCCACTTGTGGAATTCCGGCAGCCTTCAGTATTTCTGCCAAATGATCAGCTTGACCTAAGGCGACTATGGCGATCTGAACTGCCAAGAGGTCTGCATCCGGAACCGACCACGCATTGCCCTCGCAGAGCGAAGGCACCGTATATGGTGTCGTCTCAATCGCCATCTCCAGCCGCCCCTATTCAGCTTCGCGTTTGAACGTTCTTCACCAGACGTATACCACACGCTCACAGTGATACCGGCCCCCGTGGCGATCTCGCGATTGCGCGCCTCACCCTACCCGTCATGTCCCTTCAGGCGGCTGACACCTGTCACTGGTTCGGAAAGGCTCCGGCGCGAATAGTAGGCGTCACCGCCCCGCACCACTGCGCCGGCACTCACCCAAGGGGACCTGTCATGAGCCTGTTCCAGCAACTCCTTTCGCATACTCCGATCTGGGTCTGGGTGCTGATGGTGTTTCTCATCACCCGGGGCATCGCGGCCATGAAGCCCGGCGAAACCTCGTTGCCTACGCTGGCGATCGTGCCGGCGGTGTTCGCGGCATGGGGGGTGTGGTCCATCAGCCACCGCTACGGCGCATCGTGGTCGGCCTGGGGCGAGTGGCTGGTCGGCGTCGGCGCAGGAACGGGCCTGGGTTGGCTGTTGCTGCGCCGGGCGCGTGTAGCCATGAACAGTGCGACGGGACGGCTGTGGCGCAGCGCGGATTACAGCCTGCTGCCGCTGCTGCTGATCACATTCCTGGTGAAGTATGGCTTCGAAACGGCGCTCGCAGTGTCGCCCGCGCTGAGCGCCAACGCAGCTTTCAGCGCTGCTTACCTGCTGCTGTCCGGTGGTTTCACCGGCATCTTCATCGGCCGCTACTGCCGGTATCTGTCGGCGGCTCGCCTTGAGGGGAGCACTCGGATGGGGGCTGCGGGCTGAGGCTGGCGTACCCGGGAGGCGGCGCACGGCGCCGTCACCCGGTGCCGGCTGCGGTCGTCGCCCCTGCGGCCTGCGCCAGCACTGCCGCTGCAGCGTCGCCCTTGCGCTCGCTGTAGCGATCCACCAGGTAGTCCGCCCGGCCCCGCGTCAACAGGGTGAACTTCACCAGTTCCTCCATGACATCCACCACCCGGTCGTAGTATGGCGAGGGCTTCATTCGTCCGTCCTCATCGAACTCCTGCCAGGCCTTGGCCACCGAAGACTGATTGGGGATGGTCAGCATGCGCATCCAGCGCCCCAACACCCTCAGGGTGTTGACGGTGTTGAACGATTGGGAGCCGCCACTCACCTGCATCACGGCCAACGTTCTGCCCTGCGTGGGCCGCACGCTGCCGTCCTCCAGCGGCAGCCAGTCGATCTGGTTCTTGAACACGCCGGTGACGGTACCGTGCCGTTCCGGGCTGACCCACACCTGCCCCTCAGACCACTGCGACCACGCGCGCAGCCGCTGCACTTCGGGATGGCTCCTGTCCACGCTGTCCACCATCGGAAGCGCATGCGGATCGAACACCCGGGTTTCGCAACCCAGATACTGCAGGAGCCGCTCGGCTTCCAGGGCCAGCTTGCGGCTGAACGACTGCGGCCTCAGCGAACCGTAGAGCAGCAGGATGCGGGGCGGTCCCAGATTCCCCGCGGCGAGCAGGCTGGGGTCGGGCTGGGGCAGCGAGGCTTCCCTCAGATTCGGCAGCTGGGTACTTGCGATCGTCTTATTCATTCGACTATTCTAGAAATATGGAAACGTCAAATGCAATCGTCGCGCTCACCGCGTTGGGCCACGCCACCCGCCTGGCGGCCTTCCGCCTGCTGGTGGAAGCCGGTCCAGCGGGGCGCGTGGCCGGTGACATCGCGGCGGCCCTGCAGGTGCCACCGGCCACACTCAGCTTCCACCTGAAGGAGCTGGTACAGGCCGGCCTGGTGGAGAACGAGAGCCAGGGCCGCAATGTCTGTTACCGCGCCAACTTCGCCGCCATGACCGGCTTGATCGAGTACCTCACGCACAACTGCTGCGCGGGTTCGCCGAGCGAGGAGTGCGGGCCCACTGCGCCCGCATGCAAGTGCTGAAGTCCGATCCAACCTCCTGCCATCACAACGACTGCACCATGACACACAACGTCCTGTTCCTCTGTACCGGCAACAGCGCCCGCAGCGTCCTTGCCGAGGCCACGCTGCGAGCCTGGGGCGCTGAACGTTTCAATGCATTCAGCGCAGGCAGCCACCCCACCGGCCAGGTCAACCCATTCGCACTCGCACAGCTGCAGGCCGAAGGAATCACCATCGATGGGCTGCGCAGCAAATCGTGGGATGAGTTCGTGGATGCTGCGCCCATGGACCTGGTGATCACCGTGTGCGATTCGGCTGCGGCAGACGCCTGCCCGGTGGTGTTTGGCGACTTCATTCGCAGCCACTGGGGCCAGCCGGATCCGGCCGCAGTTGCAGGCAGCGATGCCGAGAAAGCAGCCGCGTTTGCACGCGCGCATGCCATTGTGAAATCGCGGCTGCGTGCGTTGATCGATCTGCCCGGATCGTTGTGGTCCGACCGCGAGGCAATGCAGAACGCTCTGGATCAGATCGGCCGGTTGCAGCCGACCGACAGCACACCGTGACGGCGCCCGCGCGCATGCGCCTGTTCGAGCGCTACCTCACCCTGTGGGTCGCGCTGTGCATCGCGGCCGGTACCCTGCTGGGACACCTCCTGCCCGGCGCCTTTGCGGCACTGGCGTCCGCCGAAGTGGCCAAGGTCAACCTGCCGGTCGCGGCACTGATCTGGCTGATGATCATCCCGATGCTGCTGAAGGTCGACTACGGCGCAATGCGCCAGTTGCAGCAGCACTGGAAAGGCATCGGCGTAACGTTGTTCATCAACTGGGCGGTCAAGCCCTTTTCGATGGCACTGCTGGGCTGGGTATTCCTGCGTCACCTCTTCGCGGAATGGCTGCCGGCCGGCCAGATCGACAGCTATATCGCCGGCCTGATCCTGCTGGCAGCCGCGCCCTGCACCGCGATGGTGTTCGTGTGGAGCAACCTGTGCCGCGGCGATGCGAACTTCACGTTGAGCCAGGTCGCGCTGAACGACGCGATCATGGTGGTGGCCTATGCGCCGGTGGTCGCATTGCTGCTCGGCATGTCCGCGATCACTTTTCCGTGGGACACCCTGCTGCTGTCAGTGGGTTTGTACATCCTGGCACCTGTCGGTGTTGCCAGCCTGCTGCGGCGCTGGATGCTTTCGCGCAGCGGCGAGGCCGGTCTGCAGCTGGCGCTGACCCGACTCGGCCCGGTTTCGCTGTCGGCCCTTCTACTGACACTGGTGCTGCTGTTCGGCTTTCAAGGTCAGCAGATCGTCGAGCAGCCGCTGGTCATCGCGCTGATCGCCGTGCCCATCCTGATCCAGGTCTATTTCACTTCGGGCCTGGCCTATCTGCTCAACCGTCGTCTGGGCGTCGCCCATTGCGTGGCCGGCCCGTCGGCGCTGATCGGCGCGAGCAACTTCTTCGAGCTGGCGGTCGCAACCGCCGTCGGGCTCTTCGGTGTGCATTCGGGCGCCGCACTGGCCACCGTTGTCGGTGTGCTGATCGAGGTGCCGGTGATGTTGTCGGTCGTTCGTATCGTGAACCGTACTGAAGGCTGGTACGAGAGGCATGGTGCGGGTGACCGCGGGCGGTCGTAGAGGGCCGATGCCTGCTTCTGGCCCGCGCTGTCGCAATCGTCCAAGTTTCGCGGCGCCCTGATGCACTCAACCACGACTCGTGTCGCAAATTCCCCGAACGCGTGAGGCCCTTGCGCCATCAACGTCTGCGACTGCTTAACCGCGTGCGAGGATGCTGAAAGCGTCGAGCATCGTGGGTTGAATACAACTCGGCTCATTGGCGTTGCGCAGTGACACAGGTACAGATGCGGTGCCACCCCAAAAGGTGGCCGGGTTCGAAATCCCGGATTGATGCTGAGTGTTTGCGCTTGCCAGCCGACGTCACCTTGCGTGGCGTCGGCTGGCAATCCGTCTGCCGGTCATGGCGGGCGGTGCGTGGGGACCTTCGGGTCCACCGGTTTGGCATCTACCGGATTTCGAACCATGTACCGCCCGCCACCTTTATCCGTGGCGGCTACCGTCTGTCCTGCACGGAGCCTCATCAATGACCACACCCGAGTTTCCCCCTCCGCATTCCGACAGCGCGCCGGCCAACGACGCCGATGCGACCCCCCAACAGTCCCCGTCCGACCCCAACACCTTCATCGCCACGCTGAAACGGATCGGCAGCGGCGCAGCCGCCGATGGCCTGCCCTGGCCGGAACGCCATCCGCTGCCTGGCCGTCAGCTGGCGCTGGCCGATGCCGACTGCGCGCACGCCGGCCTGCGGGTGGCGCTGGAGATGCTGCTGGCCGCCGAGCGTGTCCGGCAGAACGGGCCGGAGGAGCAGTACGTGGGCGATCGCGTGATGGAAGGACTGGTGATGGCCTGCCTGTCACTGTCAGTGCAGGCCGGCACCTTGCTGCGTCCGGGCTGACAGGGAGGTTTCGCGCACCCTCGGCCGCGTGATCCGGGGCCGGCCCGTGTGGTTATTCTTGCGGCCAGGCTTCCGCCACCGCCCGGGACTCTTCGCATGCGCCGACCCTTCCATGCCGCGATCCTTCTTGCCACCGTGCTGCTGGCCGGTCCTGCCCTCGCGCAGCACGCCAGCAGCGCACCGCCGCCCGCTGAACGCCTGCCCGACGTGGCACTGCCTGCGGCACTGGATCGCGTGCTGCGCGACTACGAGCGGGCGTGGAGCGCGGGCGATGACAAGGCACTGGCGGCGCTGTTCGCCGAAGACGGATTCATCCTGCAAAGCCACCAGCCGCCGGTGCGCGGGCGCGACGCGATCGCGGCCGCCTACGCCGGACAGGGTGGAAGCCCGCTGCGCCTGCGTGCGCTGGCGTACGCGGTGGACAGGAGCACGGCCTACATCATTGGTGCCTACACGTTTGGAGGCAACGTCGGCGATACCGGAAAGTTCACGCTGACGCTGAAGCGCGCGGGCGATGGACCCTGGCTGATCTTCTCGGACATGGACAACGGCAACGCGCCGCCACGGGCGCGGTGATCGGGCGTTGCAGTGGATCCACGCCATGCGTGGATATGCTGCACGCGTGATGCCAAGCAAGCTTGGCACCCACCAAAGCCTGTGTCCGGTCCGGCACCCGCATGGGTACTCCCTTGATGAAAAAACCCCGGCGCATGGCCGGGGTTTTCGGTTACTTGAACAGCGTGTCCGGATATTCCGGTTTCTGTTCGCGCGCCAGCAATGCGCGCAGGCCCTCTGCCGGGGTCTGCTCGCCGTGCAGTACGGCGCGTACGCCATCGGAGATGGGCAGGTCGATGCCGTGTCGGCGTGCCTGACGCATCACCTCATCGGCCGTCTGCACCGATTCGACCACCTGCCCGATCTCGCGCACGGCATCCTGCAGCGTCTGCCCGCGGCCCAGGGCCAGGCCCAGGCGGCGGTTGCGCGACAGGTCGCCGGTGCAGGTCAGCACCAGATCGCCCAGGCCCGCCAGACCCATCAGGGTTTCCGGCTTGGCACCGATTGCCGCGGCCAGCCGCAGCATCTCGTTGAGGCCGCGGGTGATCAGGCCGGCACGGGCGTTGAGGCCCAACTGCATGCCATCGGCAACGCCGGTGGCCACGGCCAGCACGTTCTTCATCGCGCCCCCCAGCTCGGCACCGACCATGTCGTCGCCGGTGTAGGCACGGAACGCCGGGCCATGCATCGCTTCGGCCACGGTCTGCGCGAACGCCGGCACGTCGCCGTGCACGGTGATCGCGGTGGGCAGGCCCTGGGTGACTTCCTTGGCGAACGACGGCCCGGTGACGACAGCCAGCGGCACGTCGTCGCCGAGGATCTCGCGCGCGACTTCATGCAGGAAACGGCCGGAGCCGGGCTCGAAACCCTTGGTCGCCCAGGCCACGCCGGCACCGGCCGGACGCAGCGGCGCCAGCGCGCGCACGGTCTCGTTGAACGCGTGCGACGGGGTCACCACCAGGATCCAGGCGGCACCGTGCACCGCCGACGCCAGGTCGGTGGTGGCATGCAGGCTGTCCGGCAGCGGGATGCCCGGCAGGTAGCGCGGATTCTCGTGGCGCTGGTCGATGGCCTCGACCACGGCGGCATCACGCCCCCACAGCACGGTCGGATGACCGTGCCGGGCGAGCAGGCTGGCCAGCGCGGTTCCCCAGGAACCGGCGCCCAGCACGGCGATCTTGTCAGCGGTAGTGCTCATCCGTGACGTCGCGACGGATTCAGGCGTTGCCGGCCGGCTCGGAGTCAGCCAGCGACGGTGCGTCGCCCTGCTCCTGGCGCTGGCGCAGGGTTTCTGCGTACAGGCCTTCGAAGTTGATCGGCTGCAGGAAGAACGGCGGGAAGCCGCCGGCCTGGATCAGATCGCTGACCAGCTGGCGCACGTACGGGAACAGGATGTTCGGGCACTGGGTGCCGAGCAGCACGTCGATCGACTGCGGGTCCAGGCCGACCAGGCCGAACACGCCGGCCTGCTTCACTTCGGCCACGTAGGCGGTGCGCTCACCGGCCTGGCAGGTCAGGGTGACGGCCAGCACGACCTCGAACGCGTTCTCACCCAGGCGCTGCACCTGCTGGTTCAGATTCAGCTGCAGCTCCGGCTGCACCTGGTCATTGAAGATGGTCGGTGCGTTCGGCGACTCGAAGGAGACGTCCTTGACGTAGATCTTCTCGACGGTGAAAGCGGGGCCGGTAGCGGCATCGACCGGCGCAGCGGCGCCGTTGGTGATCTCTTCGGACATTTCCAGTAACTCCAGGTGAATGCAATGAAAACTAGGGTCGAATTACTGCGATGGGGGCGGCATCAGGCCCATACAAGGCCGGATCCGCCACCTGCGGCAATCAGTTGCGGCCCTTGACCAGCGGCAGTTCGGCCTGCTGCCAGGCGGGAATGCCGCCCTCGAGCACGAAGACCTTTTCGAAACCGGCCTTCTTCAGCGCCTTGGCGGCGGTTTCCGATGCGTTGCCGTTGCGGCACACCAGAACCACCGGCGCCTGCTTGGCGCTGGCCACGAGCTTGTGCTCCGGGCCGAACGCGCTGGCCTGCGCATTGCGGCTGCCGGCGATGTGGCCCTTTTCGAAGTCACCGCTGGCGGACAGGTCCACCACCACCGTGCCGCCCGCATTCATCAGCTGGGTCAGTTCGGCGGGCTTGATGCCCTTGAAGCCCCGGAACAGGCGGCGGATTTCGGTGACGATGAGGGCCACGGTCAGGCCGACGAGGGCCGCGGACAGCATCGGGTTTCGGCCTGCAAAGGCCAGCAACTCTTCGTAATTCACTCAGGTCACGGGTCGATAAGCGGGCGCCGATTGTCGCACAAGCCGGACGCGGCCCGTCACTGCCCCTGCCACAGATCCGGCAGGCCACCGGCCTGCCACCAGCGCTTGGCCTCGGCATCCCAGCGCCACCGCTCGGTCACCACCACGGTGCGCTCGGCCTGGGTGTTCTGGTTGATGACGCCGATTTCCACCCGGCGCTCGACCTGGCCATCAGGCAGCGAGGCGCTGCTGCGCTCTCGGTAGGAGGACACCCGCAGCTGTGCATAACGGTTGAGCTCGAACTCGGTGGGCGGCTTTTCCTTGCGCAGCACCGGATCCAGGTAGCCGATGGCGTCGTCCATGCTGCCCCAGCGGATCGTCGCCCCGTAGGCGATCTGGGTCTCTTCCAGCATCTTGCGCTGCTTGCGGCTCAGCTCGTCGGCACCGGCCATGGCGCTGACCAGCAGCAGGGAACACAACAGGATCTGGATGAGGCGGCGCATCAGGGGTTTCCGCAGGGCGTCAGCCTGCCATCCTACCCTTTGGCGAAGGCAACGAAGCGACCGCTGAACTCGGCAGCGGCCCGGCCGTCGGCGGCCGGCTGGGTAGCGATGATGCTGATGCGGGCCTTGCGACGCTGGCGGAAGGTGGCCAGGAAGGTGTCCCAGGCACCGCTTTCGGCCGCCTCGGCCTGCGCGTGCAGGTCTTCGTAGACCGGTGCCAGGTAGCGCAGGTTGCTGTCGGCCACGTAGACCTCGGCGTCGTGGCCGGCCAGGCGCAGGCGCAGGCTGACCAGCGCCCAGCCGGACAGGGTCAGCACCGAGGCCAGGCTGCCGCCGAAGGCGTTGCCCTTGTCGTTGACGTTCGCCGTCAGCGGCGCGGTGATGCGCAGCACGCCATCGGCATAGCCGTCCAGGCGGATCTGCATGGCACGGACCGCAGGCATGCAGTCCAGCACCTCCTGCAGGGAGGCCAACGAGGAGCTCAGGGCATCAACGGACATCGGAGCAGCAACCACGACAACGGCGGGCCCGCATAATGCAGGCAATGGATGACCATACGATACCCACTGGCAGCGCGTGCCGCGGCGCGGGCTGGACGCTGATCTCGCTGCGTCCGCAGGGCCAGCATGCGGCGCTGCGCCGCGCCGTTGCTGGGCTCGGCGGGCAGCTGGTGGCGTTGTCGCCGTGGCGGCTGCAACGCTTGCAGGGCCCTGCCGTGGTGCGCCAGCTGCAACGCGCGCTGAACTGCGATCGGGTGGTGTTCACCAGCCCCGCAGCCGTCACGGCGGCTGCCGCGCTGCTGCCGCTGCGCCCGGCGCAGCACAGCCCGTGGCTGACGGTCGGCGAGGGCACCGCACGCGCGTTGCAGGCGCACGGCATCAGCGAGGTCCACGCGCCGCAGCGGATGGACAGCGAGGGGTTGCTGGCCCTGCCGGTACTGGCGGCGGTACAGGGCCTGCGGATCGGGCTGGTCACCGCGCCCGGTGGCCGGGGCCTGATTGCCGCCCGGCTGCAGGCGGCGGGTGCCAGCATCGAACGTGCCGATGTCTATCGGCGCCAACCACTGCGCCTGTCGCCTCGCGCCCTGTCACGGCTGGGAGAGTGTTCTGCGCCCTGGCTGATGGCGGTCAGCAGCGGTGAAGCCCTGCAACGTGTGTGGGAGCAGCTGTCGCCGCAGTGGCAGCAGCGGCTGCAGGCCCATGCCACCGCGCTGGTCGCCAGCGAACGGCTGGGCGTGCAGGCGCAGGCGCTGGGCCTGCGGGTGGTACGCAGCGCGGGGCCGACCACCCCGCAGTTGATCGCCGCTGCACACACCACGCTCACCGGGCCGGCAGCGACCTGAACAGGGACGTGGGTCACGCTTGCCGCTGTCGTCGGCAACAGGGATGCTGTGCCTGACGCTGCCTGCCGGAACCCTTCCGGCGACGCCGCCGACAAGGAAGCCTGATGAACGACACCGCCCCCGTTTCCCCACCCCGCCGCTCCCTGCGCTGGCTGCTGCTGCCGCTGGCGGTGGTGGCCGTGCTCGGGGCAGGAGGCTATGCCGGTTGGCGTTTCTGGCAGCAGCAACAGCATGAGCAGGAAGCACAGTCGCGGACGATGGCGGTGCAGTTGCAGGGCCTGGAGGCCACGCTGGATGCGCTGCGTCGCGACCAGCGCGCAACCAGCCAACGCCTGCAGGACGCGGCCGCAACCAACCGCGTGCTGCGCGACGAGATGCTGGGCCTGTCGCAGCGCAGCGCGCTGCTGGAGGAAAACCTCGCCAAGCTCGCCGACAGCGCCAACCAGGGCCGGCAGGCCGTGCAGCGCGACGAGGCCGAACTGCTGCTGACCCAGGCCGCACAGCGCTTGAACTACGCCGACGATGTCGAAGGTGCCCGCCGTCTTTATGCACAGGCCGCGACCGCGCTGGCCGCGCTGCCCGACAGCGAGGGCCTGAACCTGCGCCAGGCGCTGGTACAGGAGCGCGATGCCCTCGATGCGTTGGGTGCCGGACCCCGCGTTCAGGCGCTGCAGCGACTGGATGCGTTGGCCGGCGCCCTGCAGGGGCTGCCGACCCAAGTGGCCAGTACGCCGGCCGGCGACCAGACGCGAGCGTGGTGGCAGGCCGCTCTGGCGCCCTTCGTCGATATCAGCCCGAGCCGCCAGAACGGTCCGCTGACCGCCGCCGAACGGCGCAACGCCGACGATGCGCTGCAACTGGAACTGACCCTGGCCCGGGCGGCGATCGAGCGCGGCGACCGTGCCGGCCGTGACGCCGCGCTGTCGCGCGTGGAGCAGTGGGCACAGCGGCGCTGGCCGGATTCACCGGCCCTGCGCGCGCAGCGTGCTGAACTGCAGGCCTTGCGCGAGCTTCCCTTGCAGACCAGCAACACCGTCCTAGGCAGCACCCTGCAACAGCTGCGCACCCAGACCGACCGGAGGCTACCCGAATGAAACCCCTGCAATCCCTGGTCGTGCTGTTGCTGGCCGTGGCCATTGGTGTGGTCGCCGCGCAATGGCTCGGCACCGACGATCTCAACCGCTACGGCGAAGTGATTCTGCGCTATGGCGGCTACGACTATCACAGCAACCTGCCGAAGGTGGCGCTGCTGACGGTGATTGCAGTGCTGGTGCTGTGGCTGCTGTGGAGCCTGATCGCCGCACCGTTCCGTGCGTGGGGCCGCTACCGCCGCAAGCAGGGCCGGGTGCGCCTGATCGATGGCCTGCAGGCTTACGAGCACGGCCAGTGGCAGCGCGCGGAAAAGCTGCTCGACGGCGCCGCCAAGGATCCGGAAGTGAGCGCGGTGGCGCTGGCCAATGCCGTGCGCAGTGCACAGGCACGTGCTGACGCCAGCGCAGGTGAGGCGCTGCTGCAGCGGCTGGGTGAATCCGATGCCACCCTGCAGGCGCTGCTGCGCGCCGAGCAGCTGCTGGCGCGCGACCTGCCGGTGGACGCGATCAACGTGCTGGATGTGGCCGCGATCCAGCCGCTTCCGCCGCGTGGCCTGTGGCTGCGCACCGAGGCACTGGCCCGCGCCGGTCGTGCGCACGAAGCGTATGGACAGCTGGGCGCCCTGCGTCAGAGCAAGGTGCTGCCGGCCGAATCCAACAGCGAACTGGAAGCGCGCCTGGCCGCGCAGGCGCTGCTGGAAGCGGCCGACGTCAATGCGTTGGCCGCGCAGTGGGAAGCCACGCCGAAAGCGCTGCGGCCGACCCCCGACGTGGTGGGCGCCTATGCCAGCCGCGCGGTGGCGCTGAACTGGGACGAGCCGGCGCTGCTGGCGCTGGAGCACGCCCTGGACCAGCGTTGGGACGACGAACTGGTGGCCCTGTATGGCCGCCTGCCGGCCGAACGCCTCGCCACCCGCCAGGCCAACCTGCAGCGCTGGCGCAACGTGCATGACGATTCGGCGGCGCTGCGCCTGGCACAGGGCCGCGTCGCCCTGGCCCAGCAGCAATGGGACGCTGCCGATACGTTCCTGCACGAAGCGATCGCCAGCGGCGCCGGTGCCCCGGCCTGGGAAGCGCTGGGTGAGCTGTTCGCCCAGCGGGGTGAACATGCCCTGGCTGCACAGTGCCTGGCCAACGCGCTGCGCCTGCAGCGCGGCGAGGACAGTGTGGCGCTGGTGCGCACGGCAGGGGCCGGTGCCGATGAAGTGCCGCCGCGCGCCACCGTGGAAGATCTGCCGACGGTGCCGCAACCGCCGGTGTACAACGCCAACGAAGAGCGCGACGAGTTCGGCAACCCCCGTCTTCCCTGATCGGCGCAGTGCCGGCGAAGGGTCGGCACCCCACCGGGTCCGCAACGAAAAAGCCGCCCATCCGGGCGGCTTTTCCATGTGCAGCCTTCTGCAGCGATCAGCGCTCGACGATCGCCACCACGCCCATGCCGCCTGCCGTGCAGATCGACACCAGCGCGCGGCCGCCGCCGCGTTCGGCCAGCTGCTTTGCGGCCGTGGCGATCACACGCGCACCGGTAGCGGCAAACGGGTGACCGGTAGCCAGCGACGAGCCCAGCAGATTGATCTTGTCCGGATCGATGCGGCCCAGCGGTGCCTCCAGGCCCAGCCGGTTGCGGCAGTAATCCTCGCTCTCCCACGCGCGCAGGGTGCACAGCACCTGTGCGGCAAACGCTTCGTGGATTTCGTAGATGTCGAAGTCCTGCAGGGTCAGGCCATTGCGCTTGAGCATCTCGGGCACGGCCACGGTCGGTGCCATCAGCAGGCCTTCGCCGTGCACGAAATCGACGGCCGAGACATGCGCATCGCGCAGGTAGGCCTGCGGCTCGTGCCCGTGGGCGCGGGCCCATTCCTCGCTGGCCAGCAGCACCGCCGCGGCACCATCGGTGAGCGGCGTGGAGTTGGCGGCGGTCAGGGTGCCGCGGCCGGACACCTTGTCGAACGCAGGCTTCAGCGTGGCCAGCTTTTCCAGCGAGGTATCCGGGCGCAGGATGTTGTCGCGCTCCACGCCGCGGAACGGCGCGATCAGGTCGTTGAAAAAGCCGCGCTCATAGGCGGCGGCCAGCTTCTTGTGCGAGGACACCGCCCACTCGTCCTGCGAGTCACGCGAGATGTTCCATTCCTTGGCCATGTCCTCGCAATGATCGCCCATGCTCTTGCCGGTGCGCGGTTCGGCCACACCCGGGAACTCGGGCTTGAGTTCGGAGAACTTGAAGCCGGAGGTCAGCGCGCGGATCTTGTCGCCGGTGCTCTTGGCGCGGTTGGCGGCCAGCAGGCGTGCACGCAGCTTCTTGCCGTACACGATCGGCACGTCGGAAGTGGTGTCCGACCCGCCGCCGATGCCCGATTCGATCTGGCCCAGGGCAATCTTGTTGGCGACGGTGATGATGCTGTCCAGCGACGTGCCGCAGGCGCGCTGCAGGGTGATGCCCGGGGTGAGCGGCGACAGCCCAGAGGACAGCGTGGCTTCGCGGCCCAGGTTCCAGTCGCTGGAGTGCTTGATTACCGCACCCATCGCCACTTCACCCAGCTGCTGGCCGTGCAGGCCGAAGCGTTCGACCAGCGCACCCAGCGTGCGTACCGACATGCCGAGGTTGCCGACATCCGAATACGCGGTGTTCTGGCGGCAGAACGGAATGCGGACGCCACCGAGAATGGCGACGGGACGAGCGTTGGGCATGGAGATACCTGGCATGGATGAGGGTGTCTGCAACATGGCCTGCACGACAGAGCAGGCATAATGGGGCCAAGTGTAGCTGCCGCCCTGTGATGGGCCAACCGTGGAACCATGAGCAAACCCGACCCCGCGATGAATGCCCTTGGCGTGCTGGCCCTGGAACTGGCCGGCGGCGAGATCCCCCGCCAGGCGGTACTCAGCGCAGACCAGGCCGGTGAACTGGCCGAGCGCGTAGGCCGCGACCTGTCCAAGCTGGTACCGGCCGTGGCCGAGCTGGACCTGGTCCTGGCCGCCGCCCATTTCGACCCGGCCGAAGTGCTGCGCCCGGGCTGGCCGATCCATCGCCGTCTGGAAGAACTGCAGATGCGCGCGCCGGGCCGCAACCAGGGCCCGCGGCTGCTGGCCTTCGGTACCGATGCCAATGGCGATGTGCCGCTGCCGTTCCAGGCCGATTCGACGCTGGTGGGTGGCGGCCTGCGTGTGCTGCCGTTCCTGCTGACCGGCAGTGATGTGGCGACCACCCGTGCGGTGGCCGATGCGTTGGAAGAGGTGCTGCTGGCCAATGGCATGGCCCATGCCGATACCGCGCTGATGGCGCAGAACAGTTTCGGTGCCCGCATCGAGCATGCGCGCTATTTCACCGTGAACGACCTGGCCGCGATGATGTCGATGCAGTACGACAACCAGGGCCTGGCCGCGCTGTGGCCGTTGATCGAGACCGCGATCATGGCGCCGGGGGAGGATGAATGGCTTGAGGCCGCACCGGAGCCGTTGCTGCGCTACAGCCATGGCGAGGCGCGCATGGCGTTGTTCGATCCGGCCGGCTGGTGCGCCCACTACAGTCATGACAGTGGCGACTGCGATCGCCTGCAGGGCATCTATGAGCAGTTCCTGATGCGCCAGCGGCAGATGGCGGCAGTGCTGGAAGCACACGGTGTGCCGGTGCTGTTCGTGCATTGCGAGGCGGGACAGGACGCGCGCGAGTTGCTGGCGCGCTGAAAAGGAAACGGCGGCCGCGTGTTGTAGAGCCGAGCCCATGCTCGGCTCAGGCCGCCGGAAAAGCAGCCGAGCCTGGGCTCGGCTCTACAGAAAGGGATGCAAAGAAAAACGCCGGCCTGCGCCGGCGTTTTCCAATCCAGCGGGGCCGGCCTTACGGGGCCTTCTGGATCACTGCGCAGGCCAGGCGCGCACCGGCGTTGCCGGTCGGCTGGCTGGTGTAGTCATCCGGATCGGCGTGGACGATCAGGCCACGGCCGATGATGTCGAAATCATCGCCCTTGCCGATGTTCACGTTGCTCGACACCGGGCCATCAATGGTGGCCACGCCCTTGTCGTCGGCCTTGATGTTGGGCATGTCGCCACCGTGGTGCGGATCACTGGCCACGCTGCCATGGTCCTGCTTGCCCGGGTTGAAATGACCGCCGGCGCTGGTGCCGTCCGGCGCACTGCAGTCGCCCTTCTCGTGGATGTGGAAACCGTGTTCGCTGCCGGGCTTCAGGCCACTGATCTGGCCCGTGACGTGCACTTTGCCGTCAACCCGCTTGAAGGTGACGCTGCCCTTGGTCTCGTTGCCCTGGGTGGGTGCCAGCTCGGCCGTGGCCGAGGCATCGGCGGTGGACGCCGGTTCTGCAGCGGGCGCCGGTTCGGTGGTTGCGCTCTCGGCCGGCGCGGCCGGCGGCGTCTCGGTCTGCGGGGTGTCGGCCGGCTTGCCGCAGGCCGCCAGGCCCAGGGCGGCGATGGCCGCGAACAGCGAAGTATGGATCAGACGCATGGATGCTCTCCTTGGAAGATGGCCGGCGGCGATCAGCGCGTCACGCGGATCACGCCGCAGGCGATGCGAACGCCGGCATTGCCGGCAGGCTGGCTGCGATAGTCATCGGCATTGGCATGCACGACCAATGCGCGTCCTGCGATATCGGTGGCGGCGCCTCCGCCCAGAGTAACGCCCTTGAGGTGGATGTCGACGTTGGCGCGGCCCTGGGCATCGGCACGCAGGTTGTCGATGTCGCCCAGGTGATGCGTGCCGGCACCGGCGCGACCGTGCGCGACGCCGCCGGGATTGAAGTGATTGCCCGCACTGCTGGCATCCACAGCGCTGCAATCACCACGCTCGTGGATATGGAAGCCTGCCTGCTGCATCGGCTGCAGGCCACCGACCAGGCCGGTGATATGTACGCCTGCCGGTTCGACCTTCAGCACCAGCCGGCCACTGACGATGCTGGCCGACGCCGGGGCCAGATTCGCCTCGGCCTGCTGTGCGGTACTGGTCACGACCGGCGGCGGTGGCGTGGGCTGCGGCTTCGGCGTACTGCCACACGCGGACAGCAGCGCGGCGGCGGACAGCGGAAGAAGGGCAGGTAACAGGCGCATCGAAGACTCCTTGCAGGTGACACTACGGACGGCATCGTCCATGAGGGATCAACGGTTCGGCAAGCGGATGCGAGGATCGCGTGCAGGGACCGTTCAATGGGGGCCGCGGCGGCGGCCTGCGCCCAGCTTGCGGGTCAGCGTGTTGCGGCCCAGGCCCAGCCGCGCCGCTGCTTCCGCGCGGCGACCGTGGGTGATCTGCAGGGCAGCGTCCAGCAGGGCGTGATCGACGCGTTCGCGCACCTGCGCATGCAGCCCTTCCACGCCCTCCGCCAGTTGCCGCCGCGCCCACTCCGACAGCAGCGCCTCCCACTGCCCCGGGTCGGTGCCGCCGGTGCTGCTGCGCCGGGTGCGTGCCCGGTTGAGCGCGGTATCCACGTCGGCCACGCCGATGGTGTCGGCGGCGGCCAGTGCGGCCATCCGCCAGCACACGTTCTCCAGTTCGCGCACATTGCCCGGCCAGTCGTGCTCGCGCAGCGCCTGCAAGGCAGCGGCGGTCAAGCGCTTGGTCGGCGTATCCAGCCGGCGTGCGGCCGCCGCCAGGAAGGTGGTGGCCAGCTGCGCGATGTCCTCGCGGCGCTCACGCAGCGGCGGCAGCTGCAGGCGCACCACGTCCAGGCGATGCAGCAGGTCGGCGCGGAACAGCCCCTGCGCCACCCGTCCTTCCAGGTCCTGGTGGGTCGCTGCGATCACGCGCACATCGACACGGATCAGTTCGCGACCGCCGACACGGAAGAACTCGCCCTGCGCCAGCACGCGCAGCAGGCGCGTCTGCAGCGGCAGGGGCATGTCGCCGATTTCATCGAGGAACAGGGTGCCACCGTCGGCCTGCTCGAAGCGGCCGATGTGCCGGCGCTGTGCGCCGGTGAATGCACCGGCTTCATGGCCGAACAGTTCACTCTCCAGCAGCTCGGCGGGAATGGCGGCGGTGTTCAATGCCACGAACGGGCCCTGCGCACGCGGCGATTCGCGGTGCAGCGCGTTGGCCACCAGCTCCTTGCCGGTGCCGGTTTCACCGGTGATGAGCACCGCCAGCGGCGCCTGCGCGAGCCGGCCGATGGCGCGGAACAGCGCGCGCATCGGCGGCGTATCGCCAACCAGCTGCGGCGACGGGTCGGCGGAGGCCTCCGTGGCCGGTACCGGCGCGGCCAGTGCCGGCGCGACCGCCGGCAGCACGCGCTGGGCCAGCGCCACGGCATCATCCAGATCGAACGGCTTGGACAGGAATTCGTGCGCGCCGCCGCGGAAGGCGCCCGCCGTGCTGGCGACATCGGTGTAGGCCGACATCACCACCACCGGCAGCTGTGGCAAGGCAGCCTTGAGCTTGTCGAGCAACACCAGGCCGTCATCGCCGGGCATGCGCACATCGGTGAACAACAGTGCCGGCGGAGAGCCCTCGGCCAGCGCCTGCAGGGCGGCGGCGGCGCTGTCGAAATCATCGACCCGGTAGCCCGCCTCGCGCAGCGCGGTGCACAGCACGAAGCGCACGGCGCGGTCATCGTCGACCACCCATATCCGCTGGGGTGAAGGGGACGCGTCAGACATCGCGCGGGGCCTCCTCGGCCGGAACGGTGCCGCTGCCGATCGGCAGCAGCAGGGTGAATACGGTATGGCCGGGCCGCGAGCGGTAGGTCAGCGTGCCGCGATGCTCGCGCGCGACCTGCTGGGCCAGCGCCAGGCCCAGGCCGGTGCCTTCGGCGCGACCACTGACCAGGGGCAGGAACAGGTGTTCGGCCAGCTCCTCGGGTACGCCGCGACCGTCATCGGCGATCTCCAGCCGCAGCGCCAGCGTATGCAGCCGCTCGGCAACCCGCGCACCATGCTCCACGCGCGTGCGCAGGGTGATGGTGCCCGCGCCGGCCTGGATCGCATTGCGCACCAGGTTCCACACTGCCTGGGTAAGGCGGTCGGCGTCGCCATCCAGCTCGGGAATGCTGGGGTCGTAGTCGCGTTGCAGGCGCACCGCCCAGCCCGCTTCGTTCTCGGCCAGGCGCAGCACGCGCTCCAGTGCTGCATGGATGTTCAAGGCGGCATGCGGTGCGGCCGGCGCCGGCGACAGCAGCTGGTCAAGCAACCCGTTGAGGCGTTCGATCTCCGAACCGATCAGTTCGATCAGTTCGCGCTCGCTGGCATCGCGCTGTGCGGCACGGCGCGCCAGCAGCTGCGCCGCGCCTTTCAGGCCAGCCAGCGGGTTGCGCAGTTCGTGGGCCAGGCCCTTCAGCGCCGCGCTGAGTGCGCTCGGCAAGGCCTGGGTGGGGTCAAGCCCGGGGAACTCATCGACCGGATGCGCCTCCAGCAGCCAGCCGCCATCATCCCGGCGGCTCATCCAGCCTTCGGCGAAGCGGGGTGCCTCTCCCGGTACCGCCAGTGCCAGCCGGTGCAGGCGCAGGCTGTCACGCTCGTCGCGGGCCAGGAAGTGGGCCAGCGCCTCTCCCTGCACCTCCAGCGCCGCCAGGGGCTGGCCCAGCAGGCGACGGCCGCTGACGCCCAGCCAGCGGCCGAAGGCCGGATTGCAGCCGGTGATGCGGCCGTCGGCAGCGGCCCAGGCCAAGGGGGTACCCAGGGCATCGAGGGACGGTGGCGGCGCGGGGTCGGACATTGCACCAATGTAGTGCAAAAGCGTGGCAGATGCGTTCCTTCCGCAGCCCGAAGCGCCCCGCCGGGCTACAGCTTCATGCTGAGGCCGACGAAGACGGTGCGGCCGGGGGCAGGCGAGAACATCGGCCGGGCACTGTCCCAGAAGAAGCTGTCGTACCACGCGTAGGCGTACTCGCGTCCGGTGACGTTCTTCAGCTGCAGGTCCACGCTCCAGCGCGGATTGATCCGGTACGCGGCAGTAAGGTCGAGCACGGCGAAGCCGCCGAACCTGCCGGCCACGTTGCGCTCTTCCAGGTAGTAGTCGCCCTGCGCGCGCGCCTGCAGGCCCAGCCGCAGTGCCTGGCTGGCCTGGTAGTCCACGCCCAGGTTGCTGATGTGGCGCGGGGTGGCGGCCACTTCGCGGCCCTGCAGGGACACGCCGGGGGCGCGGTTGTCGCGGGTGATCTTCGCTTCCTGGTACGCATGCGAGGCCCACACCGTCCAGTCGTCGCCCACCTGCAGGCTCAACTGCGCGTCCACGCCACGGCGCCGGGTCTTGCCCAGGGTGACGGTGGTGCCGGTGGCCGGCATGTTGGACACCTCGTTCTCCGCATCCTGCTGCCATATCGCGAGGCGGGCCTGGGCGCCGTCAAAGGGCTGGAACTTCAGGCCCAGCTCCATGCCGGTGTTGGTGGAAGGACGCATCGGCGTCTGCCCGGGCGTGAGATAGGCCGGCGCGGTGGCGCCGGTCAGCACCTGGAACGTGCGGCCCCAGTTCGCGTAGACGTGGGTGGTGTCGCCCAGGCTGTGGATGACGCTCAGCTTGGGCTGGCCGATGGTGCCGTAGTCCTGCAGCCGCCCGCGGGTGCCATCCATCAACCGCGTGCGACCATTGAAGCGGTCCACGCGATAGGCCGGCACGATCTTCCAGGCGGCGGCTGGCTGATAGATGGCCTGCAGATAAGCGCCCACGTTGTCGAAGCTGTGGCGGTCGTCGTTCTGCACGCGGGCCGGCGGGCGGGTGAAATCGGTGGGTTCGGCGTAGGCATACCGCTCGCGGATGTAACCGTTGTCCTGCTGCTCGTAGTTCAACCCGCCCTCCACCGTCAGCGTGGCTGCGGGCTGCCAGGTAAGCGTGGTGAGCAGACCGGCCTGGCGCTCGTCCCACAGCCGCCGCTGGCGCGGCAGGTTGCCGGTGGGCAGGTCGCTGAAGGTCACGCGCCGATCGTCCTGGTAACGGTTGTAGTACAGCCGGGTGCCGAGAACGAGCGCGTCGGACAGCTTCAGGTCCAGATGCGCGGCGAACTGGCGCATGTCGCGGTCGTCGCCGTCATGGGCGTTGCGCAGGTCGCTGCCACGGCGGTGCGTGCGCAGTTCCTCGGCCGTCATGAAGCCGGGCTCGTCCGCCTCGTGGTGATAGGCGCGCGCGGTCAGGCCCACGCGCAGGCCATCGTCCAGTGAACCGTAGAACCACTTGCCACCCAGCGAATACTTCCTGGAGGTGTCGTGCTCGCGATAACCGTCGCTGGCCTGGGTGCCGATGAAGTAGTTCTGCGCGAAGCCGTTGGATTCGCGGCCCACCGCCAGCTGCGCATCGCGCGTGTTGTAGCTGCCATAGGCCAGCCGTGCATCGGTGTAACTGCCGCCCTGGCGGGTGCCGAAGTTCACGTTGCCGCCGATGTTGTGCAGCCCATAACGCGGATCGTTGGTCCCGCGCACCACCTCGATGTAGCTGATTTCCAGCGGGAACAGCATGTCGATGAAGCGCTGGTTGCCGCTGTTGACGTTGCTCGGGATGCCATCGATCAGGGTCTTGATGGCATTGAGGTAACCCTCGCCATTGAAGGCGCGGAAGCTGACCTTGCCCGACTCGGCACCCTGGCGTGTTTCGGTCAGCTGGATGCCGGGCATCTGCCCCAGCAGTTCCCAGCTGTGGGACACGGTGCGGTCTTCAATCTGGTCTGCGCCCAGAACGTCGACGGAGGTGAGTACCTGGTGCGCGCTGAGGGCGCCTTCCCGGTGCTGGTGGACATCGACCTTGCCCAGGGTGAGCGCCGCGTCGGCTGACTGCGCCAATGCGTCAGGGGCAAGGGGAGCCGCCGCCAGGGCGGCCAGCAGCGTGGGGGTCTTCATGGGGAAGGAGATGGAGTTCCAAAAATGAAACTTTATAACATTTCAGTTCTGGCAGCCATCGGGGACGCCGGTTTGCCGGGCGTCAGGCAGACGGATAGCCGGTCGCTTCCCTGGCCTCCTTCCACGCGATTTCAAATTCGCGCGCGCTGATCTCGTCGTCGGAATCGAAATCCAGGAACGAGACGGGCTGGTCAGCCAGCATGAAACGGTCATCGCTCTGGCCGTTTTCATCGGCCCATACCAGCTTGGAGCCGTAGATCTCCACCTGGCGGACGATCCTGTCGCCCCGTGCTTCCATCAGCACGTTGCCCTTGCCGAGGCCCGATTCGGCCCAGTGCTTGTAGTACTTCTTTGCGTTCTTCATTGCCGGAGTCCTGGCTGTGGAGGCAGCCGGAGAGTTCAGAGGGCGGCATTATCGCCCAGCGGGCACCGCAGGGGCCTGGCGATGACCTGCCATGCGCCCGTCGATCACGGCAGAAGGCCCCGGCTCACCGCCGGGGCCCTGCACTCACTTCTGCTGCAGGAAGGCCAGCAGGTCCTGGTTGACCTTGTCCTTGTGGGTTTCGGTCAGGCCATGCGGCGCACCCGGGTAGACGATCAGGCGGGCGCCCTTGATCAGCTTGGCCGACATGCGGCCGGCAACGTCGATCGGCACGATCTGATCGTCATCACCGTGGATCACCAGCGTCGGCACGTCGAACTTCTTCAGGTCCTGGCGGAAATCGGTTGCCGAGAATGCGGCGATCGAATCGTAGGTGTTCTTGTGCCCGCCCAGCATGCCCTGCGCCCACCAGGCGTCGATCATGGCCTGCGAAACCTTCGCGCCGGGGCGGTTGAAGCCATAGAACGGGCCGGAGGGAATGTCGCGGTACAGCTGCGAGCGGTTTTCCAGCTGCGCCTTGCGCAGGCCATCGAACACTTCGATCGGTACGCCGCCGGGGTTGTCGGCGGTCTTGAGCATGAGCGGCGGCACCGAGCTGATCAGCACGGCCTTCTTCACCCGGCCGGTACCATGGCGGCCGATGTAGCGCGCCACTTCGCCCCCCCCGGTGGAGAAGCCCACCAGCGTCACGTCATGCAGATCCAGCGTGTTGATCACCGTGGCCAGGTCATCGGCATAGTGGTCCATGTCGTTGCCTTCCCACGGCTGGCTGGAGCGTCCATGACCGCGGCGGTCATGCGCGATCACGCGGTAGCCATGGTCGGCCAGGAAGATCATCTGCGATTCCCAGCTGTCCGAGTCCAGCGGCCAGCCGTGGCTGAAGGTGACCACCGGGCCATCCTTCGGACCCCAGTCCTTGTAGTAGAGCTGCACGCCATCGGCGGTGGTGAGGGTGCTGGCGGTACGGGCGACGGCGGTGACGGCGGTGGAGGGCGCCGCTTGCGCAGCCTGGGCGGACAGGCCGGCCTGCAGGGACAGAGCCAGGGCAGTGGCGGCCAGGGTGCGGGTGACGGTGTTCATGGTGGAATCTCCTGCGAAGTGAGTGGGTTTCGACAGGTCCACTTTGCGCCCCTTTCCAGGACTGTTTGCTACGCAAAGTCCTTAAAATTTGACCGTTCGTCCGCCAATCCCCATGGCCCGCGACCGCTACCGCGCGGGCATCGCCGCGGCCCGGTCAGCGGTCAGCGGTCAGCGGTCAGCGGGCCGGCAATGCCGCACCCTTCGGCCACAGCATCCACAGGCTGCCCTGCTGCTTCATGTCGCCGGCCAGCTTCCCAGCGGCATCACCGGTGCCCCAGTACAGGTCGGCGCGGACTTCGCCGGCAATGGCGCCACCGGTATCCTGCGCGGCCACCGGGCGTACCAGCGGCGTACCGTCCGGACGGGTGGTCGACAGCCACAGCAGGCTGCCCAGCGGTACCACGGTGCGATCCACGGCAACGCTGTAGCCGGCAGTCAGCGGTACGTTCAACGAACCGCGCGGGCCTTCCGGGCTGTCGGCGCTGCGCACGAAGAACACGTAGCTGGGATTGCTGCGCAGCAGCTCCGGAACACGCGCGGGATTGGCCTTCGCCCACGTGCGGATGGCGTCCATGGTGACGTCTTCCTTGCGCAGCTCGCCCTGCTCCACCAGCCAGCGGCCGATCGCGCGATAGGGATGGCCGTTCTGCTCGGCGTAGGCCAGCCGCACCTGCGTGCCATCGGCCAGGCGAACCCGGCCCGAGCCCTGGATCTGCAGCAGCTGCAGGTCCATCGGATCGGTCAGCCAGGCCAGTACCGGCGCCTTGGCACCCTTGCCGGCGATGGTGCCTGCGTCGTCATAGGGCTTGAGTACCTTGCCGTCCAGGCGGCCGCGCAGGCGCTTGCCCTTCAGTTCGGGGTAGACGCTGTCCAGCTGCACCACGATCAGATCATCGGGGGTGCCATAGACCGGCACTGTTGCCGTGTCCGTGCGGCTGAGGCTGCCGGGGTAGATCGGCTCGTAGTAGCCGGTGATCAGGCCTTCGGCCTGCTGGCCACCCGCACGCAGCGCATAGACGTCCAGATCACGCTGCAGGAACTGGCGGATGGCGGCCGGGTCCTTGTCTGAAACCGCAGCGGCTGTGGCGCAGGGTCTGGCCCAGACCGCATCGTTCTTCAGGCGGGTGCAGCTGCTGCGCCAGGCGACGAAGCCGGCCTGCAGGTCGCTGTCCGAGACTGGTGGCAGCGCACTCCATTCAACCCTGGCGTAGGTGGCCGCAGCGGGCGTGGCAGCGGCAGGCGTGCCTGGGCGGGTGCCGGTGGTGGAACACGCGGCGAGCAGGGCTGCACCGAGCAGGAGGAGCAGCGCGCGCGGCAACGACTTAACAGTGATCATGGTCGCAATGTAGTGGGGCGGGTGCTGGCCCGGCAACCTCATGCAGGTGAAGCGCGGGCCCATGGCCGGCGGAAAGCGGATCCCGCGCTGTGCGCTCGCCGGGCACGGCCCGGCGCTACCGGCATTCCGACCCGGCGCTGCCGGTCACGGCGTCTGCAGCAGCAGCGAGTACAGGATGCGCGCGTCTTCCGCATCCAGCGTCTTCGGCAGATCATCGCTGCCACGGAATCGACGGTGGAACGCGGCCACCGCCGCGTCCCGATCCTCCAGCGGGTAACCGAAGCGGGCCAGCGCATTCCAGGCATCGAAGCCTTCCGGTGCGGGACCATCGCTGGCGCGCGGCCACACGCCGAAGCCGGCCTCTGCCAGCTGCTGCCACGGGAAGAAACGGCTGGGATCCTGCTTGCGCGTCGGCGCCAGGTCGGCGTGGCCGATGACCTGTCGCGGCGGAATGTCCAGGCGCGCGGTGAGGTCGCGCAGCAGCACGATCAACGATTCGATCTGCGCCGCGCTGAAGGGTGTGCGGCCGTTGTTGTCCAGCTCGATGCCGATGGACGCCGAGTTGAGGTCGGTGATGGTGCCCCATCGGCCCGTGCCGGCATGCCAGGCACGACGTTGATCGCTCACCAGCTGGTAGCGATGGCCATCGGCGCCGATCAGGTAATGCGCGCTGACCCGGCCGCCACTGTTGGCGGTGCGCAGCGTGCGCAGGCTCTGCTGCACCGAATCCTGTTCGGTGTGGTGGATGACGATGATGACCGGACCCCGCGCGTTGTGGTTCGGCGAGGGCACCCAGGTCGCGAGCGGATTGCGCGGCTCCGGCGGAGCGGACGCACAGGCGGCCAGCAGCAGGCAGGCCGAGAGCAGCAGGGACGTGCGGATCGGGTGCATGCCCCTGATTGTGCGCGATCGGGATGGATCGTGCATGGAGGCGCACGCGGCGCGTGGCCGGTGCCCTGACGGACGCAGCCGGGCATGGCCCGGCTGCACAGCGTGCGGGCGGCCCTTCCGGACCGCCCGCCCCTGCATCAGGCCTCGTACGCGGATTCGCCGTGCGAGGTGACGTCCAGGCCGGTACGTTCGGCCTCTTCGGTCACGCGCAGGCCGACCACCACCTTCACCAGCAGCAGGATGACCGCGGTCACCACGGCGGACCAGACCACCGTCAGGCCGACGCTGACCACCTGCACCCACACCTGGTGGCCGATATCCAGATCGGCCTTGGTGCCGCCCAGCGACTGCGCACTGAACACACCGGTGAGGATCGCGCCGACGATGCCGCCGACGCCGTGCACGCCGAACACGTCGGCCGTGTCATCCACCTTCAGCAGGCGCTTGAGACCGGTGACGCCCCACACGCAGACGGTGCCGGCGACAAAACCAATGACGATGGCACCCAGCGGCCCGACCGTGCCGCACGCGGGCGTGATGCCGACCAGGCCGGCCACCGCGCCGGAGGCCGCACCCAGCGCCGACGGCTTGCCCTTGCCGATGGCTTCCACCAGCGTCCAGCCCAGCACTGCGGCGGCGGTGGCCAGCACGGTGTTGAGGAAGGCCAGCGATGCCACGGTATCGGCCGCGGCGGCGGAGCCGGCGTTGAAGCCGAACCAGCCCACCCACAGCAGCATCGCGCCGATGTAGGTGAACGGTACGTTGTGCGGCTTCAGCGCGGTCTGGCCGTAGCCAAGGCGCTTGCCGACGAACCACGCGGCGACCAGGCCGGCAACGCCGGCGTTGATGTGCACCACGGTACCGCCAGCGAAGTCGATCGCGCCCAGCTCACCCAGGTAGCCACCGCCCCAGACGATATGCGCCATCGGGATGTAGCTGAAGGTGAACCACAATGCCGAGAACAGCAGCACCGCACGGAACTTGATGCGCTCGGCGAAGGCACCGACGATCAGCGCGGTGGTGATGCCGGCGAAAGTCGACTGGAAGGCGACGAACAGATAATCCGGCAGGCCCGCGATCGGCGTGTTGCCGACCGAGTCGGGCGTGAAGCCCTTCAGGAACGCGAACTCGGTGAATGAACCGAAGAACGGATTGCCGGCGCTGAACACCGCGCTGTAGCCGTAGGACACCCACAGCAGCAGCACCAGCGAGAACACCACCAGGATCTGGCTCAGCACGGACAGCACGTTCTTCGAACGCACCAGGCCGCCGTAGAACAGGGCCAGGCCCGGCACCACCATCAACAGCACCAGCAGGGTGGAGGTCAGCATCCAGGCGACGTCGCCGTGATCGAAGGCCGGGGCCGCAGCCTCGGCAGCCGCGGGAGCGGCGGCGGCCGGTGCCTGCAGCGGCTCGACCGCTACCGGTTCACTGCTCAACGGTGTCACCTGGGCCTGGGCGTGGGCGTTGCCCGGCCAGACGCCCGCGGCCAGCGCGCTGAGCAGCATCAGCAGGCACACGAGATGGAACCGGGCTTGCCACCCGGTAAGAAGGCGCATCTTCATTGGGGGAGTCTCCGGAAGGGGGTTACAGCGCGTCTGCACCGATTTCGCCGGTGCGGATGCGGATGACCTGTTCGACGGCGGTGACGAAGATCTTGCCGTCACCGATCTTGCCGGTACCTGCCGACGATTGGATCGCCTCGATCACCGCATCGGCGCGCTCGTCGGTGACCACCGTTTCGATCTTGATCTTGGGCAGGAAATCGACGACGTACTCTGCGCCGCGGTACAGCTCGGTATGGCCCTTCTGGCGGCCGAAGCCTTTCACTTCGGTCACGGTGATGCCCGACACGCCAGCATCGGAGAGGGCCTCGCGGACCTCGTCGAGCTTGAACGGTCGGATGATGGCGGAGATCAGTTTCATGCGCATGTCCCGATGGTGGATGGGGCCAGCGCGCCAACGCGCGATGGCATCAGGCAACCACGGGCCATCACATCGATGGCCGTGGCTGTTGCACCGGACACGAACGGGGCCGGGACGGTCGTGCCTCTCTCCTTGCACGACCGACGCGGGAGGGAGGGCGGCCCATGTCGCGTATCCGGTCTCTCTTGCCCCTGGATCAACGGACCCACGGTCCGCTCTACCACGGTGGGCCGGAGCCCACCCTGCGGCTCCCCAGCCGCAAAGATCGGAGGCGATGGCGGCGGGTGGGAGGGGGAAGCCCGCCGCCATCGCCGCCCGGTCAACTGGCGTAGTACAGCTGGTATTCCAGCGGGTGGGTCGCCGCGCGGAACTTGGTCACTTCCTGCATCTTCAGCGCGATGTAGCCGTCGATGAAGTCATCGCTCATCACGCCGCCGGCCTTCAGGAACTCACGGTCCTTGTCCAGCGCTTCCAGCGCCTGGTCCAGCGAGGAGCAGACCTGCGGAATCAGCTTCTCTTCTTCCGGCGGCAGGTCGTACAGGTCCTTGTCACTCGGTGCGCCCGGGTCGATCTGGTTCTTGATGCCGTCCAGGCCGGCCATCATCAGCGCGGTGAAGGTCAGGTAGCCGGACTGGATCGGATCGGGGAAGCGCATTTCGATGCGGCGTGCCTTCGGGTTGGAGACCCACGGAATGCGGCACGACGCCGAACGGTTGCGCGCCGAATAGGCCAGCATCACCGGTGCTTCGAAGCCCGGCACCAGGCGCTTGTAGCTGTTGGTGCCCGAGTTGGCGAAGGCATTGATGGCGCGGGCATGCTTGAAGATGCCGCCGATGTACCACAGCGCCAGCTGGCTCAGGCCGCCGTAACCGTCGCCGGAGAACAGGTTGGCGCCGCCCTTGGACAGCGACTGGTGCACGTGCATGCCGCTGCCGTTGTCGCCGACGATCGGCTTGGGCATGAAGGTGACGGTCTTGCCGTTGCGGTGCGCGACGTTCTTGATGACGTACTTCATGCGCAGCAGCTCATCGGCCTTCTGCACCAGGGTGCTGAACTTGGTGCCGATCTCGCACTGGCCGGCGGTGGCCACCTCGTGGTGCTGCACTTCCACTTCGATGCCGACCTGTTCCAGCGTCTTGCACATTTCCGCACGCAGGTCGTGCAGGGTGTCGGTCGGCGGCACCGGGAAGTAGCCGCCCTTCACGCCCGGGCGGTAGCCGCTGTTGGCGCCGTCGTACTTCGCGCCGCTGTTCCAGGCGGCTTCTTCCGAGTCGACCTTGAAGAAGGTGTTGCCCATTTCATTGGCGAAACGGACCGAGTCGAAGATGAAGAATTCCGGCTCCGGGCCGAAGAACGCCGATTCGGCGATACCCGAGGACTTCAGGTAGGCCTCGGCACGCTTGGCGATGCCGCGCGGGCAGCGGCCGTAGGCCTGCATGGTGGCCGGATCGAGGATGTCGCAGCTGATCACCAGAGTGGGATCGGCGTAGAACGGATCGACATAGGCGCTGGACGGATCCGGCAGCAGGACCATGTCCGATTCGTTGATGCCCTTCCAGCCGGCGATCGAGCTGCCATCGAACATCTTGCCTTCTTCGAACAGCGACGCTTCGACGATGCTGACCGGGAAGGTGACATGCTGTTCGACACCGCGCATGTCGACAAAGCGCAGATCGACGAACTCGATCTGGTTGTCCTTGATCAGCTTCTCAACGTTTTCCACGGACATCGGTACGACCTCGGATGGGAATGAATGCCTGCTGAGGTACAGCAATGACCGTGCCAACTTTTTGCGCCCTGCAAGTCCTTGATTTCACACAGCGTGCACTGAGTCAGTGCGGCACAGCCTGCACCAAAGGGGTGCGCAGGCACGCGGATGCACCCCTTTGGTGCGGCATGGATGGTCTATCCTCTCGACCTTCTTCCGCCGCACGCGCCCGCACTGTCCATGTCCGACCTGCTCTCCGCCCTGCTGCTGGGCATCCTCGAAGGCTTGACCGAATTCCTGCCGATCTCCAGTACCGGCCACCTGCTGATCGCCCAGCATTGGCTGGGCGCACGTTCGGATTTCTTCAACATCATCATCCAGGCCGGCGCGATCCTGGCCGTGGTGCTGGTGTTCCGCCAGCGCCTGTGGAGTCTGGCCACCGGCCTGGGACAGCGCGAGAACCGCGACTACGTGTTCAAGCTGGGCGCGGCATTCCTGGTCACCGCCGTGGTCGGGCTGCCGGTGCGCCTGCTCGGCTGGGAACTTCCGGAAACGGTCAGCCCGATCGCCTGGGCGCTGATCATCGGCGGCATCTGGATGCTGCTGGTGGAGCTGTATACCGCGCGCCTGCCCGACCGCGACCAGGTTACCTGGACGGTGGCGATCGGTGTCGGTCTGGCACAGGTGGTGGCCGGCGTGTTCCCCGGCACCTCGCGCTCGGCGTCGGCCATCTTCCTGGCCATGCTGCTGGGCCTGAGCCGTCGCGCAGCCGCCGCCGAGTTCGTGTTCCTGGTCGGCATTCCCACCATGTTCGCCGCCAGCGCCTATGCGTTCCTCGAGCTGGCCAAGAAGGGACAACTGGCCAGCGAGAACTGGGCCGATGTCGGCGTGGCGTTCGTTGCCGCCGTCATCACCGGCTTCATCGTAGTGAAGTGGCTGCTGGGCTACATCAAATCGCACCGCTTCACCGCGTTCGCCCTGTACCGCATCGCGCTGGGTGCCGCACTGCTGCTGTGGTTGCCGTCCGGCACCTGAACAGCGGCGGGGAACGGCAACCCCGTTGCCGGCCCCGCCCCGTTTCCCCCTCGGTTCCCCAAGGAGAATCACCATGAACCGCAAGCTCACCCTGCTCCTCCCGCTGGCCCTGCTGGCCGCCTGCAGCCAGACCCCGGCCCCGGCCGGAACCGGCGGCGACGACGTGGCCCCGGCGGCGACCAAGGCGGCAGACCAGCAGACGCTGGCGCACCTGGACGCGCAGCGCCTGCAGAGCCAGCACTGGCGGCTGCAGAAGGCCACGGCCGCCGACGGCAAGCGCATCGACGCGCTGTTCGCCCGTGAAGACAAGCCGGTCACCCTGGACTTCGTCGATGGCCGCCTGTCGGTCAGCAATACCTGCAACCGCATGAGTGGCGGTTACACCCTGGCCGACGGAAAGCTGAGTGTCAGCGCGATGGCCTCGACGATGATGGCCTGCGCGGACAAGTCGCTGATGGCGCTGGACGAGGCCGTATCCAGCCGCCTGCAGGGCGAACTGAAGGCGGAGCAGGATGCCGCCGGCACGCTGACCCTGACCAGCGCACAGGGCGACACGCTGGTCTTCGCTCCGGAACCCACCGCTGAAACCCGCTATGGCGGCGCCGGCGAAACCGTGTTCCTGGAAGTGGCCGCCCGGACCGAGAAGTGCTCGCACCCGCTGATCCCGGACTACCAGTGCCTGCAGGTCCGCGAGGTGAAGTATGACGACAAGGGCCTCAAGCAGGGCGAGCCGGGCAAGTTCGAGAACTTCTACGGCAACATCGAGGGCTACACCCACGAAGACGGCGTGCGCAACGTCGTGCGGGTGAAGCGCTACGAGGTGAAGAACCCGCCGGCCGATGCGCCGTCGCAGGCGTATGTGCTGGACATGGTGGTCGAGTCGGCCGTCGAGAAGAAGTAAGCATGCAGAAGGGCGGCCGCAGGGCCGCCCTTCTTCATTGCCGCCGGGCGTACTGCCCGGCGCTGCAGAAACACGCTGCGCGGTCAGGCCAGCGCCGGATTCAACGTGTAGGTGCCGTGCAGCGCCGCCTCGGCCAGCACATGGCCATGCATGGCGCGATGGACATCCGCGGCGGTGAAGCGCTCCGGCAACGCCAGCGCGGCCACGTCCAGCGCGAACACACGGAAGAAGTAGCGGTGCAGCCGCTCGTCGTTGAACGGCGGGTACGGGCCGTCGTAGCCCAGGTAATCACCGGCCATGTCCGGATTGCCGGCGAACCAGCCGGTGAAGTCGTTCAGGCCCTGCCGGCTGCCGGCCGGACCGGCCGGTGCGGCCTTGCCCTTGACCACGAAGCCATCGCTGCAGCTGCCCGCGGCGATCTCGTGCACGCTGGCAGGGATGTCGGCCATCACCCAGTGCACGAAGTCGCAGCGCGGCTGGTCGCGTGGCACCGTCATATCACTGCGGCCGACGGTGTCCGGCACGGTCGGCACATCCGGGTCCACGCAGATCAGCACGAACGAGCGGGTGCCCTCGGGCACATCGCTCCAGGCCAGGTGGGGATTGCGGTCCGGCGCGAAACCGGCGGTGTCGCCGGCGGCGAATTCGCGGTCGATCGGTGCGCCGTTGGTCAGGCTGTGGCTGCTCAGTTTCATCGGACGGTCCTCACTCTTCCGGGTAGCCCAGGCGCACCGCGATCGGTGTCAGCTGGGCGAAAGCGGCGCTCATCACGTCGCGGTAGTGGCGCCAGTGGCCCGGCGGGAAGCGCGGCACGCCAAGCTGGGCTGCCACGGGCATGGGGCGCTCGAACAGGCGTCCCAGCAGCTCGGCCATCGCCTGCGCATCATTGCCGATGTGATCGATCCGCAGCAGCACATGCGGGTACAGATCTTCCTCGTTCAGGGTCGCGACCTGGGCCAGCGCACGCGCCAGCCATTCGCCGGCCTCGGCCAGCGAGGTCATCGCCAGCGGCGCGGCAGCGCCATAGGCCACCCAGTCCAGCAGCATGTCGCGCGGATCACGCAGGACGATCAGCAGGCGGCCCTGCGGCAGCTGCGGGCGCAGGGCCCACAGCAGCGCGTTGTCCCACCACAGCAGCCAGTCGATGATCGTGTCGCCCTGCACGCCGCGCGCCGGCAGCTGCTCCCGCCAGCGCTGCACCAGCCGCTCCGGCGTCAGCACGCCGGACGCCAGGTCCTGCAGCGTGTGGTAGTTCTGGAACGCGTCATCCGGCGGGTTGCTGGTGTAGCGATCACTGCGCAGCACCGGGCTGGCAGCGGCCAGGCCGGTCGCCACGCGCTCCACACCCGAACCCGGTGCGCCCCACAGGAAAATCGGCGCCGACGTGTTGGATTCGTCGACACTGCCCTTGTCCGGCCAGCTCGGCGGTGCCTTCGCCTGCGGCGGCAGCGGCAGGCGCTGCGGCGCCTGGTCGGCCTGCAGCGCCAGCCAGGTTGCCAGGGCAGCATCCGGTTGCCCGGCGCGATCCTGGATCTCGCCCAGCCAGGTGCGCAGGTCAGCGCGATGGCCCTCCGCGGCCTGTTCGATCAGCGCCTGCACGCGGGCGACGGCAGCAGCGGGGTCGCGCTGCAGCAGGCCCTCGACAAGGCGGGACTCGGCGCTGACACGGCCCGGCTCGAGGCTGACGATGCGTTCTGCGATGCCTTCAGCCTGTGCGTGCTCACCCGCCATGTCGTGCAGCCGCAGACGCGCCTCCAGGGCGGGCACATGGCCAGGCATCGCTTCGATCCAGCGCTCGACCACGGCAACCGCCGCATCGCTGCCCACCTCTTCCACCGACAGGCGTGCCAGCCACAGGTCATGCAGCTGCGGGTTGTTTTCCAGCGCCGCATCCAGGCGTGCGCGCGCTTCTTCCTCGCGGCCCAGCCGCTGCCACGACATCAGCAGCAGCTGCAGCATCTGCCGGTCTGCCGGCTGCGATTCCAGCAGCGGCAGCAGGTGCTCCAGCGCCTGCAAGGGCTGCCCGCTGCGCAGCGCCAGCTCACCGGCCAATCGCCGCAGCGATGCGTGGTCCATGCTTGGCTGCTGCAGCGCCACCTGCATGGCCTCGGCGGCGGCCTCGAGATTGCCCTGCCGCAACGCCAGCTGCACGACCAGCCCGTGCAGGGACGACAGCGACGGGTTGAGCTCCAGCACGCGGCGGAAGGCCTGCTCGGCGAATGCCAGCATGTCCTTGCCCAGATAGGCAAAGCCCAGTGCATACAGCACGCGCGGATCATTCGGCTGGGCCTGGTTGGCCTGCGACAGCAGCACCAGCGCGCGATCAGGATCGTCACGGCGCAGGGCGATCATGCCGTCGATGTGCAGCAGATCGGGGTGATCCGGTTCGACGCGCGCGGCCAGGGTCGACAGGCGCTGGGCTTCGTCGAAGTCATTGCGGCCGATCGCCAGGTGCGCCTGCATCAGGTAGGCGGAAAAGGCGTTCGGATTGAGATCGGTGGTACGCAGCAGCGCCTCGTCGGCGCCCTGGTATTCGCGCAGCGCCAACAGCAGGCCGGCATGCTGCAGATGCAGCTGGGCATCGTCGGGGGCCAGCCGCAGCGCCTGCTGCAGGGCGTCCATTGCGTCGCTGGGCTTGCCCTGCTGCTGCAGCGCAAGCGCCAGCCAGCGGTGGGCCGCGGCCAGGCCGGGTTCGTCACGGGTCCACGCCTGGGCCAGCTGCACGGCCTGGCCGGCCTCGTTCTGGCGCAACGCTTGGATGATCTGGTCTTGCATGGCGGTCCGGTTCAAGGGCAAACCCGCATTGTAGCGGCCTGCGCGCCGGTCCCGGTTCAGGCCTGCAGAACCCGCCGCAGGCGCTGTGCCACCCAGCGCTCGGAGAAGCCGTCACCACGCCAGTTTTCCAGGAAACCGCAGTGACCGCCCCAGCACGCCGTTTCCAGATGCGCCTGGCGTGGCAGCTGCCAGTCGCGGAATGTGGAATACGGGATCACCGGATCATCCTGTGCCATCAGGATGTCGGCCGGCACCTGCAGCCCGGACAGGCGATCACCGGCAATCGAGTAGCCGTCGAAATACGCCTGCAGCGAACCGAAGGTGGTATGGCGCTCGACCAGCCATGCGGTCAGCGCGCGGATGTCCAGCTTCAGCACGCGATCGTCGCAGTCACTCAACTCGGGGAACAGGTCGCGCTTGCGGCGCAGCGAGACGGTCCACTTGCGGCGGAAATACCAGTCGTACATCGCCGGGCCGTTCTCGATGCTCTCCATGGTCAACGCCGGGTCCAGCACCGGGCACACCGAGGCCACCCGCAGCAGCGGCACGCCGGCTGCCGGCGCACGCAGGGCCAGGCGCAGCACGAAGTTGCCTCCCAGCGAGTAGCCAGCGGCGACCAGCGGCAGGTGCGGCCAGCGCTGGGCGACGTCGCCCGCGGCATGCACCACTTCGTCGATCAGGTTGGAATGGAAGATGCCGGGGTTGAGGTGATGGGTGTTGCCATGGTCACGGAAGTTCAGCCGCACCACGTCGAAGCCCTGCTCGAGCATGCGCGCGGCGGCCATGCGCATGTAGCTGGACTCGGCGCTGCCTTCCCAGCCATGCAGCAGCAGTGCGATGCCACGCGGCTCGCGCCCCTCGACGTGGCTGTGCCAGCCCTGCAGGCGCACGCCCTCGCCACCATCGAGGATCATTTCCTCGCTGACTGCGCCGGTGGCGGCCAGCAGCAGCAGGCCGCGCTGCAGGCGCATGCGGCTGGAACTGAGCATCGACTGCAGGTGGGGATTGCGCAGCCAGCGCGGCGGCTGGTAATCGGCCGCAGTCAGCATCGACGCGGATGCGTCGACAGGCGGTGGCGGGACCAGGGCCACCACGGCCTCACTCCCCGCTCATGGCCGCCACGATGCGCGCGCGCGAGGTCTCCGCGATGCGCCGACGGCCTTCCAGGTCCTGGGCACCGATCGGTGCCAGGAAGTGCACTTCCGCACGTCGCGCCGGCTCACCGAGCAGGCGCAGGAAATTGGCGAAGAAACTCTCGCCCGGGCCGAAGGCCACGATCGTCTGCGCGTCGCCCTTCGTTCCGTACACCAGCGCCACCGGCTGCACCGGCACACCGGTCTCGACTGCCGCCTGGAAGATCCGGGCGTGGAACGGGCCCACTTCGTGGCCCCCGCGGGTGCGCCCCTCCGGGAACACGCCCACGGCCTTGCCTTCACGCAGGCGATCGGCCATCACCTGCATCACCCCACCGAGCGACTCGGTGTTGCCACGCTGGTGGAAGATGGTCTGGCCGCGCGCGGCCAGCCAGCCGACCACCGGCCAGCCGGCGATCTCGCGCTTGGCGACGAAGCCCATCATGCGCTGGCTGTGCAGGATGCTGATGTCGACCCAGCTGACGTGGTTGGCGACGAACAGCACCGCGCCGGGCAGCGGCTGGCCGAAGCGCACCAGGCGGAAACCGAAGATCCACATCAGGCCGCCCTGCCACGCGTTCACCACTTTGGCACCGAGACGGTCCTGGCCCACGCGCAGGTTCGCCCACGGCGCGAGCATGCCCAGCAGGGTGAGCGGCAGGAACACGAGGATGTGGACCAACAGCAGCGGTACGCGGTACAGGTAACGGCACACACGCGCCACGCCGCCGCGGGGGGCCGGAGTGGGGGAAGTCATCCGCGCACGATACCGGAGGGCTGCCATCGCTGCCAGCTGGTTCAGGCCATAAATCCGCTTGATCGGGGCAATCGGCGGGGAACGCTGGGTTCCGCCGCTGTCGCGGGCCTGGCCAGGGGCTCAGCCGTGGCCGGCAGCCACCACGGCCAGGGTCAGCCGCGAGATGCACACCAGCCGGCCCTGCTCGTCCTCGATGCGGATCTCCCACAGCTGCGTGCTGCGACCCACGTGCAGCGCGCGTGCGGTACCGGTGACGGTGCCCGAACGCACCGCGCGCACATGGTTGGCGTTGATCTCCAGGCCCACGCAGATCTGCTTGCCGGCCTCCACGCACAGATTCCCCGCGCTGCTGCCCAGGGTCTCGGCCAGCACCACCGATGCGCCGCCATGCAGAATTCCGTAGGGCTGGCGGGTGCGCTCGTCCACCGGCATGGTGGCCTGCAGCCAGTCTTCACCGGCAGCGCTGAAGACGATGCCCAGCGACGCGATGGCCGTGTTGCGGCTGAGCGCGTTGAGCTGCTCGAGGGATACGGCTTCGCGGAACACCTGGGTCATGCGGGCACCTTCAGAGGATGGGGACGAGGCCGGCGCCGAACGCGGTCAGCATGCGCACCAGCAGCCACTTCGGTCCGACGTTGACTTCGGGGAAGTCGCCCACGGCAACGTAGCACTGGTGGAAGTCCGGGCTCTGCCGGGGCAGCGGCTGCGGGCAGTCCGGACCCGGCTTGAACTCGTAGTCGGTGGCGTAGCGCCACGGCCAGAAATCGAGGATCGGCAGGGCCTCGGAGGCCTTGCCGACGCTGTAGTTGAGCCCGGACAGCACCGGCGGCTTGGCGCGTGGCGCGACCGTCCAGGAGTTCTGCGGGTGGATGTCGCGCAGGATGCTCTGCGCCAGCTGCTCGGCGAACACCGGATCGTCGATGATCACCGCACCTTCGGTGTTGTAGTTCTCGCTGCGCGGATCGAAGTTGTGGGTGCCGACCACGCCGATGCGGCGGTCGACCACCAGCGACTTCGCGTGCAACCCCATGCGCGCACCCTTGCGGGTCACAGGCAGCGGCTTGTTGACCGCCTTGCTGCCCAGGAACGAAGGCCGCGTCTCGGTGCGCAGCAGACGCGTTTCCACTTCACTGCCGGCGGCGCGGCGGCGCGCCCGCGCATTCTCGTAGGCGCTGCCGGTGCGGGGGCGGAAAACCGCCGGCGCTTCGTCGGCGCCACTCGTGGTGGCGGTGGCGTCGGTGGCGGTGGACGTGCCGCCGCTGCGGGCATTGCTGCCGGCAGCGCTGCCGCCGATCAACGGATTGCGTCCGCCACTGTCCTGGCCCGGCGGCGCCTCGATCGGGTCCGGCAGCAGGTTGCGGTAGTCGACCGGCGCATCGAGCGGGAACGGCTTGTATTCGAAGATGTTGAAGCCCAGCTCACGCATGTTGCGCCGCTTGTACTTGTACGACAGCGCGTAGACGATCGGGTTGTCGGTGGCCGCCAGGCTGTTGGTGGACACCAGCACGCGCGGCGGCTGCGGACGCTTGCGCAGATCGCGGAACAATGTCTGCGCGGGTTTGGACAGCACCAGGTACGGCGTCTGCAGGATCACTTCGTGCTGCGCGCTGGCGATCAGTGCGTCGAGCTGTGGCTCGGTGACGTGCTGGCTGGCCAGCGGCGCATCGACCTTTTCGCGCCGATGCTTTCGCGGCAGGTCGGCGACGTAGCGCACCGACGCCACCGGCAACGCGGTGTCGACGAAGGAGCGGGTGACGAAGTCCATGTCGTTGGCCTCCGCGCTGACCCGCTGCACCCGCTCGGGACGGCGGAAGGTGGCGGGCGGCAGGGCCGGCACGCCCTCGCGCAGCAGCGTGCGTCCGACGTCGTTCAGGCGTTCGGCCGGCACGCTGCGGCGGGCGCGCCAGAACGCATCGAAGTTGGCCGCCATCTCGCGCACTTCCGGGCCGGCGATCAATACGTCGCGATCGCGGAAGTTGTACTCGCGGTCCCAGTCGTAATAGTCGTCCTGGTAGTTGCGGCCGCCAACCACGCCGATTGCGTCATCAATCACCAGCAGCTTGTTGTGCATGCGCTGGTTGAAGCGGCGGAAACAGCACAGCACGCTGCCGGCATAGTCGAAGTAGTTCAGCCGCGCCTTGCCGAAGGTGGGGTTGTACACCCGCAGCTGGAAGTTCTCGTGGGCGCCGGACAGGGCGCCGAGAATCTGCAGGTCGGAGATGGCCGAGAGCTGGTCGATCAGCAGCCGCACCTTCACTCCCCGCTTCGAGGCGGCGAGCAGTTCATCGATGACCAGCCGGGCACTGTCGTCCTTGTCAAAGATATAGGTCTGCAGATCGATGCTGCGGGTGGCACTGCGCAACAGGTTCAGGCGCGCGACCAGTGCGCCCTCCCCCTCGTCCAGCAGGGTGGCGTAATGACGGGGACGGGTTTCGGTGGACTCGCTGAATGCGCGGCCGGCGAGCGCGCGCAGCGGCGACTCCTGCGCGCAGCGGTCGGCACGCTGGCAGTCGACCTCGGTGGAGCGCGCCTGCACGGCAATCGCTTCGGCACGGTCGCGCTCGGCGTGCGACAGCGACGCACAGCCACTGCCAAGCAACACCGTTGCCAGCGCCAGCACCCGCAGCAGCAGATTCACGGTTTCGGCGCCTCGCTCAGGCGCGCTCGCAATACGAAGGTCACTCGGTCACTCAAGGCAAGCTGCCAGCTGTCCATGCCATACCGGCCTCGTTGCACGGTACCGCGGCTGACGACGTCGCAATCATAGCCGGGTCGGGCGCACTGCGCCTTCTCGACCCGCAGCGATTCAGGATGGCTGACCCCGCGCAGGGTCAGACGGCCTTCGATGTCGCCGCCTTCGGCCACCGTGTCGGGCCAGTAGGGCAGCGAATCGAACTCCACCATGGGGTGCCGCCCGGCGTCGAAGAACTCCTCGCCCCGCATCCAGCCGGTGTAGCGGGCCTTGCCGGGAATCTCCACCGAACGGGTGAACATCTTCAGGTGCACCTGGTGGCGGCCGTCGGAGAGCACCTCGATGCGCCCCTCGAACTGCGGGAACACCCCCTCGATGCGCTGCCCGAAGCGGGTGCGTACTTCGAAGCCGATGCGCGAATGCTGGCTGTCGAGCAGCAGCACGCGGGGGCCATCGGCGCGCACCGGAGGCAACGTGGTTGGCTGGGGCACGCCCGCCCAGGCCGGGGCGAGTGCCAGCAGCAGGGGCAACAGGCAGCGGCCGGGCCACCGCAGGCTCATCGGCTCACGGCCACCAGAAGGCGTTCAGGCTGGCCACGCCCGGCTCGATCGCCGCTTCGCGCGGGAAGCCGAGCACCGCGATGCCGGCCGGCGGCATGCCGCGGTAATCGCTGCTGCTGCCTTCGGTCATCAGGGCCACCAGCCGTTCCAGGCCGGGGTTGTGGCCCACGACCAGCACGCGGTCGAGATCGCGGCGTTCATCCACCAGTGCCGCCAGGGTGCCCGGGGTGGCTTCGTAGATGCGGTCTTCCAGGCGCTTTTCGACATAGCCGATGGCCGCCATCACCGCTTCCAGGGTTTCGCGGGTCCGCCGCGAAGGCGAGCACAGCACGCAATCCGGCAGCAGCTTGTTCTCCTTCAGCCAGCGGCCGGCGGCTTCGGCTTCGGCAAGCCCGACCGGCGACAGGGGCCGGTCGAGGTCGGCCTGGCCCGGGGTGGCCGGTTCGGCGTGGGCATGGCGCAGCAGGATCAGTTCACGCATCGCGGATATCCATGGAATCGGGGAGTGGAGCAAGGGCCCAGGCGTGAACGGTCACAGCTTCAGCCAGGACAGCAGAGGTTCCCAGTCGGCCTGGTGCTCGCGCACCTGGGCGGAGCGATAGTCGAACAGGCTGCGGCCCAGGCCGGTCATGACCACGTAGCTCTGGCTGTCGCGCAGCTGTGCGACCACCGGGTACGGCCATTCGGCCAGCATCTGCAGCGCCTGCTGCGAGGTCTGGGTCCAGGGCTTGGTGCGGTTGAGCACCAGCCCCACCGGCAGCTTGCGGCTGTGCACGCGCGGCACCTGGGCCAGGCTGTTGAGGAAGCCGACGATGGCTTCGATGTCCAGCGCCGAGGGCAGCACCGGCACCACCACTGCATCGGCGGCATCAAGGAAATGGGGGATATCGTCGGCCAACGCGCCGGCAGGCGCATCGATGATGACGGTCTCGGTGCCATCGGGCAGCTTCTGCGCCCATTGCTTCTTCCGGTACACGTCGATCGGCAGCACCGCGCTTTCCAGGCCGGCGCGACGCTGTGCCCAGCGGGTGCTGGAGCCCTGCGGGTCGGCATCGGCGATCACCGTGGCCTTGCCCTGCAATGCCGCGTACGCGGCCAGGTGGGTGGCGACGGTGGTCTTGCCCACCCCGCCCTTGGAACCGGCCACCAGGATCGTCTTCATGCCAGCCTCGCTTCCGGGTACGTGCCCCGAGCGTACACCGGCGATGGTGACGGGAGGTAGAGCCGCGCTGAACCTGTCGGCATCGGCTTTGCTATGGTGGCGCCCCCGAAGGATCGAACCCGCATGAGCGAACTGCAGGACCTGAGCGCGCTGATCCGCGCCAATACCCCCCTGATCGTGGTGGAGACCCAGGACGAGGGCCGCATCGTCGAGTTGTTCCGGCAGACACTGATGCATGTATGGCGGGCCCTGCACCGCTGGTCGATCACCGAGGGCCTGCGCCGCATCGATCTGGACAGCGAGGATGCGCCGGTCGGACCGCCCGATGCCAGCGCGGCGCTGCAGATGATCCGCCAGGCCGACCAGCGCGGGGTGTACCTGCTGCTCGATTTCCATCCCTATCTGGGCTATGCCAGCCACCAGCGCGCGTTGCGCGACCTGATCCAGCGCCGCCACAGCGAACCCCATGTGCTGGTGCTGATCGGTGCCAAGGTCGAACTGCCGGCCGAGCTGGAAGCCCTGGCGGTGCGCTTCAACCCGCGCCTGCCCGACGCCAATGCGCTGCTGAAGATGCTGCGCGAAGAGGCCGATGCCTATGCACGCGAGCACGGCGGCCGCCGCGTGGAGGTCGACAGCGAGGCGGTGAAGAAGATCCTGAAGAACCTGCAGGGCCTGAGCCTGGTCGACGCCCGGCGCATCGCCCGGCAGCTCATCTACGCCGACGGTGCGCTGCGCGACGACGACCTGCCGCAGCTGGCGCGGCTGAAGTTCGAGCTGCTCAACCGCAGCGGCCACCTGTTCTTCGAGCATGACAGCGCGCGCTTCGGCGACGTGGCCGGCGCCAACCGGCTCAAGCGCTGGATCAACCAGCGCCGTGTCGCGTTCATCGCCGGCTCGGCACCGGCAGGGCTGGATCCACCGCGCGGCATGCTGTTGCTGGGCGTGCAGGGCTGCGGCAAGTCGATGCTGGCCAAGGCCACCGCCGCCGGGTTCGGCGTACCGCTGCTGCGCCTGGACGTGGGCGCGCTGTACAACAAGTACCACGGCGAGACCGAGTCCAACCTGCGCCAGGCCCTGGCCTCGGCCGAGCAGCTGGCGCCCTGCGTGCTGTGGATGGACGAGATCGAGAAGGGCCTGGCCAGTGGTGGCGACGACGGTGGGGTATCGCGCCGCGTGCTTGGCTACCTGCTGACCTGGATGGCCGAACGCAAGGCGCCGGTGTTCATCGTCGCTACCGCCAACCAGGTGCATGAGCTGCCCGCGGAGCTGCTGCGCAAGGGACGCTTCGACGAGATCTTCTTCGTCGACCTGCCCTCGCCCGAGGTGCGGGTGGAACTGCTGCGCCTGCACCTGGGGCGACGCCAGCTCACTGCGGACGACTTCGCGCTGCCGGCGCTTGCCGCAGCGTCCAACGGGTTCTCCGGTGCGGAGATCGAGCAGGCCATCGTGGCCGGGCTGTATGCGGCCCATGCCGAGAACAGGCCGCTGGATACCGAAACGCTGATGGGCGAGATCCGGGCGACACGGCCCTTGTCGGTGCTGATGGCCGAGCAGGTGGCGGCGTTGCGCGAGTGGGCGTCCGGTCGCACGGTGTCTGCGGACGACTGAGCGGTCTGCCACCCGCGCCGCAGGCTGTTGCCCTCTGCAGGTGCCGGGTGCACCCCGGCACCACGCCTGCCCTCAGGGCCAGGCCGGCGGCGCGGCAGCCCAGGCCTGCTGTACTTCGGCCAGCGACGCGCGCTCGTCCTCGCGCCACTGCGGCAGCAGCTGCGCGTAGCGGCTGCTGTCGCTCCACTGCGACGGTTCGGTGCGCACGGCAGCGGCGTACCACTGCACTGCCTGCTCCTTCTGCCCCAGGCGCCACAGTGCCAACGCGTAGCTTGGCGGCAACCAGCTCGGCTTGCTGAGCGTACTGCCGGCGGCGGCCTGCCACTGCTCCAGCGCGGCCTCCGGCTGCCCCTGCCGCAGCAGGTCCCAACCATAGTTCCAGCGTACGCCGCGACCGACGCTGCTCTGCACCGGGGCATCCTTCAATGCTTCGCGGTACAGCTGCTCGCCAAGTTCGGTACGGCCCTGCGCGATCGCCACCGAGGCCAGCTGCACGGTCGCTTCCACCACGCGCCGGCCACGCTCGCGCTGCTTGAGCAGCTGCGCCACCAGGGCATCGCCCTGCGACTGCTGCACGACCACCATCGGCGCAGCCGCGGCATCGTTGTCGAAATAGAACTCCTGTGGCGCCGGCAATACCGGCGCCGCCCACGCGGAGGCCGCCCCCGAGACCAGCAGGATGCCGGTCAGGATCTTTACTGCCACTGACATTCCTTCTTCCCCCGGGCTGCGACCGCAGCCCCTCTCTCTCCTCCTGATCCTAACCGCAGCATGGCCGCCGGCGCGAGTGCCGGGGCCTGCGCGGCCTCACTGCTACAATTCGCGCCTTCCCCGTCGCGTGCCTGCACGCGGCCGGTGCCAGCCGATCCTGACCGGGCCAGCCATGACCAGTACCGCGCAACTCACCTCGCCCTCTTCCGCCGACCTGATCGACCGTGATTACACGCTCGATCACAAGTACACCCGCAACGAGGGACGGATCTACCTGAGCGGGGTGCAGGCGCTGGTGCGGCTGCCGCTGATGCAGCGGCTGCGGGATGCCGCCGAAGGCATCGACAGCGCGGGGTTCATCAGCGGCTACCGCGGCAGCCCCCTGGGCGGCTTCGATCTGGAGCTGTGGCGCGCCCGCACGCACCTGGAGGCCGCGCGGGTGAAGTTCACCCCGGGCCTGAACGAGGACCTGGGCGCCACCATGGTCTGGGGCACCCAGCAGACCAACCTGTTCCCCGGCGCCAACGTACAGGGCGTGTTCGGCATGTGGTACGGCAAGGGCCCGGGCGTGGACCGCTGCGGCGACGTCTTCAAGCACGCCAATGCGGCAGGCACGTCCCGTCATGGCGGCGTGCTGGCGCTGGCGGCCGATGACCATGCCTGCCGCAGCTCCACCCTGCCGCACGGCAGCGAGGATGAATTCGTCAGCGCGATGATGCCGGTGCTGAATCCGGCGGGCGTGCAGGACATTCTCGACATGGGCCTGCTCGGCTGGGCGATGAGCCGGTATACCGGGCGCTGGGTCGGCTTCAAGACCATCGCCGAGACGGTGGAATCGTCGGCATCGGTCGACGTGGATCCGCTGGCGCGTCGCATCGTGCTGCCGGACGACTTCCCGATGCCGGCCGGCGGCCTCAACATCCGTTGGCCGGACCCGCCGCTGGACCAGGAGATGCGCCTGCACCGCTATGCCGTGAAGGCCGCGCAGGCCTTCGCCCGCGCCAACGGCATCGACCGGGTGGTGATGGACGCGCCGCGTGCACGGCTGGGCATCGTCACCACCGGCAAGAGCTACCTGGATGTGCTGCAGGCACTGGAGTACCTGGGCCTGGACGAGGCCGCCTGCGCCGACATCGGCATCCGCGTCTACAAGGTCGGCATGACCTGGCCGCTGGAGCCGGAAGGCATCGCCCGCTTCGCGCAGGGCCTGGACGACATCATCGTGGTGGAGGAGAAGCGCGCCTTCATCGAGCGGCAGATGAAGGAGCAGTTCTTCAACTGGCCGGCCAGCTGGGGCCCGCGCCCGTCCATCGTCGGCAAGTACGACGAAGCCGGTGAATGGATCCTGCCGTCCACCGGCGAGCTGACCCCGGCCACCATCGCCGGCGTGATCGGCCGGCGCATCCAGCGGTTCTTCAACAACGAGTCGATCGAACAGCGCCTGCAGTGGATGCAGCAGAAGGAGGCCGAGCTCGCGTTGCCGCGCGCCAGCTTCCCGCGCGTACCGCACTACTGCTCGGGCTGCCCGCACAACACCTCCACCACGGTGCCGGACGGTTCACGTGCGTTGGCCGGCATCGGTTGCCATTACATGGTGACCTGGATGGACCGCAGCACCGACACGTTCACCCACATGGGTGGCGAAGGCGTGACCTGGGCAGGGCAGGCGCCGTTCACCGATACCCCGCACGTGTTCCAGAATCTAGGCGACGGCACCTATTTCCACAGCGGCTCGCTGGCGATCCGCCAGGCGATCGCGGCCGGCGTCAACATCACCTACAAGATCCTCTACAACGATGCGGTGGCGATGACCGGTGGCCAGCCGGTGGATGGCCCGCTCAGCGTGCCGGATATCGCCCGGCAGATGCGCGCCGAAGGCATCCACACCATCGTGGTGCTGTCCGACGACATCGCCAAGTGGACCCGCCAGCGCGAGCATTTCCCCAGTGACGTCGAGTTCCACGACCGCAGCGCGCTGGACGAGGTGCAGAAGCGCCTGCGCGAGGTGAAGGGGGTCTCGATCCTGATCTACGAACAGACCTGCGCCACCGAGAAGCGGCGGCGCCGCAAGCGCGGCAAGCTGGAAGATCCGGCCAAGCGCGTGATGATCAACTCGCTGGTCTGCGAGGGCTGCGGCGACTGTGGCAAGAAGAGCTTCTGCGTATCGGTGCTGCCGAAGGAAACCGAGTTCGGGCGCAAGCGCGAGATCGACCAGTCCAACTGCAACAAGGACTACTCGTGCGTGAATGGCTTCTGCCCGAGTTTCGTCACGGTGCATGGCGGGAAGCCGCGAAAGGGCAACCGGCGCGATGCATCGTCCCTGCTGGACAACCTGCCGGCGCCGACGGTGCGCGGCAGCCTGGAGCAGCCCTGGAACATCCTCATCACCGGCGTGGGCGGTACCGGCGTGGTCACCATCGGCGCGTTGCTGGGCATGGCCGGCCACCTGGAGGGCAAGGGCGCCACGGTGCTCGACCAGACCGGCCTGGCGCAGAAGGGCGGCGCGGTGACCACCCACATCCGCATCGCACGCCGGCCGGAGGACATCCACGCCGTGCGCATCGCCGCCGGTGAGGCCGACCTCGTACTGGGCTGCGACATGGTGGTGGTCAACGATTACTGGGCACTGTCGAAGGTGCGCGCAGGCCGCTCGCAGGTCGTGCTCAACACCTACGAAGCGATGCCGGGCACGTTCACCACCCGTCCCGACATGCAGTTCCCGGCGGCCGACATCATCGCCGGCGTGCGCGTGGCGCTGGGCGACGATGAGCCGCTGCTGCTCGATGCCACCCAGCTGGCCACGGCGCTGCTGGGCGATGCGATCGCCGCGAACCTGTTCATCCTCGGCTACGCCTGGCAGCAGGGCCTGGTGCCGCTGTCGTTCGAATCGCTGATGCGTGCCATCGAGCTCAACGGCGCGGCGGTGGCGATGAACCAGCAGGCCTTCGCCTGGGGCCGGCTGGCGGCGATCGATCCGCAGGCCGTGCAGGAGGCCGCCGGCCTGGTGCGCAACCGCCATACCGATACCGAATCCACGCCCGGCCCGCTGCATCCGCTGCCACCGGGCGAATGGGAAGGCAACGAGTGGGGTGCCACCGCTGCGCCACGCAACACCGGCGACGAACGCGAACTGCGTGGCCTGCCCTCGCATGGCGGCGAGGTTGCCTTCCTGCCGCTGGACGACGCGCGCCTGTCGCGCTCGCTGGATGAAATGATCGAACGCCGCGCCGCGTTCCTGGTCGACTACCAGGACGCCGCCTACGCCGATCGCTACCGCAGCGTGGTCGAACGCGTGCGCGCCGCCGAACGCGAGCGCATCGGCGGCTCGACCGCGCTGACCGAGACCGTGGCCCGCTATCTGTTCAAGCTGATGGCCTACAAGGACGAATACGAAGTCGCCCGCCTGTACACCAGCGGTGATTTCCAGCGCCGGCTGCAGCAGCAGTTCGAGGGTGACTACCAGCTGCGCTTCCATCTGGCGCCGCCGCTGTTCGCGAAGAAGGATGAACAGGGCCGGCTGCAGAAGAAGGAGTACGGCGCGTGGATGTTCAAGGCGTTCGGCCTGCTGGCGAAGCTGAAGTTCCTGCGGGGCGGTGCCTTCGATGTGTTCGGCCGCACTGCCGAGCGCCGCATGGAGCGCAAGCTGATCGGCAACTACGAAGCCACCGTGCAGCTGCTGCTGGACGGGCTGGATGACGGTCGCCTGGCGTTGGCCGTGGAGATCGCCAGCATCCCCGAGCACATCCGCGGCTTCGGCCACGTCAAGGAAGCGCATGTGGAGAGCGCCAAGGCGCGGGAAGCTGCGCTGCTGGCGCAGTGGCGCAACCCGAAGGCGCTGCATATCGTGCAGGTGGCTTGAGCCGGAGGAGCACCGGCCACCGTCAGCCGCGGCGGTTGCCTAGCCCAACCGCCACACCAACAGGCGGTTGTTGGCCGGCATCCCCACATCGCGCAGGCGGGTGAAGCCGCTTTCCGCGGCCAGCGCCTGCACGGCCTCCGCATCGCGGACGCCGCTGCGCGGATCCCGCGCCTTCAGCCACTCATCGAACCGCGCATTGCTGTCACTGGTGTAGCGGCCGCCGTAGTTGAAGGGGCCATACACCGCCAGCAGTGCGCCATGTCGCAGCACCGACGGCAACGCGGCAAACAGCGCCTGCACGTGCTCCCAGCTCATGATGTGCAGCGTATTGGCACTGAATGCGGCGTCGAACAGACTGCCCTCGGGCACCGGCAGCCCTGCTGCCGGTGGCAGTTCAACCTGCAGCGCCACCGGCGGCAGCAGGTTCAGCAGTGCCGCCTCGGCGCGCCACGCCTCGATACCCGGCAGATGGTCCGGGTGATCACTGGGCTGCCAGCGCAGCCAGGGCCAGCGTTCGGCGAAGAACACGGCGTGCTGGCCGGTGCCGCTGCCGATCTCCAGTACCCGGTGGCGGTCGCCCATCCACGGATCGAGCGCGGCAGCGATCGGTTCGCGGTTGCGTTCGCAGGCTTCTGAATACGGCTTGCTCGACATCGGGATGGCATCCGGACGGGGTCGGGCCATTGTGCACGAGGGAGGGTGTCCGGCAGGGCTGCGCCCTGCACCCACCTAAGCAACATCAACGTCAAACGCGGGCATTCCGTGGGATGGCGGGGCACTGTGGGTTTGCGGGGGCGCCGTGAACCCGTCCATGGGGGCTTGGTCGCCGCATCCATGCGGCTCACACCCCGCAAACCCACAGCGCCCCGCCTTCGACAGTTGGCCGCGATCTGTCGGAAATACTCTTGGGGTCAGATCCGTTTTCCGCAGGAGAACGGATCTGACCCCGGAATGTGATTCGATATCCAACAGCTTTCATCCACGCATGGCGTGGATCTGCTGGCCACCGGCCAACTGTCGAAGGCGGGGTGGGTCCGGTTGCGGGGGCGTGAGCGCCATGGATGGCGCGACCGAGGCTACAGGGACGTATTCACGCCGTCCCCCGCAACCGGACCCACCCCGCCATCACACGGAATGCCCGCTTTTGACGTTGACGTTGATTCCAGCAGGTGCAGGGCGGCAAGCCCTGCCGCGCCCCACCCATGACTGCAGTCACTTGTGCTGATTGCCCTCCGCTGGCGAAAGTCGAGCAGTTGACGTGATCGGCTTGGCCCGTTGCCGGCCGCACGCGAGAGAGAGAGAGCGCTGTGCAACGACGTGAGTTCCTGGCTTTATCCGGTCTGGGCATGGCCGGCCTGCTGCTGCCGCACGCGCGGTTGATCGCCGCCGAGCAGCTGCTCGAACCGGGCGACATGGCCCGCAGGAAGGTGCTGGCCGAGGCCGCGCTGGCCGCTGCCAAGCGGGCCGGGGCGACCTACTGTGACGTGCGCATCGGCCGCTACCTCAACCAGGCCGTGATCACCCGCGAGGCGCGGGTGCAGAACGTCACCAACAGCGAGTCGTCCGGCATCGGCATCCGGGTCATCGTCAACGGCGCATGGGGCTTCGCCGCCACCCGCGAGCAGACCCCCGCCGCGGTCCTGGCCGCCGTCGGGCAGGCCGCTGCCATCGCGCGCGCCAACGCCCCCCTGCAGAGCCGGCCGGTGCAGCTGGCACCGGTCACCGGCGTCGGCGATGTGAGCTGGAAGACCCCGATCCGCAAGAACGCGATGGCGGTGCCGATCCAGGACAAGGTCGACCTGCTGCTGAGCCTGAATGCGGCGGCGATGAACGCCGGTGCCGACTACATCAATTCCACCCTGTTCCTGGTCAACGAACAGAAGTACTTCGCCTCCAGCGACGGCTCGTTCATCGACCAGGACATCCATCGCATCTGGCTGCCCTTCACAGCCACCGCCATCGACAAGGCCACCGGCAAGTTCCGCACCCGCGCCGGTCTGTCCTCGCCGATGGGCATGGGCTACGAGTTCCTCGATGGCGACGCGCGCGGCAAGGTGCAGCTGCCCGGCGGCATCACCGCCTACCGCGACTCCTACGATCCGGTTGAAGATGCGATCGCAGCGGCGCGGCATGCGCGCGAGAAGCTGAAGGCGCCGTCGGTGAAGCCCGGCAAGTACGATCTGGTACTGGATCCCTCCAACCTGTTCCTGACCATCCACGAGAACGTCGGCCATCCGTTGGAGCTGGACCGCGTGCTGGGCTACGAGGCCAACTACGCCGGCACCAGCTTCGCCACCCTGGACAAGCGCGATGCTGGCTTCCGCTGGGGCAGCGACATCGTCAACTTCTTTGCCGACAAGACCCAGCCGGGCAGCCTCGGTGCGGTCGGCTATGACGACGAGGGCGTCAAGACGCTGCGCTGGGACCTGGTCCGCGACGGCATCCTGGTCGATTACCAGGCCACGCGCGATGAGGCACACATCCTCGGCCGCGATGCGTCGCATGGCTGCAGCTACGCCGATTCCTGGTCCAGCGTGCAGTTCCAGCGCATGGCCAATGTCTCACTGGCGCCGGGCAAGCAGCCACTGAGCGTGGAGGACATGATCAAGGACGTGGAGAACGGCATCTACATCCACGGCCGTGGTTCCTATTCCATCGACCAGCAGCGCTACAACGCGCAGTTCGGCGGCCAGCTGTACTACCAGATCAAGGACGGAAAGATCGCCGGCATGGTCGAGGACGCGGCCTACCAGATCCGCACGCCGGAGTTCTGGAACGCCTGTACGGCCATCTGCGACGAACGCGACTTCCGCCTTGGCGGCTCGTTCTTCGACGGCAAGGGCCAGCCGGGCCAGGTCTCGGCGGTGTCGCACGGTTCGTCCACCACCCGCTTCAACGGCATCAACATCATCAACACCGCGCGCAGTCTCGGCGCTTGAGCCACCCCATCGTTCATGGAGAGCAGCCTTGCACAGACGTGACTTCCTGGCCCTGACCGGGCTTACCGCGGGCGGCCTGATCGTGCCGTCCTTCTTCGGCAAAGTGATCGCCGCCGAGCAGCTGCAGTCCAGCCTTGACCCCGCGCTGAAGAAGCGCCTGGCCGACGCTGCCCTGCAGGCCGCCCGCAGTGCCGGCGCCACCTACTGCGACGTGCGCATCGGCCGCTATCTGCGGCAGTTCGTGATCACCCGCGAAGACAAGGTGCAGAACGTGGTGAACACCGAGTCCACCGGTGTGGGCATCCGCGTGATCGTCAACGGTGCATGGGGCTTCGCCGCCACCAACGCATTGGGTACCGCCGACGTGGCCAGGGCCGCCCAGCAGGCCGCGGCCATCGCCAAGGCCAACGCAGGCGTGCAGAGCGCGCCGGTGCAGCTGGCCAGCACGCCCGGCGTGGGCGAGGTCAGCTGGCGCACGCCGATCCGCAAGAATGCGATGGAGGTGCCGATCAAGGAAAAGGTCGACCTGCTGCTGGACGTCAATGCCGCAGCGATCGGCGCCGGTGCCAGCTTCGTCAATTCGATGCTGTTCCTGGTCAATGAACAGAAGTACTTCGCGTCCACCGATGGCTCCTACATCGACCAGGACGTGCACCGCATCTGGGCACCGATGACCGTCACCGCCATCGACAAGACCAGTGGCAAGTTCCGCACCCGCGAAGGCCTGTCTGCGCCGATGGGCCTGGGCTACGAGTATCTGGACGGCGCCGCCGCCGGCAAGGTCGTCAGCCCCAACGGCGTGGTCAACTACAGCTCCTCCTACGACATGAAGGAGGACGCCATCGCGGCCGCCAAGCAGGCGCAGGAGAAACTGAAGGCGCCGTCGGTGAAGCCGGGCAAGTACGACCTGGTACTGGACCCGTCGCACACCTGGCTGACCATCCACGAGTCGATCGGCCATCCGCTGGAGCTGGACCGCGTGCTCGGCTACGAGGCCAACTACGCCGGCACCAGCTTCGCCACCCTGGACAAGCGCGAGCAGCGCTTCCAGTACGGCAGCGAGCTGGTGAACGTGTTCGCCGACAAGACCCAGCCGGGCAGCCTCGGCGCGGTCGCGTACGACGATGAAGGCGTGAAGTGCAAGCGCTGGGACCTGATCAGCAACGGCAAGCTGGTCGACTACCAGACCATCCGCGACCAGGCCCACATCCTCGGCAAGACCGAGTCCGATGGCTGCTGCTATGCCGACTCGTGGTCCAGCGTGCAGTTCCAGCGCATGGCCAACGTGTCGATGGCACCGGGAAAGACGCCGCTGAGCGTGCCGGACCTGATCAAGGACGTGGAGAACGGCATCTACATCATCGGCGACGGTTCGTTCTCGATCGACCAGCAGCGCTACAACGCCCAGTTCGGCGGCCAGCTGTTCTACGAGATCAAGAACGGCCAGATCACCCGCATGCTGGAGGACGTGGCCTACCAGATCCGCACGCCGGAGTTCTGGAACGCCTGCACCGCCGTGGCCGACGAACGCGATTACCGCCTGGGCGGCTCGTTCTTCGACGGCAAGGGCCAGCCGGGCCAGGTCTCGGCGGTTTCGCACGGCTCGTCGACCGCACGCTTCAACGGCATCAACGTCATCAACACCGCACGCAGCCTCGGCTGACCGGTCAGGAGCCCTTACACCATGAGTATCTTCACCGAAGCCCAGGCCAAGGCCATCCTCGACAAGGTCATCGCCCTGTCCAAGGCCGATGAATGCACCGCCGTGCTGGCGGGATCGATCGCCGGCAACATCCGTTTCGCCCTGAACAACGTCTCCACCAGCGGCATTGTGGACAACACCGAGCTTGCCGTTACCGTGGCCTTCGGCAAGCGCGTGGGCACCGCCTCGATCAACGAGTTCGACGACGCCGCACTGGAACGCGTGGTGCGCCGCGCCGAGGATCTGGCCCGCCTGGCACCGGAGAACCCGGAGTTCATGCCCGCCATCGGCAAGCAGACCTACCGGCCGAGCCCGACCTTCAGCGAGTCCACCGCCGCCATCGATCCGGCGTTCCGCGCCAAGGTGGCCGCCGATTCGATCGCGCCCTGCCGGGGCAACGGACTGATTGCCGCCGGCTTCCTTGAAGATGGCCAGGGCTTCTACGCCACTGCCAACAGCAACGGCAACTTCGGTTACCAGCGCACCACCAACTTCGACTACACCTGCACCGTGCGTACCGAGGACGGCCGCGGATCGGGCTGGGTCGGCCGCAACCTGAAGGACGCGGCGGACTTCAAGGCCGACCAGGATGTCCGCATCGCCATGCGCAAGGCCACCGAATCGGCCGAAGCCAAGGCGCTGGAGCCGGGCAAGTACACGGTCATCCTGGAGCCGGCCGCGGCCGCAGGCCTGATCAGCTTCATGATGAATTTCTTCAGTGCGCGCTCGGCCGACGAAGGCCGCAGCTTCCTGTCGAAGAAGGGCGGCGGCAACAAGCTCGGTGAGCAGGTCTACGACCCGCGCGTGAACATGTATGCCGATCCGTGGCACCCGGAAGCGCCGGTGCTGCCGTGGGACAACGAGGGCATGCCGCGCGAGCGCCTGGCCATCATCGAGAACGGCAAGGTGGCCAACCTGGACTACTCGCGCTTCTGGGCGCAGAAGCAGGGCAAGACCGCCAAGGCCACGCCGGGCAACCTGCTGATGAGCGGTGGCGAGAAGAGCACCGCCGAGCTGGTGCGTGGCACCCAGAAGGGCATCCTGGTCACCCGCACCTGGTACATCCGCATGGTCGATCCGCAGACCGTGCTGCTGACCGGCCTGACCCGTGACGGCACCTTCTACATCGAGAACGGCCAGATCAAGCACCCGGTGAAGAACTTCCGCTTCAACGAATCGCCGGTGATCATGCTCAACAACATCGAAGAGCTGGGCAAGCCGGTGCGCGTGGCCGGCGACGAGTCGAGCTTCGTGATGATGATCCCGCCGATGAAGCTGCGCGATTTCACCTTCACCTCGTTGTCCGACGCCGTCTGATGGATCGCCGGGCCTGCCTGCGCTGGTTGGCTGCTGCCGCTTCGGCGGCCGCGCTTCCGGCCTGGGCACAGGCAGGCCCGCGCAGTTCGCGCTACGACTTCTGGTTCACCCGCCTGCAGTACGACTCGGGCGACTGGGACGTGGACGCGCGCATGCCGTCCAACCTGATCACTTCGCTGATCGACTACACCTCGCTGCGCGTGGACCCGCAGGAACACGTGGTGGCACTGGCCGACCCACGCATGCTGGAAGCCCCCTTCTGCTACCTGGCCGGGCACACGCTGGTGGAATTCAACGCCGCCGAGCGGCAGAACTTCGTGCGCTACGTGCGCAACGGGGGCTTCGTCTTCGTCGATGACTGCAACCATGACATCGATGGCCTGTTCGCAACCTCCTTCGAGGCGCAGATGGGCCGCCTGTTCGGGCCCAGGGCGCTGCAGAAGCTGCCCAACAGCCACGCGCTGTACCGCAGCTTCTTCCGCTTCCCCGATGGACCACCGGCCACCAGCTTCGAGCTGAACGGCTGGGGCGACGATCTGGTGCACGACTATCTGAAGGGCATCGAGGTCGATGGCCGCCTGGGCGTGCTGTACAGCAACAAGGATTATGGCTGCGAGTGGGATTACGACTGGCGCAACAAGCGCTTCCTGGCCGAGGACAACACGCGCTTCGGCGTCAACATCGTGATGTACGCATTGAACAATTGAGTGAGAGCCCCCATGACCCGCCCTGATCTCGATTCCCTGCTGCCGCGCCTGCACGATCTGCGCGCCGCCCTGGCCCGTGCCGTGGTCGGCCAGCACACGGTGGTCGAGCAGCTGCTGATCGGACTGCTGGCCGGCGGCCACTGCCTGCTGGAAGGCGCGCCCGGCCTGGGCAAGACCCTGCTGGTGCGTTCGCTGGGGCAGGCGCTGGAGCTGCAGTTCCGACGCGTGCAGTTCACGCCGGACCTGATGCCCAGCGACATTCTGGGTACCGAGCTGCTGGAGGAAGACCACGGCACCGGCCATCGTCATTTCCGCTTCCAGCAGGGGCCGGTCTTCACCAATCTGCTGCTGGCGGATGAGCTCAACCGCACGCCACCCAAGACCCAGGCCGCGCTGCTGGAAGCCATGCAGGAACGCACCGTCAGCTATGCCGGCACCACCTATGCGCTGCCCGCGCCGTTCTTCGTGCTGGCCACGCAGAATCCGATCGAACAGGCCGGTACCTATCCGCTGCCGGAGGCCCAGCTGGACCGCTTCCTGCTGCACGTCCTGGTCGATTACCCGAGCGAGGCCGAGGAGCGCCAGATCCTGGAACAGACCACCGGCGGTGCCGGCGAGGCGGTGCCGAAGGTGATGGACGCCGCCGCGGTCATCGCCCTGCAGGCGGCAGTGCGCCAGGTGCACGTCAGCCCCGATGTGCTGGCCTGGATCACGCGGCTGGTGCGTGCCAGCCGACCCGGGCCGGAAGCGCCCGCGGCGATCAACCAGTGGGTGAAGTGGGGTGCGGGACCACGCGCCGGACAGTCGCTGGTGCTCGCGGCCAAGGCGCGCGCGTTGCTGCAGGGCCGCTTCGCCGCCACCCGCGAGGACGTGCAGGCCCTGGCTGCACCGGTGATGCGCCACCGCCTGCTGCTGTCGTTCGCCGCCGAAGCCGAACAGAAGCGCGCCGACGACGTGGTCGCCGCCCTGCTGCACGCCGTGCCGTTCCCGGGGTGATCCACGCGTGAGTGCTGGCACGCTGGTCCTGCCTCCCGAACTGCGAGCGCGCCTGCGCGCACTGCGGTTGCGGCCACGTCTGGCCAGCGGCGCGAGCGGCATCGGCCAGCACGCGAGCCGCAGTCGTGGCGCCGGCCTGGAATTCGCCCAGTACCGCGCCTACGAGCCCGGCGATGAACTGCGCCAGATCGACTGGAAACTGTACGCGCGCTCGGACCGCTTCTTCGTGCGCGAGTCGGAGCGCGAAAGCCCGATCACGGTATGGCTGCTGCTCGATGCCACCGCATCGGCCGGCCAGTCCGACCGTGGCGCGCCGGCACGCAGCCGCCTGGATCACATGCGCATGCTGGCCGCCTGTGTCTGCGAGCTGGCACTGCAGCAGGGCGATCATTTCGGCCTGCTGACCGTCACCGGCGACGGCCTGCAGCTGGTAGCCGCAGCGCAGGGCGCACGCCAGCGCGACCGCGTGCACCTGCAACTGCATGCCCTGCAGCCACGAGGCGGCTGGCCCGCCCGTGACACGCTGCGCCCGCTGTGGGAGCGCGTTCGCCCGGGCGACCTGCTGCTGGCCATCGGCGATGGCTTTGATGACGCCGGCATCGTGCTGCTGGAGCAGCTGGCCAGTGCACGCCGCGAGGTACTGCTGCTGCAGGTGCTGACCGCCGACGAGCGCGACTTCCCGTTCGATGCCGGCCATCGGTTCCGCGACCCTGAAACCGGCGAGGAACTGCTCGGCGATGGCGCGGCGATCCGCGCCGACTACCTGCAGCGTTTCACCGCTGCACACACAGCACTGCACCTGCGGCTGCAGGCCAGTGGCATCGCCAGTGCCACCGGCTGGCTCGATCAACCGGTGGACCAGCCGCTGCAGGCGCTGTTCGGCCGCGGGGGCGGCGCGTGAGCCTGCTGTTTCCGCTCGGGCTGGCCGCACTGGCGGCGTGGCTGCTGCCGCTGCTGATCCATCTCGCGCGTCGCCATCCCTACACGCCGCTGGACTTCGCCGCGCTGCGCTGGCTGCGTGCACGGATCCGCCCGCGCCAGCGCGTCCGCTTCGATGACTGGCCGCTGCTGCTGGTGCGGTTGCTGCTGCTTGCCGCGCTGGCCGTGCTGCTGGCGCGGCCGGCATTGACCGGACCGGCGCCGGCTACCGGCGCATGGACGGTCGTCGCACCCGGTCTGGATGCGACCGCGCTGCATGCCGGCGCTCCTGCCGACGACGACAACTGGCGCTGGCTTGCGCCCGGATTCCCCACCATCGACCAGCCACCACCAGCCACGGATGTGGCCCTGCCCAGCCTGCTGCGCGAACTGGATGCGCAGCTGCCGACCGGCACCGCGCTGACCGTGCACGTGCCTGATCCGCTGCCCGGCCTCGACGGCATGCGCCTGCAGCTCTCGCGGGCGGTGCAATGGCAGACACATCCCCGTGCGACCGCCGCAACGGCCGCGCCCACCCCGCTGCCGCAACTGCGCATGCACGCTGATGCCCCGGCCGCGGCACAGCGCTGGCTGGCTGCGCTGCAGCGCGCATGGGGCACCCGATCACCCGCGCCCGTCCTGCCTGCGGATGCGCTGCCCGCTCCGGGCGAAGTCGGTGTCTGGAGCCGCGCCGATGCGCTGCCCGCTCACTGGCAGGCATGGCTGCAGGCCGGTGGCAGCGTGCTGACCGCCGCCCGGCCGGCAGCGGATGCACGCGCGCTGCTGCGCGACGCCGAGGGCGCGACGCTGCTGTGGCAGCAGCGCGTTGGCCACGGCCGCCTGCTGTTCCTGCCCGGCGAATGGAACGCCGCAGGCAATGCCGCGCTGCGCGATGCCCGCCTGCCGCACACCCTGCTGCAGGCGTTGCAACCCGCGCCACCTCCGCGCTCAGGCGATGCGCAGGATCACGCACCGCGCCAGGTCGCCCTGCCGGCTGCCACGCCTGCCGTGCGTGAGCCCACCGCCTGGCTGCTGCTGGCCATCGTGCTGTTGTTCGCACTGGAGCGCTGGATGGCCAGCAACGCGCGGCGGAGGCTACCGGCATGACGATGCTGCAACGCGCCTGGCAGCGCGCACGGCGCCGCAGCGGCGCCATCACTCTGCTGCTGGGACTGCCGTGGGCGCTGGCCGCGACCACGCTTGCACTGCGCCTGGGCGGTTTCGATATCGCCTGCATCGTTGCTACCGCCACTCTGCTCGCCTGCACGGTGCTGGCCACGGTCCGTGCCCGCCGCCTGGACCGCCACTGGGTGCAGCGCCGGCTTGACGGCAGCGGAGCCAGCGAAGACAGCGCCGACCTGCTGTTCGCCGATCCTGCCGCACTCAATCCGCTGCAGCAGCGCCAGCGCGACCATGTGCAGGCCGCGCTCGAACGCGCCATGCCGGAACTGCGTCCGCGCTGGCCGCGCGGCGCGTTGCTGCTGTGCTGGGTCGGGGGGATCGCCGTCGCACTGCTTGCGTTGGGCTGGCCACGGTCCGGTCCGTCCATGCCGGGCGTGTCCTCGTCGCGCCCCGCTGCCCCGGCAGTTGCGGGCCCGTTGCAGCTGCAGTCCACCCGCCTGCGCATCGAGGCTCCGGCCTATACGGGTCAACCACCCCGTAACCAGAACGCACTCGATGCCAAGGTCGCCGCCGACAGCCGCCTGTCCTGGTCGCTGCGCTTTGATCGTGCGCCCCGCAGCGCATGGCTGCAGTTCCACGATGGCCGGCGCGTGCCGCTGAGCGAGCGCGACGGCCACTGGCAGGCGCAGGATGTGGCCCGTGCACCGGTGCTGTACCGCGTGGTCAGCGAACCGGCACTGGCCACGACACGCCTGTACCGCCTGGACGTGGTGGCGGACCGTGCCCCGACCGTACGCGTGCTGGAGCCCGCTGCCAGCCTGGTACTGGGCACGCCCGGGCAGCGCCAGTGGGCACTGCGCTTCGAGGCCAGCGACGATCACGGCGTGGCCACGCAGGCCCGCCTGTCGATCACCCTCACCCAGGGCAGCGGCGAGAACATCACCTTCGTCCAGCGCAGCGTGACGCTCACCGGCAGTGGCGAAGCAACGGCGCGACGGTTCGCTCACACGCTGGATCTGGGCGCACTGGGAGCGCAGCCCGGCAACGATGTGATCGCCCAACTGGAAGTGCGCGACAACCATGCCCCGACACCCCAGACCGGCCGCAGCAGCAGCGTGATCCTGCGCCTGCCCAGCAGCGAGGCGGTGCTGGGCGCCGAGCTGGAAGGCCGCATCAAGAAGACCCTGCCGGCCTACTTCCGCAGCCAACGGCAGATCATCCTCGATGCGGAGGCGCTGATCCGCCAGCGGCGCAGCCTGGCCGCCGATGACTTCGTCAAGCGCAGCGACGCCATCGGCGTCGACCAGCGCATCCTGCGCCTGCGCTACGGCCAGTTCCTTGGCGAAGAGAGCGAAGGCGCACCGAAGCCGCCGCCAACCAGCGACCTGCCGACCAGTGACACCCCTCCCGTAGACGATCACGACGACGATCACGACCATGATCACGACCACGCGGCGCATGGCCACGACCACGGCGGCAACGCAGGCAACGCCGAGACGCCACCGGTGTTCGGCAGCGCCACGGACGTGCTGACCGAGTATGGCCACACGCACGACCACGCCGAGGCGGCGACCCTGCTCGATCCGCAGACCCGCGCGACGTTGAAAGCGGCACTCGACCAGATGTGGGCCTCCGAAGGCGAGCTGCGCCAGGGGCGCCCGGAGCAGGCGCTGCCCTACGCCTACAAGGCACTGGGATTCATCAAGCAGGTCCAGCAGGCCGAACGCATCTACCTGGCCCGCGTCGGCCCGGAACTGCCGCCCATCGATGAGGGCCGGCGCCTGGGCGGTGACCGCGCCGGGCTGGCCAGCCGACAGCTGCCACTGACGGCACGCACGGCACCGGACCCGGCCATCGTCGAGGCCTGGCAGCGACTGGGCGACGGCGACGGCACGCCGGATCTGGACGCGCTGGCGGGCTGGCAGCAGCGCAATGCGACCTACCTGCCCGATGCGCTCGACCTGGCGGCCGCCATCGAACAGCTGCGCATCGAGCCAGGCTGTGCCGACTGCCGGCAGCGCCTGCGGTCACAGCTGTGGAGGGCGCTGCAGCGCCCCGTGCCGCAGGCCACACGCCGCAGCGCGGCCGATGCGATGGGGCAGCGATACCTGGATGCACTGGAGGCGCAGCCATGAACCTGTCGGCACCGGCTCTGTGGATCGCGCTTGTCCTGGTGCTGATCGTACTCGTCGCCAGCGCGCGCCAGCTGCGCGCACCGGTGCGACCGCGTGGCCCGCTGTTGGCCGTGCTCGGCCTGCAGGTCATCGCCGCTGCACTGCTGTACGCATGCCTGCTGCCGCCCGCACGGCAGCAGCCCGCTGCGGGCCTGGTGGTGCTGGGTGCCGATGCCGGAAGGGCCAGCGCGCAGCCGGCAAGCGAGGGACCGCTCCTCCTGTTGCCCGAAGCCACCCAGGTGCCGGGCGCGAAGCGTGTGCCGGACCTGGCGACGGCGCTGCGCCAGCATCCCTCGACGCGGCTGACCCTGGTCGGCGCCGGCCTGGAGGCACGCGACCGCGACGCCACGCTGCCCGCGCAGGTCCATTGGCAGGCACCGCCCGTCCCTCGCGGCTGGACCGCGCTGCAGCTGCCCGCGGATGTCGCCCCTGGCGCGCGCTTCGACGTGCAGGCGCAGGCCCGCGGCGTCCCCCGCGCACAGGCTGAGCTGCTGGACCCGGCTGACACGGTCATCGACCGCGCCCCGCTGACCGAGGACGGACGGGTACGACTGAGTGGCGTGGCCCGTGCCGAAGGCCGCAGCGTGTTCCGCCTGCGCCTGCTGGATGGCGAAGGCCATGTTGTCGATACCGTTCCGGTACCCCAGCAGACCCTGCCGGCCACGCGGGTCCGCCTGCAGATCCGCGCCGGCACGCCGGGACCCGAACTGAAGTACCTGCGACGCTGGGCCACCGATGCCGGCATCGACGTGCAGATGCAGGCCGACACCGGCGCCGGCCTCAGCATCAGCGAAGGTCAGGTCGGTCTGGACGCGGCATCGTTGGCGCGCACCGACCTGCTGCTGCTGGACGAGCGCAGCCTGGCCACGCTGGGGAGTGGCCAGCTCGCAGCGGTGCGCCAGGCGATGCACGAGGGCCTGGGTGTGCTGGTACGCAGTGCCGGCGTGCCATCGGCCGGAGCGCGGCAACGCCTGCGCGAGCTCGGCCTGCCCGTGCAGGGCGATGGCGCCAGCCGCAGCATCACGCTGCCCGGCGATGGTGACAGCGCGATGCTGGCAGCCCGACGCGGTCCGCTGGCGTCCGGCACGCTGCCCACCCGCGATGGCGAAGAGGCTGATCGTGATTCGCATGCCGCCGCGCTGCCCACCTTGGAACAGCTTGCGCTGCAGGTGCCTGCCACCACCGCACTGCTGCACGACCGCAGCGGCGCTGCCATCGGAGGCTGGCGCGATGCCGGCAAGGGCCGCATCGGCCTGCTGCCGCTGACCGACACGTGGCGCTGGTTGCTGGCCGGCCGCGACGATCGCCATGGCGAGCTGTGGAGCGATGTGGTCGGCACCCTGGCGCGCGCGCAGGGCGGCAGCACCGCGCCGTGGTCGCCGCAGCCGATTGCGTGGGCCGGGGAACGACAGGCCCTGTGCGATGTGCAGGCGCCGTTGGAGGTGTTCGATGCACGGGGCGCGTCGGTGGCACTGATCGTGGACGGCGGCACCGGCAGCGCACGCTGTGCCGGCTGGTGGCCACGCGAGGCCGGTTGGCACCGGCTCCAGCAGGGCGAACGCTCCTACTGGCGCTATGTGTTCGACAGGACGGATGCGGCGGCGCTGCACCGGCAGGGAATGATCGATGCGACGGCGCAGGCCCTGGCCACCTCGGCACCGGTCAAGGCACAGGCGACGCAGCCCGTGCCGGGATCACGCTGGCCATGGTGGCTGGCCTTCGTGCTGTGTGCGTCGCTGCTGTGGTGGCTGGAACGGCGGCCGCCCGGCGTTGCCCGTACGGCATAGCTTCCCCCCATCCTTCGCTCACTTCAGCGGCGGTCCACCACCGCAACCCTCCTGCTGCGCACAGAACTGCAGCGCGCGACGCTGCTGTTCCGCGCTCAGTTCCGGCGGTGGCCGTGCGATGGCGGACTGGATCTGATCCGGCCCCCCGGTGATCTTGTTCAAGCCCTTGCCCGCCGCCAGCAAGCCCTTGACCACGCCCATCATCACGTAGCCGCCGGCCATGCTTACCTGCTCGGGCGTCGGCGGTTCACTCCAGTTGCGGCTGAAGCGGTTGTTCTCGATTTTCACCGGGTTCCTGAAGCGGTACAGATCCAGTGGCTGATCGTCTTCAGGCTTCAGCGCGCGCACTTCGCCGAGGGTGGTGACGTTGCCCTGCACGGGCGTGCCTTCGGGGGTCACGACAGGCTCCGGCGGTGCGGCGACGGTCTGCCCGGGTTCGGGCACCACCGATACGGGTGATGGCGCCTGCTGCGCCTGCGCGGTACCGGCCAGCACCAGGCCGGCCAGAAGTGCTCCCTGCGTTGCTCGTCGTGCCACCCCTACCGCCCCTGTTGGTTGCATCCTTCGCCTGAGGATACGGATGGCGGCTTCAGATTTCGTTGGTACGGCGCGCGCTGTTCAGCCCGCGCTGAAGTGGACTGCACGTCCGCGCCCGCGAGGTGCACCTGTCATTTGTTCGAGGCGGGCCAGCCCGTTGTTCCGGCGCACGCGGCAGGCGTTTCACTGGATTCGACGTCCGGCTGCCGCCCGCGCACTGAACGGTTCACTCCGTCCCGCTGCGGGGTCTCACATCCTGAGACCCATCTGTGGTGCCATGTGCCCCCCTGGAATCCGTGCACCCATGGCCTACGAACTCGCCAAGCGCACCGCCGACGCGGAGCAGCAACTCGCGACCCGCGACGGTCTGCCCGCCCGCGACGGTGCCCTGCTCAGCGCGCGCCTGCAGCGCCGCTACCACGACCGCATCACCGGCAGCTTTGCCATCCCCGGCCGCGAGGGCCGCTATGCGCCCATTCCGGAATCGGTACCGCCGGCCCTTGCCGCCGCATTGAAAGCACGTGGCATCGAACAGCTGTACAGCCACCAGGCCGAGGCCTGGGAGGCCAGCCAGCGCGGCGAGCATGTGGCCATCGTCACCCCGACCGCCAGCGGCAAGTCGCTGTGCTACACCCTGCCGGTGGTCAGTGCGGCCATGCAGGACAACGCCAAGGCGCTGTACCTGTTCCCCACCAAGGCGCTGGCGCAGGACCAGGTGGCCGAACTGCTGGAGCTCAACCGCGCCGGCGATCTCGGGGTGAAGGCGTTCACCTTCGATGGCGACACGCCCGGGGATGCGCGGCAGGCGATCCGCCTGCATGGCGACATTGTGGTATCCAATCCCGACATGCTGCACCAGGCGATCCTGCCGCATCACACCAAGTGGGCGCAGTTCTTCGAGAACCTGCGCTACATCGTCATCGACGAAGTGCATACCTACCGCGGCGTGTTCGGCAGCCATGTCACCAACGTACTGCGCCGGCTCAAGCGCATCTGTGCGTTCTATGGCGTGCAACCCCAGTTCATCCTGTGCTCGGCCACCATCGGCAATCCGCAGGCCCATGCCGAGGCCCTGATCGAAGCACCGGTCACCGCCATCACCGAGTCCGGTGCGCCCAGCGGACCGAAGCAGGTGCTGTTGTGGAACCCGCCGGTCATCAACCCGGACCTGGGCCTGCGTGCATCGGCGCGTTCGCAGAGCAACCGCATCGCCCGCATCGCGATCAAGTCCGGCCTCAAGACCCTGGTGTTCGCGCAGACGCGGCTGATGGTCGAAGTCCTCACCAAGTACCTGAAGGACATCTTCGACCACGATCCGCGCAAGCCACCGCGCATACGCGCCTATCGCGGCGGTTACCTGCCCACCGAGCGTCGCGAGACCGAACGCGCCATGCGCGCGGGCAGCATCGATGGCATCGTCAGCACCTCGGCGCTGGAACTGGGCGTGGATATCGGCAGTCTGGACGTGGTGATCCTCAACGGCTATCCGGGCAGCGTGGCCGCCACCTGGCAGCGTTTCGGCCGCGCTGGACGCCGCCAGCAGCCCGCGCTGGGCGTGATGGTGGCCAGTTCGCAGCCACTGGACCAGTACGTGGTACGCCATCCGGACTTCTTCGCCGAAGCCTCGCCCGAACATGCGCGCATCGCCCCGGACCAGCCACTGATCCTGTTCGACCACATCCGCTGCGCGGCATTCGAGCTGCCGTTCCGGGTCGGCGATGGCTTCGGCCCGATCGATCCGGAAGTGTTCCTGGAAGCCCTGGCCGAGACCGACGTGGTCCATCGCGAAGGCGAGCGCTGGGAGTGGATCGCCGACAGCTATCCGGCCAACGCGGTGAGCCTGCGCGCGGTGGCCGACGGCAACTTCGTGGTGGTCGACCGCAGCGACGGCCGCCAGCAGATCATCGCCGAGGTCGATTACTCCGCCGCCGCGCTGACCCTGTACGAGGGCGCCATCCACATGGTGCAGTCCACGCCGTACCAGGTGGAGACGCTGGACTGGGAGGGGCGCAAGGCCTACGTCACCCGCACCCACGTGGACTACTACACCGACAGCATCGACTTCACCAAGCTCAAGGTGCTGGATCGTTTCGACGGCGGCGTGGCCGGGCGCGGCGATTCGCACCACGGCGAAGTGCACGTGGTGCGCCGCGTGGCCGGCTACAAGAAGATCCGGTACTACACCCACGAGAACATCGGCTACGGCCCGGTCAACCTGCCCGACCAGGAACTGCACACCACCGCAGTGTGGTGGCAGCTCCCGCAGGCGCTGTTGCTGCGTGCGTTCGCCAGCCGGCAGGACGCGCTGGATGGCTTCCTGGGCGCCGCCTACGCGCTGCACATCGTCGCTACGGTGGCGGTGATGGCCGACGCACGCGATCTGCAGAAGTCGGTCGGCAATGGCGACGGTGCATGGTTCGCGGTCGCCGACCAGAGCGGCCGCGGCCAGCTGCGCGGCAGCGATGGCGATCCGGGCGCGGTCGAGCTGCTGCAGGTGTTCGTGCCGACCGTATACCTGTACGACAACTTCCCGGGTGGCGTCGGCCTGAGCGAACCCCTGTGGCAGCGCCAGGCGGAGCTGGTGCAGCGCGCGCGCGAACTCGTGCAGCGCTGCGACTGCACGGCGGGCTGTCCGGCCTGCGTCGGCCCGGTACTCGCGGCGCAGGAGGAGGACGAGACCTCGCCTCGCGCACTGGCATTGCGCGTGCTGGACCTGTTCGATGCCGACGCCTGCCAGCACGTGCCCGATGCGGTGCCCGCCACCCGTGGCGCCGTGGAGCTGCTGGCACCGTGAGCCTGAGCCTGGACAAGCTGCGTCTGCTGCGGAAGCAGGCGGGCGACCCGAAGGCCGGGCCGCCGGCTGTCACGGCGGCGGCGCCCGCAGCGGTCGTCCCGGCAGCGGCCAATGATGCACGGCAGCCACCAGCCGAACGCTCGGTATTCGCCTGGGTTGAACAGGAGATCCGCCACAAGCCGACCGGCCCGGCCGTCATGACACCCGCCCCCACCACGCCACCGTTGCGGCAGCCCCACGTCGGCAGCCTGCATCGCCTGCTGGGATTGCGCACACGCGGCAGCGCAGCGCCCCTGCACGCGACCGCACAGGACCGGCGGCTGCCCGGCGAGGAGATCGCGCCAGGCCTGTTACTGATCGAATCCCTGCAGCCGCAGCCGGTTCCGAAGGTTCCCCTGTCGCTGGCGTTCGCCCGGCGCGAGAACGAGCACGTGGCCGCGCGCGACCTGCTGTTCTTCGATACCGAGACCACCGGGCTGGCCGGCGGCACCGGTACCCGCGCCTTCATGATCGGTGCTGCCGACTGGTACACCTGCCCGCAGCGCGGCGAAGGCCTGCGCATCCGCCAGCTGCTGATATCGACGATGGCTGCCGAAGAGGCGATGCTGGCCACCTTCGCCGGCTGGCTGCAACCCTCCACGGTGTTCTGCAGCTACAACGGCCGCAGCTACGATGCGCCCCTGCTGAAGGCGCGCTACCGGCTGGCGCGCCAGCGCGACCCGATCAGTGCCCTGGATCATGTCGACCTGCTGTATCCGACCCGCCGCCGCTATCGCGGCACCTGGGAGAACTGCAGGCTGTCCACCATCGAGCGCCAGCTGCTGCGCGTGATCCGCGAAGACGATCTGCCGGGATCGGAGGCACCGGGCGCGTGGCTGCGGTTCCTGCGCGGCGGCGACGCGGTGAACCTGCGCCGGGTCGCCGATCACAATCACCAGGACGTGGTGACCCTGGCCCTGCTGCTGCAGCGGCTGGTCCGCGAGGAAGCACAGGAGCGCGAACTGCTCGCCCTGCAGGCGCCACCCGGCATGGCCTGAGCCGGGTCCTGTGTGTTCGCGGACGGTGTGACTTTATGACTGAATGCGATGGGGTTGGCAGAATGATGCCCTGCCGCTGGACCCCCAGGCGGCCCCGCCGGAGACTGGCGCGGCTCACGACACGGAGGTTCCATGAGCACCCAGGTCCCGGGCTCCCAGCTGCGCTCCCTTGCTGGCCTGCTGGCCGGCACGGAGGCGGCCGGTACGCTGGCCGGATTCCATGGCGAGGACCAGGCGGCGCTGCTGGCCCGGCTGGATGACGGGCAACTGGCCAGCCTGCTGCCGATGGCCCTGGGGTGCGACGGGCTGCCGCCCACCGATAGCGCCCGCCAGTGGGCGCACCGCATTCTCGACGCCGACGCGCAGCGGCAGCCCCGTCTTACCGTTGCGATCTGCGCCGCTGCACTGCTGCGCTTGTCCCGGCGCAGCACCGGTACACGGTCGGGCGCGCTTCGTCCGGTCGACGGCGTGGCCCTGCTTGCGCGCTGCACCGAGCCCGGCCACGAGCGGCTGCAGGCGCCCGCGCTGGCATTGCTGCAGCACTGCGGCCTTCACGCCGTGGCAAGCGTCGAAGCCGGCAGCGATGCACTGTCGCTGCTGGCATTGGCGCGCTGTGCCGGTGCCGACGGCAGCGGAACGCTGGCCTCGCTGCTGGACGCCTGCAGCGCGCACCCACTGCTGCGTGATGAACTGCGCCTGGTGGCGCACTGGCCGTTGCAGGACCTGTTGCGCCATGCCCGCATCGCCGAGCTGTATCCCACCGAGGCCGACATCGATCCGGCACCCGCCGATCTGCAGCCACTGAGCGAACACGACACCTACCTGCAGTTCGCCGAGCACGCATTGCAGCAGGCAGCGCAGCGCCTGCAGGCGATCCACAGTGGCCAGGCGCCCTACATCGCTGACCGTGCCTTCAGCATCGCCGAAGCCGGTGTGCTCTGGCGTGCCACGCGCGCGGCACTGGAATGCGATGCGCCCTGGCTGCGGCCCTTGCTGGCGCAGGTGCTGCCACCGGTGTGCGTTGCCCCGACCGCCGCCCGGACCCTGCCCTCGCAATCGGTGGCTGTGGCGCTGGCCAAGGCGGTCACTGCGATGCCCACCCCCGAGGCCATTGCCGCGCTGGCGCTGGCGCGGTCGCAGGTGCGCCATGCCGGCATCGCGCGGAAGCTGGACCGCCATCTGGCCGCCGCCGAACGCCGCCTCGCACAGCGCCCGCAACTGCTGCTGCGCCTGCCGGTCATTGCCGCCGGCAGGCGCTCACTGGCCAGCCTGGCCCGTGCCCTGGAGGCCACGTTCGTGCTGGGCGGCGAGTGGGCACTGCAGGACTGGCGCGACGCGTGCCGGCAACCAGCATTGGCCACCCTGCTGCAGGGCCTGGTCTGGCAGCTCGCCGATGCGCGCGGGCACTGGATCGATGCGATGCCGGTGAACGGCGCAGAGGCGTTCGCCGATGCGCATGGCATCGTGGTCGCGTTGCAGGGTCGCAACCGCCTGCGCCTGTGGCATCCCGCCCGCAGCCAACCCCATCTGCGCGCCGCCTGGCGCGCGCGGCTGATCGAGCAGCGCTGCCGGCAACCGCTCCGTCAGGTGTTCCGCGAACACTATCTGGACGCCCGCGGCGAACCCGCCGATACCGCTGCATTCAATGGGCTGACGCTGTCGGTGGCGACCTTGGCCGGGCTGGCCCGTCGGCAAGGCTGGCACGGCGATGACAGCGGCCAGCTGATGTTGGCCAAAGGCCCGTGGCGGATCGGCTGGCAGCTGTCAGCACCGCTGTCGCATGGCCTTGCCGGTGAGATCCGCAGCGGCCGCGTGCAGTTCCAGCGGCAGCATCGCGACGCGTGGCAACCGGTGCAGGCGCGCGAGCTGCCCGCAGTGGTGGCGTCCGAACTGCTGCGCGAACTCGACCTGCTGGCCAGTACCTGCGCATGCGGTGGCGAGGGCATGCCACTGCCGCCGGCCCGCATGGTCCGCTTGCGCGGGCGAACCCTGGAGCATCTGCTGGCCGCTCATCCGCAGCGTGACCTGATGACCTTCCAGCGCCGCCATGTGCAGGTCGGCCACTACAGGCTGCACCTGGCCACCGCCCGCGCCAGCCTTGCCGGGCAGACGCTGGCCTTGCCGGACCTGCCGGCGCGGCCACGCCGCTGGCTGCCTTACGACGACGCCGTGCTGGCGCAGCTGCTGGGCCGCGTCGAACAGCTCGCCGAACGGGTATTGACGCCCCCTGAAGCCCCGATCGATGAGACTGTCGGCTCCTGATGCGTGGAGGATCCGCGATGCGTTCCAGTCTCTGGTTGATGCTCGGTTGTACCCTGCCGCTGGCCGCCTGCAGCCATGCGGGCGGCAGTGCAGGCAGTGGCAGCAGCAGCGATCCTGCACCCCGGCCTCCGCATGTCGCAGGGAGCCCGCAGCGATGCAACCCGGAAAAGCTGGAGGGGCTGGCAGGCAGGACCGCCGACGAGGCCACGGTGAAGCAGGTGGTTGAAGCCAGTGGTGTACGCACGGCGCGGGTGGTGAAGCCCGGCATGGCCGTGACCATGGATTTCCGCGAGGACCGGGTCACCATCGAGGTCGACGCGCAGAACCGGATCGTGCGCGCCAACTGCGGTTGAGCCGCTAACGCCGGGCTGGGCCCGGCGGTTTCCATCCGCATGCACGTCGCTGGGCACGCCGGGCATGGCCCGGCGCTACCGCCGCTTCACAGCTGCTGGGCCTTGCCATTGGCCAGCGCACGGGCGATCACCTGCTGCGCCTGTCGCGAGGCCTGCTCGTGCAGGCGTGCCTGGCGTTCGCCGAGCGCGGCCTGCTGGCTGCCCAGCGCCGCCTGGCGGCTGGCCAGCGCGGCCTGCTCTCCGGCCAGCCGACCCATCTCGCTGCTCCGCCCCGACTGGCGTTCGTCATCACGAGCAGCCTGAAGGGCGCGCCGCGCTTCAGCGGCGGCCTGCCGCGCGAGCGCTGCATCGTCGACCGAGTCACGCGCGGCCCTGGCCGCTTCGGCCGCCGCTTCACGATTGATGTCATGGGCAGCCATCGCACTGCGCGCAGTGCGCATCGCATCCTGCGCGATCTGGCGTGCATGTTCGCTCTGCAACCGGCCCAGTTCACCCTGCCGACGGCCGAGCTCGCCCTGCTGGCGACCCAGCACGCTCTGCTGGCGTCCCAGTTCGCCCTGCTGACGGCCCAGTTCCGCCGCGCCGGCATAGGCACGTTGCAGTGACTGCACCAGCATCGGATCACGCACCACGTAGCGCTTGTCACCCTGGCGGAACCACAGTGCAGGTCCCTTGCCGAGCTGCCTGCGGGCCTGCGCCACGTCATCGATGCCGCCATTGGCGAAGGTCGAATCCCCATCCACCAGCACGTAGGCCTGGCGCGGCGACTCGCCCAGATCCAACGTCCCGTAGGTAGTGATGGAGGTGCCGGTAGAGGTCATGCCGTCATGGTCCTCGTCCACGTCGGTCCCATCGTCGAAGGCCCCCACATCGGCATCATCGGGTCCGGTCACATCGTCCGGCCCGGTCACGTCAGCCGGCGGCGCGGGTGGAACCGGCACGGCCGGCAGGTGCGCCGACGCTGCCGGCGCCGGCGGTGCCTTCGGAGCCGGCGGCGGCGACAGGGGCTTCGGGGCCGCCGGCGGTGCGGGAGGCGCCGGCGGCACCGGCGCTGCGACCAGTCGCATGGGTGCCACACCCACCACCAGCACCACGGCCGTCAGGGCAACCGCGAGCACGCGCGGGCAGGCTTTGCGCGGCTGCAGCGAAAGCAGCCGGCGCTTGAGGCTGGTCGTGTCCGGCGCGGCACTGGCCACCCCCAGGTGCGGCTGCGGTGCAACGCCCAGCTGCAGCAGCAGACGCCCGTACGCGTGGCGACTGGCCCCATGCTGGCCCACCACCGCCTCATCCACCGCTTCTTCCCGGGCCTGGGCGTACTCACGCACAGACAGCCGCAGCAGCGGGTGGAAGAAGAACAGGTGCTGCGCCAGTGCCGGCAACAATCCCCACTGCAGGTCACGGCGCTGCAGGTGCTGCAGTTCATGGGTCAATGCCAGGTCCAGCGCGTCGCCCTGCAGTGCAGTGGCGCCGGCCGGCAGCAGCAGCACCGGGCGCAGCGGCCCGACCAGCTGCGGCGCATCGATCTGTGCGCTCATCCACAGGCGCGGCGGGCGGCGAAGTCCATGCGCGTCGGCGGCCAGGTGCAGCGCCTGCACCAGCGCCGCGTCCTCGCAGGGATACGCGGCGGCCAGCAGCGCGCGGCAACGCCGCCACTCCGCCAGGGTGCGCCAGGCCATCAGCAGGACACCGGAGGCCCACAGCGCGGCCAGTGCAAGCGCCCACCACGCTGTTGCGGGCGTCGCCACGACCTCTGCCGGCATCGTGGCCAGCAGCTGCGCGGAGCCTTCCGCAGACAGCGGATAGACCACATCGGCGGCGATATCGGTAGCGGTCATCGCCACCGACGGCGACGCGGGCAACCAGGGCAGCTGCACCGGCTGGCTCCACACCAGGCCGAGCACGGCCTGCAACGAAACCAGCCACCACAACCGGCAACGCGTGGCGGCCGACAGCGACGGCATCAGCCGGCACACGGCATACACCAGCGCCACCAGCAGCACGGTCTGCAGGCTGGTCCAGCCCAGCCGTTCCAGCATCGGGATCAGCATCGTGGTGTCCATGACTCAGCCCTCGTGGCGACGCGATTGGAGCTGGGCGACCAGCGCTTCCAGCTCGGCCAGCTCGTTGTCGCTGACCTGCTGGCGCTGCGAAAGATAGGCCACGAACGGCGACACCGAGCCCTGCAGGGTGTTGTCGACGAACTGGGCCACCGCACCCTGCAGCACGCTGTCAGGGCCACGGGTGGCCTGGTAGCGGTACAGGCCTTCGTGCTGCCGTCGCTGCAGGTACCCCTTGGTGCGCAGCCGCTCCATCATCGTCAGCACGGTGGAACGGGCCAGCCCGCGCGCCTCGCCATAGCCGCTGGCGACCTCGCCGACACTGGCCGGCGCATGTTCATCGATGTACTGCAGCAGGGCCAGCTCCTGGTCCCCGATGGTTTTGCCGCGCATGACAGGCTCCCTTGACTACACGTGTCGTCACTGTCGGCGTGACGACACCTGTAGTCAACCCCCCGGAAGTCATGGGCCGACGAACGGTAGGGGGCAAGCGCAGCCTATGCAGCCGACGCGGCAACTGCTGGGCTGGGAACCGGCGAGGCCAGCACTGAGTCCTTGGTCGATCCCACCCTGCAAACACAACTTGTGCCGAGCATCAAGGCCCAGGCTCAGCATATTTCAGGCCTTGGAGTAGCTCGCAAGAAGTAACTCTGCATCGCGAGCGAGCCCCTCCTCGACCTCCACATCCGCTGCAAAATCGGACAACGCACGAAACTCCGCCGCGCTTCTGATTCTTCCACGCTTCAGAATTTCGCGAACCTTGGCCAACTTCCTATCCACAAAAAACTCAAAACTGAAACCATAAGTGGAGATCAGGTAGTCCTTCGCAGCCCGCCTCGAACTCTCAGGAAGATCGTTCAGGCCCTCAGCAATATCCTTTGCCAACTCGTAAAGCTTCGGACTGCGCGAAAAATGCGCAACCGTCTTCCTCCGCAACTCAACAACATGAGGAACATCACCCGGAGACGACAACATTGCAATCCCGTCCTGACACCACTTCTCCAGAACTTCCAGATCCATTGTCACTCCCCAGAATCAGCTAAAGCATGCCGCTGCGAACCAGCGGGACGACAGGCGCATGTGACCTGCATGACTTATCGTACGCCCGGAAACGCTCCCCTCCACTTACCGATCCGATAGAGTTGGCCCTGGCGACGAGCCTTCTCTTCTCCATCTTCAGGAATCGCATGCATGCGTACTCCGGTTGGCCGCTGGCTGCGGCGGCCTTCAACAGCCTCCTTCCTTGCGGCGTGCCTGTCCGCCGCTCTGCCCGCGCATGCGGCAGACGCAGGCAATGCACTTTCCAGTGGTCGCGCACTGCTGGAGCGAATCACAGGCAACGAGGAGGGGCGTGAGTGCAGCGACGCACTGTGCCGCGCTCGCGCGGTGTCCTGGGCCCAGGGTTACATCGCGGCAGTCGCCGACAGCAGCGCCGGGCAATGGTGTGGACGAGCCACGGTCCTGCCCCATGAGCTTGTGGATCGCGTGTACAGCCACCTGAAGGCGCTTCCGCGCGCCCGCCTCGAGGAAGACGCATCGACGCTGACTCGGGAAGCGCTGGTTCACTCTTTCCCGTGTTCCCATGCGGCTCCATCGAGCAACAGCAGACCTGCCCAGGAGCGATGATGCCCCGATCCTTGATCAGTGCGTTCGCATTGCTTGTGCTGCACATTCCCGCCTCACATGCGTGGGAGTGCGAGACGGATCCTGCGAAGTTCAGGTTCACATCGGACTCGCCTTCCACGTTCAACCTGGGTGAGCGGGACGAAGTGGACAGGGCCTACGCCGCCCTGGCGAAGCACCTGCAACCGCTGCAGGGCTATCGGGCACCGCGGATCTTCTATTCAAAGGGCTTCAGCGCGATCCGGGAACATGACTGCAAGGCCGGAAAGTGCACCGCCATGGAGGTGCTGGAAGGCCTCCAGGAATGCGGCGCAGGCGGAATGAGCAGGCAGGATGCCTGTTACCCGTTGGCAGTCGTGCATGAAGGCAGGCTCTATTGCCTTCTGTACCCTGGCCAGAAGGACTTCGATCCTTCCAGGCCGTTTACACCCTATGTGCCCTTCAACAATAGCTGATGCGCGGGATCAGTCCCGCAGATCCTGCAGCTGATCGCGTGGGAAGAAGTCCGGATCGTCCTGTCCATTCAGCATCGCCTCGACCCGTTCGTCGAACTCGTGGGCCGCGGCATCGGAGGCGTCGGGCCCCAGGAATGCGGAGTGTCCGTTTCCAGCGAGGCCAAGCGCGGCGACCGTTCTCCGTTCGCCGTCCTCGCCCCACAGATAGTCGTGGACAACGACCAGGCCGGCATCGTCCGTGGCCAGGAACTCGGCTGCGCTGCGCCCCAGGGCCAGAAAGAACAGGATGTCGTAGAGACTCTCCGAATAGGTCAACGACCCGGCAACGAAGTGTCTTCCCTGATGGTCATAGGCCGCAATCCTGATGTTCTCCGCCTCTGCCGATCCCAGCACGAACTCCAGTGCCGCGCGGTTGTCCCGATGGCGCGCCAACATCGCGTTGCAGTCTGAAATGAGTGTCTGCAGACCCGGCGCATCCGGGTCGGAAAGATCCCCGCCTCCGGGAAGACTCCACTGCCCGCCGATGGAGCGCCAGTCCGACCAGCGGGACACGTCCGGCGGTGCTGCCGCAAGCCACCGCGCAAGATCTGCGCGTGACATGCTCAATCTGAGAAAAGCCGAGTACGGTTCGGACATCGCCGCCCTTCCTCCTGGGCATGGGTCTGCGTTGCGTGCAGCGGACAGACTGTAGCAAGTCCGGCAGCAGGCATCCTCCGTTCGCTGTCAGTATCGGCATCAACGCAGTCAGGGTGGACTGCCGGCCCCGTTGGAATGTCCTCCCTCCCGGAAAGTCGCAACGGCAGCATCTAAACCCTCCTGCTGCCTGCTGCATCCCATCCGCACATCCCGCCGGGAATAACCCATGTTCCGCCCATCGCTCCCCTTTCTGCTCCTGCTGCTTGCTGCTCTGCCCCTCTCGCCGGCGTCAGCCAGCCCGGAGCCGGCGAACGAACAGGCTCGCCGCCTGATCCGCCAGACATTGCAGGACGAGCGCATTCCAGGCCTGCAGATCGCAGTGGTCAAGGACGGCCAGGTCGTGCTGTCCGAAGCGTTCGGCTTGGCCAACGTGGAAAACGGCGTGCCCGCCACACGCAGCACGCGATTCCCGTTGAACTCCGCCACCAAGGCCTTTACCGGCGTCGCCGCCGCACAGCTGGCACAGCAGGGCCGGCTGGATCTGGAAGCACCGCTGTCGCGCTATCTGGATGCACTTCCGGCCGCTTGGCAGACCGTGCGCGTACGTCAACTGCTGGCCCACACCTCCGGCCTGCCGGACATCCTTGACGCGCGCGGGCTGCTGGGCGGAGGCACCGAGGCACAGGCCTGGCAGGCCGTGACCGCACAGCCGATGGATGCAGCACCTGGCCAGCGTTTCGCCTACAACCAGACCAACTATCTGCTCCTGGCGCGGATCATCGCGCGGCAGTCGGGCATGCCCTACGACCGCTTCCTGGCCAGCCGGCAGTTCGGCGCCGCTGGCATGGAACGCACCACCTTCGGCGACAGTTACGACCTGATCCCCGACGCCGCCACGATGTACAGCCTGGCCCCGCGCGCGACCGAAGCCGCCGATACGCCGCCCCGGCTGTCGCACTGGTTCTACGACGTGCCGCCCAGCCTGTGGTCCGGCGGCGGCATCCTTACCACCGCCGATGACACCGCGCGCTGGCTGGTCGCCCTGCTGGACGGGCGACTGCTGCACGAGGACGGGCGCACACGGATGTGGACCGCCGAGCCGCTGGCCGATGGCAGGGCGGGCCCGTGGTCTGCCGGCTGGCCGGTACTGCAGGGCGCGCCGGACCGCCAGGTCGCCGGCATCGGTGGCGCGCGCTCGGCCTTCATCGTCTACCCTGACCGCGGCATCGCCGTGGTGGTGCTCACCAACCTGGTCGGCGCCAACCCGCAGCGCTTCATTCCGCGCATCGCCGATCTGTATGCGCCCCCGGTCAGCCCCGCGGGCCGCCCATCACCGGCAGGATCACCCCGCTGATGTAGCTGGCGCAGGCCGGTGACGCCAGGAACACATAGGCCGGAGACAGCTCCTCCGGCTGTGCCGGGCGCCCCATGTCACTGTCCTTGCCGAACTCGGCCACGTCGGGGGCCTGCTTGTCCGCAGGATTGAGCGGCGTCCACACCGGGCCGGGGGCCACGCAGTTGACCCGGATGCCACGCGGCAGCAGCTGGCTGGCCAAGGCTTTGGTGAAAGCGTGGATCGCCCCCTTGGTCGCCGAATAGTCGATCAGCGCCTTGCTGCCGAAGAGGCCGGTTTCCGAGCCCGTGTTGATGATGCTGGCGCCCTCGCCCAGGTATGGCAGCACGGCCCGTGCCATCTGCACGTAGCCGCCGATATTGGTCTGCAGCGTCTCCTGCAGATGCTCGTCCTCCAGGTCCTCCAGGCGCTCGCAGTGCAGCTGGAACGCGGCGTTGTTGACCAGGATGTCGACGCCCCCGAAGGCCTTGGCGACCTGCTTCACCGCCTTGTTGCAGAAACGCGGATCGCGCACGTCGCCCGCAATCACCACGCAGCGTCCGCCCTCGCTCTCCACATGCTGGCGGGTGATCTCGGCATCCTCGGCCTCATCAAGGTGCAGCACCGCCACGTCCGCCCCCTCGCGCGCGAACAGGACAGCGACGGCGCGTCCGATCCCGGAATCGCCGCCGGTGACGATCGCGCGCATGCCCTGCAGCTTGCCACTGCCGACGTAGTCCGGTGCCAGGAAGCGCGGGGCCAGGTCCAGTTCGTGCTCATGTCCCGGCTTGGCCAGGTGCTGGGCGGGCAGGGTCTCCGGCTGGCGTCGCGTGCCCGCCTGGGTCGCCTTCTTCCTGGTCGCCTTCTTCGCCGCACGCGCATCCTTGGCCTTTTCCTGGTCCTGCAGGCGTCGCTGCCGGGCCGCAACCCGTGCGGCACGTGGATCACCGGCGGCGGCCTTGCGGGTTGCCGTCTTCACCACGCGGGGGCGTTCGGCCGCTGCTGCGGCGCTGCCCTCGGCAGCTGCCTTCGTACCCTTGCGTACTTTGGGCGACGCCTTGCGGCGGGCGGGAACCTTCTTGCTCGTAGCCATGCGGTCTCCTTCAGGTGTGGGGAATCGGGTGGGTTCAGGCGCGATCGGCCACGCCCTGCACGCCGGCATGGCCAGCGCAGTGCGCACAGCAGAAGATCTGCCCGTTGCCTTCGACGCCGTGACCGATCACGGCGCAGTTGCAGTGCGCACAGCGTGGCGCGAAGGCGTGGATCGCGCATTCGAACGAGTCGAACGTGCCGCTGCGCCCGCCCTGCTGCAGGGTGAAACTCTTGTCGTAGTCGTTGCCGCATACATCACAGGTGGCCATGTCATACCTCCGTGGCGTGCCAGTACATGCAGTGTGGCCATCGCCGCTGTCGGCGACGGTGAATGCACCGTGTCCCGCATGTGCACGCCGTTCATGCCGCCACCACGCCGCGCGCGGCACGCTGGCATCCTCATCACCATGGAGCAGGATCATGATCCGCGCATTCAGCGTAGCCGCACTGACCTTTGCCGTCGCCGCATGCAGCAGCACGCCAATCGCACAGGTTCAACCGATCGACGGCGTGATTTCCGGCCAGTGCCACAGCGACATGGTGCGCGGCGCCGTCGGTCTGGCAGCGTCGGCGGCCACCGTTGAACGTGCACGCGTGGACAGCGACAGCCTGCACGTGCAGGTGCTGCGCCACGACGGTCCGCGTGTTCCGCCCGCCAGCGAAGGCGGTGATCGCCTGACCATCGAGAAGGGACGCACCAACAACATCACCGCGATCTACTGCGGCTGAGCCGGCGTGCCCGCCGCAGTACGCGCAACGTGGCCTGTTCCCACTGCCGCGGGCCGCGCAGGCCCGCCAGCGCGGTGAGTTCGCCGCGCTCCCAGCCGGCGAACACGCAGGGATCGATGTATGCCCTGCGGCACACCGCAGGGGTGTTGCCCAGACGCGCGGCAACCTGGCAGACCACCTCGCGCTGTGCTGCGGCCAGTGCGCGCTGGCTGGCAGGCTCGGGCAGCGCGGTGGCAGCCAGTGCCTGCACCGCCGCCACCGTGCCGCCCCAGGTACGGAAATCCTTGGCGGTGAAGTCCTCACCCATCACGTCGCGCAGGTACTCGTTCACTGCGCCGGAATCGACCGGCTGCACCTGGCCATCATCGTCGCGGTACTGGAACAACGACTGCCCCGGCAGCTGCTGCAACCGTCGCACCATCTGGCCCAGGCGGCGGTCGCCCACCGTCACCTCCTGCAGTTGGCCGGACTTGCCCCGGAACCGCATGCGTACCCGCCCGCCGCGAAGCAGCTCGAGGTGGCGGTTGCGCAGGGTGGTCAGCCCGAACGAGCGGTTCTCGCGGGCATAGGTCTCATTGCCGATCCGTACCAGCGTATCGGCCAGCAGCGCCACCACCACGGCCAGCACCTTGGTCCGCGGAAATCCGGACTGCCGCAGGTCGCGTGCCAGCCGCCGCCGCAGCGTGGGCAGTGCCTCGCCGAACGCAATGATCCGATCGAACTTGCCGGCATCGCGCACCTTCGCCCAGTCGGCGTGATAACGGTACTGCTTGCGGCCACGCGCATCGCGGCCGGTCGCCTGCAGGTGGCCGTTGGCATACGCACAGATCCATACCGCGGTGTAAGCCGGGGGAATGGCCAATGCGCGGATACGCTGCAGCGTGGCCGCATCGCGCACTGCGTGGCCGTCAGCATCACGGTAACGGAAGCCTTTGCCTGCACGCAGCCGGGTGAAGCCCGGTTGGGTGTCATCAACGTAGCGCAGGCCGGCCGCGCGCGCCGCCGCGCGCTCGGGTGTGGGGGACGTGGGCATGCCAGCAGTGTGGCGATCGACATGACGCGGCCGCGTCAATAACGCAAGACAAACACGTGAGGATGGGTTCGCGGCTATGCTCCGGCTTTCACAGTCCCTTCCGGAGTCATGATGTCGTTCCCGATTCGCGCCCGTTCGCTCTCCGCCCTGCTGCTGCCGGCCGTGCTGGCCTTGTCCGCCTGCCAGGCGCCGGCGCTGGATGAACAGGATTCGGCCACGGCCCACGCCCAGCAGGCCGCCGAAGCCGCCAAGGCACCGGCCGATGAAGCCGGCAAGGCCACCGAGGCACCGCCGGTGGGCACCTGCGACGCCAGCCAGGTACAGAGCCTGGTCGGCCAGGCCTACACCGATGCGCTGGGCAAGCAGGCCCAGGAAGATGCCGGTGCTCAGCAGGTGCGCGTGCTGCACCCCAATGACGCGACCACGATGGAGTTCCTGGGCGACCGGCTGAACATCGAAGTGGACGCCAAGGACGTGGTCAGCGGCGTCCGCTGCGGCTGATCCCGGCCCGCGCCGGCGGATCACCGCCGGCGCTTTCCGTTGCACCTGCAACCGTGTATTGCGGCGTTGCAGCAACCTGTGCTTTATTCGAGGCATCCGGTGGCCTCACGATGCGCTCCAGGGATTGGGCGGGCTTGAGTGTCCCCGCTCATTTCATTCCGCATCGAGGTAGAGATGGCCCCCCGCAACCGCCAAGGGCTTTACGACCCGCGCTCCGAGCGCGATGCCTGTGGATTCGGCATGGTCGCGCAGCTCGACGACCAGCCGTCGCGCCTGCTGGTGGATACCGCCATCGCCGCGCTTTCGCGGATGACCCATCGCGGCGGCGTCGCCGCTGACGGGCTCACCGGTGATGGCTGCGGGCTGCTGCTGCGTCGCCCCGATGCATTCCTGAAACTGCTGGCCAGCGAAGCGTGCATCACCGTGGCCACCCGCTTCGCGGCGGGCCTGGTGTTCCTTCCGCACGACGCCGACGCCGCGCAGGCCTGCCGGACGCAGCTGCAGGTGCAACTTGAAGCGGTAGGCTGCCGCGTGGCGGGCTGGCGCGAGGTTCCCATCGACGACAGTGTCTGCGGCCAGCTCGCGCGCGATACGCTGCCGCGCATCGAGCAGGTGTTCGTCGATGCCGGTGTCGGCCAGGACGGCACCGGCTTCGCCCTGGCGCTGTACCTCGCACGCCGTCGCAGCGAACAGCAGCTGCGCGACCATGGCGATTTCTACGTCACCACGCTCACCCCGGATGCGATCAGCTACAAGGGCATGGTCCTGCCGGACAAGCTCAGCCGCTTCTATCCGGACCTGCAGCGGCGCGAGCTGGCCTCCAGCGCGATCGTGTTCCACCAGCGCTTCTCCACCAACACGCTGCCGCGCTGGCCGCTGGCGCATCCGTTCCGCCTGCTCGCGCACAACGGCGAGATCAACACCATCGAGGGCAACCGTCGCTGGGCGCAGGCGCGCAGCAAGGTGTGGAAGACACCGCGCTTCGACATCGCCGAGTTCGATCCGGTGATCTCCATGCATGGCTCGGACTCGCAGAGCCTGGACAACATGCTGGAACTGATGGTCGCCGGCGGCATGGAATTGATCCAGGCGCTGCGCATCCTGGTGCCACCGGCGACGCAGTCGCTGGAGTTCAAGGATCCGGACCTGGCCGCGTTCTACGAGTTCCATGGCCTCAACAGCGAGCCCTGGGACGGCCCGGCCGGCATCGTCGCCTGCGACAGCCGCTATGCGGTGTGTACGCTGGACCGCAACGGCCTGCGCCCGGCGCGCTGGATGCTGACCGCCGACCGCCACTTCCTGGTCGCCTCCGAAGCGGGCGTGTGGGAAGTGCCGACCGAGCGCGTGGTACGCAAGGGCAAGCTCGGCCCCGGTGAAATGGTGGCCATCGACCTCAAGCGCGGCGACCTGCTCGATTCGGACGCGGTGGACCGCATCAACCGTGGCCGCGCACCGTACAAGCAGTGGCTGCAGCAGGGCGTGACCTACCTGCAGACCGAACTGATCGATCCTTCGCTGGTGGAGGAGCCCTTCGACGAGGGCACCCTGCGCAGTTACCACAAGCTGTACCAGCTCAGCAGCGAGGAGGTGGAGCAGGTGCTGCGGCCGCTGGCCGAGACCGAGCAGGAAGCCACCGGCTCGATGGGCGATGACACGCCGATGGCGGTACTGAGCCAGCGCAGCCGGCCGCTGTACGACTACTTCCGGCAGGCATTCGCGCAGGTCACCAATCCGCCGATCGATCCGCTGCGCGAAGACTGCGCCATGTCCCTGTCCACCCAGCTCGGCAAGGAGACCAACATCTTCCATGCTGGCCCGGAGACGGTGAACCACGTCATCCTCAACTCGCCGGTACTCAGCCAACGCAAGCTGCGCCAGCTGCTGAAGATGGACCAGTACCTGCAGGCCAACCGCCTGCTCGACCTGTCCTACAGCGAGGAAGAAGGGCTGCGCAACGGCATCGAGCGCATCTGTGCGGAGGCCGAACGCGCCGCACGCGAAGGCATGGTGATGCTGCTGCTGTCCGACCGCTATCCGGTGGCCGGGCGACCGATGGTGCACGCCCTGCTGGCCACCAGTGCGGTGCATCATCACCTCTCGCGGCTGGGGCTGCGCTGCGACGTCAACCTGATCGTCGAGACCGGCACTGCGCGCGACCCGCACCATATGGCCTGCCTGCTCGGCTTCGGGGCCACTGCGGTGTACCCGTATCTTGCCTACCAGACCCTGTTCGACCTCGGCCGGCGCGGCATCCTCAAGCTCAGCAAGGGCGGTGAGCAGTCGCAGATCGGCCGCCGCTACCGCAAGGGCGTCTACAAGGGCCTGTCGAAGATCATCTCGAAGATGGGCATCTGTACCGTGGCCAGCTACCGCGGCGCGCAGCTGTTCGAGATCATCGGCCTGGAGCCGGAAGTGGTCGCGCTGTGCTTCCCCGACACCGCCTCGCGCATCGGCGGCGCCGGCTTCGCGCGGCTGGATGCCGATGCGCGCGAACTGTGCGCGCAGGCCTGGGATGCACAGCAGGATGTCGATGTCGGCGGCCTGCTGAAGTACGTGCACGGCGGCGAGTACCACATGTACAACCCGGACGTGGTCACCACCCTGCAGCGCGCGGCGCGCAGTGGTGATGCCCGCGCCTGGCAGCAGTACTGCGATGCCGTGCATGCCCGGCCGCCATCGGCGTTGCGTGACCTGCTGCAACTGGTGCCGGCGCCGACACCCACGCCGCTGGACGAGGTGGCGCCGGCCAGCGAACTGTTCCCGCGCTTCGACACCGCCGCGATCAGCCTCGGCGCGCTGTCGCCGGAAGCGCATGAGGCACTGGCCATCGCGATGAACCGCCTCGGCGGCCGCAGCAATTCCGGCGAAGGTGGCGAAGATCCGGCCCGCTACGGCACCCCACGGCGCAGCAAGATCAAGCAGGTGGCGTCGGGTCGCTTCGGTGTCACCGCCGAGTATCTGGTCAATGCCGAGGTGCTGCAGATCAAGGTCGCGCAGGGCGCCAAGCCCGGCGAAGGCGGCCAGCTGCCGGGGCACAAGGTCAACGAGCTGATCGCCCGCCTGCGCTACGCGCGGCCGGGCATCGGCCTGATCTCGCCGCCACCGCACCACGACATCTATTCCATCGAGGACCTGGCGCAGCTCATCTACGATCTCAAGCAGGTCAACCCGACCGCGCTGGTATCGGTGAAGCTGGTCAGCCATGCCGGCGTCGGCACCATCGCCGCCGGCGTGGTCAAGGCCGGCGCGGACCTGATCACCATCTCCGGCCACGACGGCGGCACCGGTGCCTCGCCGGTCAGCTCGATCCGCTACGCCGGTGTGCCGTGGGAGCTGGGCGTCGCCGAAGCGCACCAGGCGCTGCTGGCCAACGACCTGCGCGGGCGCACCCTGCTGCAGACCGATGGTGGCCTGAAGACCGGCCTGGACGTGGTCAAGGCCGCGCTGCTGGGTGCGGACAGCTTCGGCTTCGGCACCGCGCCGATGATCGTGCTGGGCTGCAAGTACCTGCGCATCTGCCACCTCAACAACTGCGCCACCGGCGTGGCCACCCAGGACGAACGCCTGCGCGAGAACCACTTCACCGGCCAGCCCGAGCGCGTGGAGAATTTCTTCCGCCTGCTGGCCGAGGAAGTGCGTGGCTGGCTGTCGTACCTGGGCGCGCGTTCGCTGGAGGAGATCGTCGGCCGCACCGACCTGCTGCGGCAGATCGAGGCCGCACCGCGCGACGGCGTGCGCGTGGACCTGTCGCGCCTGCTGGCAGATGCGCGCTACGAAGGCAGCCACTGCGCGGCGCAGCGGCTGTACGAATCGCCGGACAGCCTGGCCACGCAGATGGATGGCCTGCTGGCGGACGCGATCGAACAGCGCAGGGGGGGCGAACATCGCTTCCTGATCCACAACACCGACCGCAGCATCGGCACCCGCCTGGCCGGCGCGGTGGCGCGCGCGCACGGCAACCAGGGCATGGCCGACGCCCCCCTGGAGCTGCGCTTCCGTGGCAGCGCCGGACAGAGCTTCGGCGCCTTCAATGTCGGCGGCCTGCATCTGGAAGTGGAGGGCGAAGCCAACGACTACGTCGGCAAAGGCATGGCCGGCGGCCGCCTGGTGGTACGTCCGCCGCGCGGCGCGCGGTTCGAGGCGCGCAGCACTGCGATCATCGGCAACACCTGCCTGTATGGCGCCACCGGTGGCGAGCTGTTCGCCGCCGGACGTGCCGGCGAGCGCTTCGCGGTCCGCAATTCCGGTGCGCTCGCGGTCGTGGAAGGCGCCGGCGATCATTGCTGCGAGTACATGACCGACGGCGTGGTGCTGGTGCTGGGCAAGGTCGGCCTGAACTTCGGTGCCGGCTTCACCGGGGGGCTGGCCTACGTGCTGGATGTGGACCGCGACTTCGTGGACCGTTACAACCACGAGCTGATCGACATCCATCGCGTATCCGCCGAAGGCTTCGAGAACTACCGCCAGCACCTGCACCGCCTGATCGGCCGCCATCGCGAACTGACCGGCAGCATCTGGGCGCAGCAGATCCTGGACGAGTTCCGCGATTACATCGGCAAGTTCTGGCTGGTCAAACCGAAGGCCGCCAGCATCGAATCGCTGACCGAGACCCTTCGACGCGCGGCGTAAGCGCCTCCGGCGCGCCGCCCGCAACCGGCGCGCGCCTGCTCCCTCACCGCAGTAGTGCCGGCCTCTGGCCGGCCATCGAAATCACAGAGCCCGCCATGAGCCGCAAGCACGCCTTCCAGTTCCTCGATCTGCCCCGCACCATGCCGCAGCGCATTCCGGTTGAACTGCGCACCTCCGGCGACTGGGGCGAGCTGTACGGAAAGTTCGGCAAGGAGGATGCGCAGTACCAGGCCGGGCGCTGCCTGGACTGCGGCAACCCCTACTGCAGCTGGAAATGCCCGGTACACAACGCCATTCCACAGTGGCTGCAGCTGGTGCAGGAGAACCGCATCCACGAGGCCGCCACGCTGTGCCACAGCACCAACCCGCTGCCGGAAGTGTGCGGCCGGGTCTGCCCGCAGGATCGCCTGTGCGAAGGCAGCTGCACCCTGGAGGAATTCGGTGCGGTGACCATCGGTGCGGTGGAGAAGTACATCGTCGATACCGCACTCGCCAGTGGCTGGCGTCCGGACCTGGGTGCCGTGCAGCCCACCGGCCACAGCGTGGCGGTGATCGGTGCCGGTCCGGCGGGTCTGGCCTGTGCCGATCGCCTGGCCCGGGCCGGCGTCACCGCCGTGGTGTACGACCGCTACGAGCAGATCGGCGGCCTGCTGCAGTTCGGCATCCCCAGCTTCAAGCTGGACAAGGACGTCATCCATCGTCGCCGCGAGGTGCTCGAAGGGATGGGCGTGCAGTTTCGCCTGGGCGTGGAGATCGGCCGCGACATCAGCGTGCAGCAGCTGCTGGACAGCCACGACGCGGTGTTCGTCGGCACCGGGGCCTACCGCTACACCGACGGCGGCCTGCCGGGCCAGGACCTGAAGGGGGTGCTGCCGGCCCTGCCGTTCCTGGTGCAGAACAGCCGCATCGTCGGCGGCGATGACCCGCAGGGTCGACCGATCGCCGGCTGGGAGGACCAGATCGCCCTGCCCGACCTCAACGGCAAGCGCGTGGTCGTGCTCGGCGGCGGCGACACCGGCATGGACTGCGTGCGCAGCGCGGTGCGGCTCGGCGCAGCCAAGGTCACCTGCGCGTACCGTCGCGACGAGGCCAACATGCCCGGCAGCGCGCGTGAAGTCGCCAATGCGCGCGAGGAAGGCGTGCGCTTCCTGTTCAACCGGCAGCCGCTGTCGATCGAGGCCGGCGCCGACGACGAAGCGATCGGCGTGACCGTGGTTGAAACCCGGTTGGGTGAGGCCGACGCCCAAGGACGCCGCAACGCGGTGCCGATCGAGGGCAGCGAGTCGCTGCTGGAGGCGGACGTGGTCATCATCGCCTTCGGTTTCGCGCCGAGCGTTCCGGCCTGGCTGGCCGAACACGGTGTGCAGGGCCAGGCGAACGGTCGCATCGTTGCCGGCGGCAAGGACCGGCTGCCCTTCCAGACCGCGCATCCGCGCCTGTTCGCCGGCGGTGATGCGGTACGCGGCGCCGACCTGGTGGTAACCGCTGTGGCTGAAGGCCGCGACGCCGCTGCCAGCATCGTCCGTCTACTGTCCAACTGAGCCGGGTTCCATTGCCGGCAGTACGTCGGCCAGCGTCGCGCGCAACCCCTGGGTGTCGACCGGCTTGGCCAGGAACCGGTCGATGCCGGCGGCACGACAGGCCTCGCGCGTGCTCTCCAGCACGCTGGCCGTCAGCGCGATGATCGGCACCCGTGCACGCGAAGGACAGGGGTCTTCGCGGATCGCACGCGCCAGCGCGAACCCGTCCATGCCGGGCATGTGGCAATCGGTAACGACAACATCGAAGCCCTGCGCCCGCCATGCCGCCAGCGCCTGCAGGCCATCGGCGGTGGCGTGCACCTGCAGGCCCAGCTCGCGCAGCCGCTGCACCAGCAGTTGCAGGTTGGTCGGGTGGTCCTCGGCCACCAGCACCCGTGCCGCAGGCAGTCGCGCGACCACCTCGGCCGTGGCCGGCACCGCCTCCAGTGGCGCCAGGCAGCTGGCGAACTCCAGGTCGAACCAGATGCGCGTGCCCTTGCCCGGCGAGCTTTGCAGCTGCAGCTCGCCGCCCATCGAGGCCACCAGGTCCCGGCAGATGGCCAGGCCCAGGCCGCTGCCGCCGAACCGGCGCCCCGTCGACGGCTCGGCCTGGGTGTAATCGGCGAACACGGCCTGCTGCCGCTCGGGACTGATGCCTACGCCACTGTCGCTCACCTGCAGGCGCAGGCATTGTCCTGCCGCCTGCGTCCGCAGCACCCGCAGCCGCAGTTCCACACCGCCGTGCAGGGTGAACTTCAGTGCGTTGCCCACCAGGTTGAACAGGACCTGGCGCACGCGCAGGCCATCGGCCAGCAGCCACCGCTGCAGCGCAGGATCAAGCACGCACCGCAGGTGCAACGCACGGCTGGCCGCCATCGGTGCCAGCAGCTGCTGCACGGCCGTGGCCAGCGCACCCATGTCGGTGGCACGCAGCTGCAACGGCAGCGCCTGCAACCGATGACTGTCGAGCACATCATCGAGAATCTGCCGCAGCATCTGCGCGGCCACATCGACGGTGGACAGGACCTGCCGCTGGCACGGGTCCAGGGGGCTGTCCGCCAGGCATTCGAGCATGCCCAGCAGCGTGCTCATCGGTGTGCGGATCTGGTGGCTCATGGTGGCCAGGAAGTGCGTCTTCGCCGCTGCAGTCTCTTCGGCCTGATGGCGTGCCCCGGCCAGGGCACGGGTGCGTGCCTGCGCCTGGCTGACGTCCATCCAGTAGCCACTCCACTCGATGTCGTCGCTCTCGCCCGGCAACGGCCTGCCATGCGAACGGATCCAGCGCCAGCCATGGGGACCCAGCGTGCGGAAGGTGATGTCGATCGGCGCACGGGCCCGCGCTGCGGCTTCCAGATGATCCAGCACCGGCTTGCGATCGTCGACATGCACCGCCGCCATGAGCCGGCGATGGTCCAGCCGCACACTGTCCAGACTCATGCCGAACAGCGACTGCACGTCGCCGGCGACCAGCGGCAGGCTGTAGTCGCCCTCGCCGCTGCGGCGCGCCCGGTAGACCACCGCAGGCAGGTTGGCGGTCACTTCCTGCAGTCGCTGTTCCAGCGCGCGGCGCTGGCTGCTTTCGCGATGCAGCCTCCAGTAGCCGAAGGCATACACCAGGATCAGCGCCAGCGCGACCAGCAGCACCGGCACCAGCCAGCGCAACGGCGACCGCGCGGGCGGCGCGCGTGCTCCGCTGGGCGCCCACGCCGCGCGGAGCGCGGCCCGCTGCGCGTCGTCCAGTTCGTGCAGCACGGTGTCGAAGGCGGCGACGGTGGCCGCACAGGCCGGCGCAGCCGCCAGTACCCAGGCATCATCGAAGCCGGCCGGCGCGGCGATCACCAGGGCATCGCTGCCGGGCCTGCGCAATGCGGCTTCCACTTCGCCCAACGTGGCAACCACCGCGTCCACCTGGCCGATGGCCAGCAGCTGCAGCGCATGATCGAGCGCGTCGACCTGCAGCAGCCATGCGCCCGGCGCCTGCTCACGCAGGTGGGCCGCCAGTGGCACCGTGTCGAGGCTGGCGACGCGGCGGCCGCGCAGACCGCCCAGTCCCTGCAGTGGCGTGTCGTTGCGACGGCGCACGATCACCTGTGACAGCTGCAGGTAGGGCCTGCTCACGACCCAGCCGTCGGGCACCTGCTCGCGCGGCCATCCCAGCACGGCCTGGGTACCGGCCGGCAGCGCGCCGGCCGCGCCGGCCGCGGCGGGAAGCGGATGTGGACGCAGCGCGATCTGCTCGCCCAGCCGCCGCAGGTAGTCGGCAACCAGGCCGCCGGGCTGGCCCTGCGCGCTGAAGGACAGTGGCGGGCGGTCACTGGGCCAGGCCACGACCAGGGGCATGTCGCACCCGTCGGCACGCGTGATCATGGGCCACAGCAACAGGGCAGGCAGCACGATGCGGGATCGCAGCCACGGGCAGGAGCGTGCAATGGATGCGGCCGCAGGGCCGGCGGCATTCACGATGGGCATCCTCGAATCGCAGGCGGAGACGACGGCCGCGCAGCGGTACCGCTCTGCCTGCCACGCTAGCGACGCACCGCACAGCAACAATGAGGAAAGTTGCAAAGCGCGCAGAATTGGCCATTCGCGACATAAACTGCCGCTTCTACCAGCCCACGGAGCGTTCGATGCGTATCGGCCTGGCCGCCAACCGGCTCCACCACCAGGATGCGCGCGCCGCCCTGTTCCGCTGGCTGCGTGCCTGCGAACCGGGCCTGCGCGAACTGGGCATAACGCTGCACGCTGTCGGCCGCACCCATGATGCGATCGGGCGCCACGGCTTCCTCGACGGCTATGCCGGCCTCCATCGCTATCCCTACGGCCGCGAGGGCGGGCTGATGAAGCTGGTCGCCGAGGTGGTCGGCATGGGCCCGCAGCGCACGCTCGACGGTGCCATCTACCTGATCGATCCGGTCGATCCGTCCTCGGTGTTTCCCGAAGCGACCGCGCTCAAGCGGCAGTGCGTGATCCACGGCAAACCTTTCATTTCCACGGTAGCCACCGCACGCGACTGGATCGAGGTGGAGCGCGTGCACGCCGGCCTGCAGGCCGACGCCGGTGCCGACGATCTGCACGCCTTCGGTACCCAGACCCTGGCACTGATCGCGCATGATGCGATGAAGCCGGCGATGCTCGCCTTCGCCGACGAGCACTTCGACGTGCTGGCACGCTTCGGCGAGCGGGTGGCGACCGGGACCACCGGTCAGCGCCTCAACGAGCTGGCATGGAGCCGCGGCTGGCCCAGCGACACGCCCTGGGTGACGCGCTACCAGAGCGGACCGATGGGCGGCGATGCGCAGATCGCCGACCGCGTACTGGAGGGCCGTTGCCAGCGCGCCATCTTCTTCGAGGACCCGCACGTGGCACGCCAGCACGAGGCAGACATCCAGCTGCTGGAACGCGCGGTGACCACGGTGACCGACCAGGCGGTGTGCATCACGGCTCCAATGGTGGCGGCGCGCTGGGCGACGGCTGCCGCCCGGCGCGCTGGGTCACAGCGCTGACCACCTGCGCAGCTACGCCGGGCGCGCATCGATCGGCATGACCGCCGCACCCGTGGGAGAGGGTGCCGGCCGCGGCGGCCATGCACGGGTGTCAGGCGGCCATGTCCAGTACCACGCGCCCGTCGATGGTGCCCGCGCGCATGCGGGCGAACACCTCGTTGATGTTTTCCAGGCGGTCGGTGCTGACCGTGGCCGCCACCTTGCCCTCGGCGGCGAACTGCAGCGACTCCTGCAGATCCAGCCGCGTGCCGACGATCGAACCGCGCACCGTCACACCATTGAGGACCATGCCGAAGATGTCCAGCGGGAAGTTGCCCGGTGGCAGTCCGTTGAGCGAGACCGTGCCGCCCCGCCGGACCATGCCCAGCGCCTGCTCGAAGGCCTTGGGCGATACCGCGGTGACCAGCGCCCCGTGTGCGCCACCGATCTCCTTCTTCAGGAATGCTGCCGGATCGGTCGTGCGCGCGTTGACCGTGACCTGCGCGCCCAGCCGCCGCGCGAGTGCCAGCTTGCTGTCCTCCACGTCGATGGCAGCCACGTTCAGGCCCATCGCACGCGCGTACTGCACCGCCATGTGGCCCAGGCCACCGATGCCGGAGATCGCCACCCAGTCACCGGGCTTCGTGTCCGTCACCTTCAGGCCCTTGTAGACCGTCACGCCGGCGCACAGCACCGGCGCGATCTCGACGAAGCCCACCTCCTTCGGAAGCAGGCCGACATAGTTGGCATCGGCCAGTGCGAACTCGGCGAAGCCGCCGTTGACCGAGTAGCCGGTGTTGCGCTGCGTCTCGCACAGCGTTTCCCAGCCGCCCAGGCAGTGTTCGCAATGGCCACACGCCGAGTACAACCAGGGGATGCCGACCCTGTCGCCTTCCTTGACATGCCCGACCCCGCCGCCCACGGCCACGATGTGCCCCACGCCCTCGTGGCCGGGGATGAACGGCGGGTCCGGTTTCACCGGCCAGTCGCCCTCGGCGGCGTGCAGGTCGGTGTGGCAGACACCGCAGGCTTCGATCCTGACCAGCACCTCGCCCGCCCCCGGGCGTGGTACCGGAACTTCCTCGATGACCAGTGGGCTGCCGAACTCGCGAACGACAGCGGCCTTCATGGTTCTGTTCATGGGTTTTCCTCCGTCGTGCGCTTGCAGACAGAGTGACGCCGGCACGAGGCCGGCGCTTTGATCCCGATCAAATCCTGGAAGATTGCCTGCCGGTTCAGCCCGCCAGCACGGACGCCTCGCGTGCCAGGCGTTCGATCGCGCCCCAGTCGCGGGTCTGCAGCAAGGCCGCCGTGGTCAGCCATGAACCGCCCACGCACAGCACGTTCGGCAGGTGCAGGAACTGCGCCGCGGTCTGGGCGCTGATGCCACCGGTCGGGCAGAAGCGCACGTCGGCGAAGGGGCCGTGCCAGGCCGCCAGCAGTGCCGCGCCGCCGGCCTGCACCGCGGGGAAGAACTTGAAGGTATCCAGGCCATGCTCGAGGCCAAGGATCAGCTCGGACCCCGTGGCCACGCCCGGCAGATACGGCAGGTCGGCATCGCGCGCGGCCGCGTACAGCGTCGGCGTTGCGCCCGGCGACACCGCGAAGCGCGCACCTGCGGCCCTGGCCGCCTCCATCTGCGAAGGCGTCAGCACCGTTCCGGCCCCCACCACCGCGTCGGGTACGGCCTCGACCATTGCCCGGATGGCATCCATCGCACGGGGTGTGCGCAGGGTGACCTCGATCACCGGCAGACCGCCCCGGAACAGCGCCTGCGCCACCTGCACGGCATCGTCGACATCGTCGGGGGTGAACACCGGAATCACCGGTGCCAGTTTCAGTACCGCGCGAACGCGCGGATCAGCGCCGGACATCGAATCGCTCCTCGCCCATCTGGGCCAGCACGTCAGCTTCGCTGACAGGATTGAAATCGCCGGGGATGGAATGCTTCAGTCCGCCGGCAGCCAGGCCGAAACGCACGGTGGCGTCGGCATCGAAGCCTGACAGGATGCCATGCAGGATGCCTGCCGCGAAGGCATCGCCGCCGCCGATGCGATCGATGATGCCGGTCAGCTGCCGCACGGGCGCCTGCGCACGCACGCCCTCGCGGCCCAGCAGCAGGGCGCCCAGCACATGATGGTCCACGCTCAGCGCCTGCCGTTGCGTGCATGCCAGCCATTGCAGCCGCGGGAACGCGGCGAATGCCGCCGCTGCGGCAGCGTCCACGCGCTCCACGGTGCCGGCCTGGGTAAAGCGCTGGCCCAGGATCACTTCGATATCGCGGTAGTCGGCGAACACGATGTCAGCCTGGTCGAACAGGGCATGCAGGATCGCCTGCGCGTCGCCGCCCCAGCGCTGCCACAGCGTGGGCCGGAAATTGCCGTCGAAGGAAACGCGCACGCCACTGGCACGCGCAGCGCATGCCGCCGCCAGCGTCGCCTCGGCCACCTGCGGCCCCAGCGCAGGGCTGACGCCGGACAGGTGCAGCCAGTCCGCGCCCTGCAGCAGCGCCGGCCAGTCATGATCGGCTGCAGTGCTGCGCGCGAAGGCCGAATCGGCCCGGTCGTACACCACCTCGCTGGCACGTTGCACCGCGCCGGTGGTGAGGAAGTACAGGCCCATGCGACCGTCCGCCACCTCGCGCACCGCCCGCGTATCGACGCCATGGCGGCGCAGTTCACCCAGTGCGTGCGCCCCCAGGGCATTGCCGGGCACCGTGCTGACCATGGCCACGTCATGTCCGAATCGGGACAGCGAGACACCCACGTTTGCTTCCGCCCCGCCCACGTGCACCTGCAGCTGCGGCGACTGCAGCAGCAGCTCGCGACCGGGCGCGCCGAGCCGCAGCAGCAGTTCCCCGAAACATACGATACGCCCCATCTCCACTCCTCCCCGCTTGCCGCCAGCATGTGAAACTGCACGGCGTGAATGTGTACCACGCGTCGGCGCGGCGTTTGGCCATCGGTGTCATTCTAGCCTTCCGATGCGCCCCACGCACCCGTAGGAACTGACGGAAGCATTGTCCTGCAAGCCTCTTGGAGACATTTCAGATCTGTTGCGGTGCAAGATGCCGGATCCGGGACGTGCTGCTAACGTCCGCTCTGACCAGCGGTGTCATCACGCTGAAACAGCCGCAGCACCAGACCTTTGGGAGAGGGGAAAGGCATGCAGTCTCGGAACCACCAAAAAAAGACACCGGTTACCTTGCTCGCTATGGCCGTCGGACTGGCCCTGGCGGCCAATGCGACCGCCCAGCAGCAGAGCAGCGCCGCCGGCGCCACGGACCTGGATACGGTCACCGTCACCGGCTACCGCGCCAGCGTGGAGAAGGCGCTGGACATCAAGCGTGGCGAGGCCGGCGTGGTCGACGCCATCGTCGCCGAGGACATCGGCAAGTTCCCGGATCTGAACCTGGCCGAGTCGTTGCAGCGCATCCCGGGTGTGGTCATCACCCGCGAGGCCGGCGAGGGCCGCAACATCTCGGTGCGCGGCCTCGGCCCGGATTTCACCCGCGTGCGCATCAACGGCATGGAGGCGCTGACCACCGTCGGCGCCGGTGATCAGAGCGGTGGTACCAACCGCGGCCGTGGCTTCGACTTCAATGTCTTCGCCTCCGACCTGTTCTCGCAGCTGGTGGTGCGCAAGACCGCTTCGGCCGATGTCGAAGAAGGCTCGCTGGGCGCCACCGTCGATCTGCGCACGGCGAGGCCGTTCGACTATGACGGCTTCACCTTCGCCGCCAGCGGCCAGGCCGGCTACAACGCGATGGCGGAGAAGGCCGACCCGCGCATGGCCGCGCTGGTGTCGAACATCTTCGCCGACGGTACGTTCGGCGCCCTGCTGTCGGTGGCCTACTCCGAGCGCCAGGCGCTGGAGGAGGGCTCCAACACGGGCCGCTGGGCCAACGGCCCGAGCAACGGCAACTTCAGTGCCTCGTCCCCGTTCACCGCCGCGCGCAGTGCCGACGTCTACCACCCGCGCTTCCCGCGCTACGTGCAGATGGAACATGAGCAGAAGCGCCTGGGCGTGACCGGTACGCTGCAGTGGAAGCCCAGCGACGCGACCGAGATCTCGCTGGACGCGCTGTACTCGAAAATCGATGCCACCCGCGACGAGCACTACATCGAGGCGATTTCCTTCAGCCGCGGTGCCAACACCAGCCAGCCACGCCTGGCCGGCAAGCCGTCGATGATCGTCAGGAACGGCGTCATCGAGAACAACGCGCTGGTCTACGGCGAGTTCGACAACGTCGACATCCGCAGCGAGAACCGCCACGACGAGTGGAGCACCGAGTTCAAGCAGATCAGCCTCAACGGCCAGCACCGCTTCAGCGACGACTTCACCCTGTCCGGCAAGCTGGGGGTCTCGCGGTCCCGGCATGAGAACCCGGTGCAGACCACCATCATCATGGACAAGTACGACGTCGACGGCTACAGCTACGACTACCGGGGCAACAACCGCTCGCCGATCCTCAACTACGGCATCGATCCCACCGATCCCAACGGCTGGGAACTGGCGGAGATCCGCCTGCGACCGCAGTACGTGGACAATGATTTCGATACCGGCCAGATCGACTTCAACTGGAACATCAGCCCCGGCTTCCGCCTCAAGGGTGGCGTGCTGGCCAAGGATTACACGTTCAAGACCACCGAACTGCGCCGTGGCAGCGAGCTGGCCGTGCCCACCTTCGCCGATGGCAGCAGGATCGTTCCGGTGGACATGACCACGCAGGCCGGCCTGAAGGGCATCAGCGGCAATCCCTCGAACTGGGTGGTGCCGGACCTGGACGCCGTCGCCGATCAGTTCGACATCTACAGCAACAGCGGCATCTACGCCGTCGCACCGCGCGCCAACAACGTGCGCAGCGTGGAAGAGAAGGATCGCGGTGCCTACCTGATGGGTGAGTTCTCCACCGAGATCGGCTCGCTGCCGCTGTCCGGCAACGTCGGCGTACGCTATGTGCGCACCAAGCAGTCCTCCACCGGGCTGTCGACGCTGGCCAGTGGCACCACGTCCACCACCGCCACCCGCACCTACGACGACACCCTGCCCTCGTTCAACCTGGTTGCCGAAGTCACCCCCGATTTCCTGATCCGCCTGGGTGCGGCCAAGGTGATGACCCGACCCGGCCTGGGCAGCCTGACGCCGGGTGCCACTGTGGCCGTGGCCGGTGGCGCACGCACCATCTCCAGCGGCAACCCCAACCTGGATCCGACCCGCGCGACCAATGTCGATCTGAGTTTCGAGTGGTACTTCGCCGAAGGCGCCATGGCCGGCCTTGGCCTGTTCTACAAGGACATCGAAACCTCCGTACAGACGCTGCGCGAGAATCGGCCGTACACCGACAGCGGCCTGCCTGCCGAACTGCTGATCGGCACCGGCGCATCGCCGACCGATGAGTTCACCTTCACCCGTCCGGTCAACACCCCGGGTGGCGAGCTGTTCGGCGCAGAAGCGAACTACACCCAGCCCTTCACCTTCCTGCCGGGCAAGTGGGCCAACCTCGGTCTGCAGCTAAACTACACCTGGGTGGATTCGAAGATCCAGTACATCAACTCGGCCGGTCAGCCGGTGATGAAGAACGATCTGCTGGGCCTGTCCAACACCTCGTGGAACGCGACCCTGTTCTACGAAGGCACCACCTTCTCCGGGCGCATCTCGGCCACCAACCGCGATGACTACCTGACCCAGGTGCCGGGCCAGGAAACCGGCTTCAATCTGGACGGTTACCACGGCATGACCGGTACCACGGTCATCGATGCGTCGATCCGTTACCGGATCAGTGACCAGCTGGAACTGAGCCTGGAAGGCGTGAACCTGACCAACGAAGCGTCCGATGAGTGGGTGTATTCGCCCGCGACCGGCCGCCTGCCGTTGCAGTACACCGAGACCGGCCGTCAGTTCCTGCTCGGCGTGCGCTACAAGTTCTGAGCAGCGCCGGCGATGCGCCGACCGGTGCATCGCCGTTCGCCACGACCGCTGCTGCGCCGCAAGGTGCCGTGGCGGCGTGGCCTTGCTACGGTCCGGCGGCCCTACGCCGGCTGTCGCCCGTTGAAAGGAAACATCTGATGCCGCATCGCTCGACCCTGTCCCGCTGCCTGCTGCTGGCAGTGGCCCTGGCTGCTGGCCCTGCGACAGCTGCCGATGGCCCAACCCTGCTGTTCCACGTCGACGCCAACCAGGGCCTGCAGGCCACCGTGGCGCACGGCGAGGCGATACCGAACTTCCGCGACAGGGTGGCGGTGGTCGATGACGGTGTACGCGGCAAGGCCATCCAATGGCAGGACGATGGCGTCCTGGCGTGGGATGCGCCGGGCAACATCCTGGCCCAGCGCGGCACCCTGGCCTTCGATTGGCGTGCGCGGTACGCGGTGGGCGAAGCCCCGTTCGTGATCTTCCGCGTCGGCTATGCCGATCACAGCAGTTGGGACATGGCGTGGCTGCGCATCGACTGGAACGGCCACGGTTTCGATGCGTTCGTCACCGATGCCAATCTTGCCCGCACCCGCGTCTCGTTCCGCATGGACACGCCGCCACGCGCGGACCAGTGGCTGCATCTGGCCTTCGCCTGGGACGAGGACCAGGGTGTACGCCTGTTCATCGATGGACGCGAAGTGGCCCGCGCGCAGACCACCGGCGACTACGATGCCGCGCTGGACCAGCTTGGCCTGGCCGGTCGGGTGATGGCACCGTACCAGGTACAGAGCCGTTACAACTTCCTGCGCGGCAGCGATTTCCAGCACATCCGCATCTACGACCGCATGCTCGATGCGCCGGCCGTGGCGGCGCTGGCCCGTGGCGTTACGCCCACCACCGCCGAGGTTCCCGAGGCAGGCCTGCGTGCCTGGCGCCATCGCTTCGGCTGGGACGGCGCCGCACCACCGGCGCTGACCGCGCCGACCACCCGCATCCGCAAGGTCGAATTCGCCGACACCCGCGATCTGAAGGCGTGGATGTGGAAGGCCACCGACGGCATCGCCGAGACCACATGGCCCGGCGTCTACAACCGCTCGCGGCTGCCCGGACGCAACGACTACTTCCAGCTGCCGGACTGGAACACCTACGTGGAGGGTGGAAAGCACCTGGACCTGACGCTGCCGGACGGCGAGACGGTCAACCGCATCGAGATCCGCGGCGCGGCCTTCGGCACGCTGGCACATGGCAGCGACGCCGCGCACGCCACCCGCACCCTGTTCACCCGCCCGCGCGGCGTGGTGCGCAGCGTCGATCCGATCCCGTCCCTCGGCGGCGGCGTGCTGCGCTTCAGCAACGTCCAGCAGGAAACGCCGATCCAGGAAATCTGGGCCTATGCCGTGAGCGAGGGCAGCGAGCCGGACGGCACGGTCAAGCAGACCTACACGATCGACAGCCAGGCGCTGCCGGACTACACCAATCTGGATGCCCTGCGCCGCTACATCGACGGTCGCTATCCCGAGGCCGAACGCAGCACGGTGATGGCGCTGCCCAAGGGGGCCGGCTCACGCCGCCGCGATGCCGGTACCCTGCCCGCGCAGCCGCGCCCGATCGTGCACGTGCTCATTCCTTCCGGGGTAGGCGATGCGCCGCCCGACCAGCCGCTGATCCGCAGCTGGGCCTACAGCTGGGAGAACATGCACGACGGCCTGGACGGCGTTGCCATCGATCTTCCCGCGCTGGATCTGGCGGCCACGCATGAAGGCCTGATTCCGCTCAACATCCGCATCAAGGACCCGATCTGGCCGGCGCGCGACATGATCGACGTGTCGGTCTCGGTGCAGCCGGGACAGAAGCGCACCCTGTGGCTGGACCTGCGCGACCGCATCCTCACCCCTGACAGCCTGTGGTTGAGCATCGCCTCGGCCGCGCCCGGCTTCGATGCCCGGGCGCTCGATGGCGCGCAGATCCGGCTGGTGTTCAAGCCGCGCGCCGAAGCGCTGAAGGAGCACGTGGCCGACCGCTTCAACCAGGTGCGCGACAACTGGGGATTCCTGGTGGAGGAGCACACCACCTCCAAGCGACAGCGCCTCTATGCGCGCGTCTACGCCGACCTGAGCGACCTGCTGCGGGTCGATCCGGACCACGCACTGGGGCGGCAGTACTGGAACTACATCAGCTACAACAGCCAGGGCCGGCCGCCCTACTCCGCACCGGTGGTGCCCGCCGGTGTGCCGGCCTGGGCCTTCCACCAGGTGCAGGACCTCGCACAGGTGCGTCGCTTCGTCGACTGGTGGATCGACCATCGCCAGGTGCCCTACGGCGACTTCGGCGGCGGCATCTCCGATGATTCCGATCTCACCCAGCAGTGGCCGGGCCTGGCGCTGATGGGCGTGCAGCCGGACCGCCTCAATGCCTCGCTCACCGCCCTGTCCGATGCGGTGTATCGCAATGGCATGTTCAGCAACGGCCTGAGCACCATCGAAACCGATGAGCTGCATGCCTACGAAGAGGGCATCAACACCAACAGCGCGATGCTGTACCTCAACTGGGGCGATCCGCTGACGCTGGAACGGCTGATGGAGACGGTCAAGGCATTCGACGAGCGGATCATCCTGCCCAATCCGCAGGGACACCTGCTGTTCTCCAGCAACTGGTTCGGCGGCAACAGGATCTACCGCGAACCGAACTGGCAATGGCAGAAGCCGTATTCGTTCCCGGTGCTGCACCCTGCGTTCCTGCTGGGCCAGTACAACGCCGATCCGACCGGGCGCCGGCTGGTGACCGGCCTGGCCGACAGCTACCTCGCCCATGCCGGCACGGACGCGAAGGGACGCTTCACCCTGCCCAACGAGATCCACTGGGCCACCGGCGCCACCCGCGGCGGCGAACTCAACGACGGGTCCGGCAGCGGCGACACGCTGCACACCTTCTGGGCCGCCTGGCGCTGGACCGACGATGCGAAGTACCTGCAGGCGCTGGACTATCGCGTGGCACGCGGGGGACCGGGCGCGCTGGCCAATCTCGGCGAGAACATCGTCGAGGTGCTGGGACGCCAGCAGGACTGGTATCCGCAGCTGACTGCCGAAGCCGACGCCGGAAAGACCGGTTTCGCCAGCCTGATGGCCTGGCAGGCCAGTGGTGACCTGAAGTACATCGATGCACTGCATGCCGAAGGACTGCAGGCCAAGGTGCTGCGGGCCTACATGAACACCGAGGGCCACTGGTGGTCCGATCGCGTGGAAGCACCCAGCGAGTTCCTGCAGCGCGCCCGGCTGGGGGGCATCGCGCTCAAGCGCAACCAGAGCTGGCCCGGGCATACGGTCAGCTGGCGCTTCGATCGCGACGGTGCCGCCGAACAGGTTGCACTGCTGGTGCATGCGCCCTCGCGCGAGCGCTTCACCATCACCAGCCACAATCTGGGTAACCGCACCATCAGTGCCGACATGACCGGCTGGAACGTTGCCAGCGGCACGTGGCGCATCCGTGCCGGCGTGGATGCCGATGGAGATGGACGCATCGATGGCACGCCGACGGAGCGCACGGTGCGGCTGGAAACCAGCCGCGCGGTGCCGATGCAGTTCCGTCCCGGGCGCACGGAACTGTTCGAGTTCGAGCGCGTCGTCGCCGGCAGCCCGGTGGAAACACGCGCCGACCTGGGCGTCGGCCGCGGTGATGTGCAGGTGGACGGCCAGCGTGTGCGGGTGACCGTGCACAGCCTGGGCCACGTGGCCACCGGCGCGGGCGTGGCGATCCTGGAAGACACCACGGGCCGTGAGATCGCGCGTGCCGATGTGCCCGCGATGGCGGCACCCGATGACCTGGAACCGAAGACCACCCACGTGACACTGATGATCCCCGCAGGTCATCAGGGTGGCCTGCGCGTGCGCGTCGCCCTCGCTGACGGTGGCGAGGAAGTGACCCTGCTCAACAACGTCGTGGACGTGCCGCGCTGAACGCGGCGGCCGGCGCGGGCTATGCCGCGTCGGTCTCCATACGCTTCACCCGTCGCTGGTACCAGTCATCGCCCAGCGGCTCGAACACCGCGCTGCGCTCCATCACGCCCTGGTAGACGTGCAGCGACACGGCCACGTCGGCATCGCTGGCATTGCGCAGCGTGTGGTATTCATGCGGGGGAATCAGGCTGCCGGCGCTGCCGCGCTGGCCGTACAGCGTCGGCTGCGCGGCAAAGCGGTGGCGAGTGCCCTTCCGCTCCAGCAGCGCATACGGCGTGACCAGCAGTTCGCCCTGCCAGACGCCTTCCACGCACCACATCGCATCGTGATCGTGCAGCGGCGTACCCTGCCCCGGGCCCCAACACATGGCGATGACGCTGTACCCCAGGGTCCGGCTGCGGTGCAGTTCACGACGTGCGTAGTGACCACGCACCGGTCGCCGTACACACGGCGGCAGCTGTATCGAAGGATCGGTGATGGCATCACGCAGCACGCGCTGCAGGCCCTCGGTGATCGCGTGCGGATCCGCCAGTGCTACCGCACCGTCAATGGCGGCAAGCAGGCGCTCCCGGCCGGTGAACGGCAGTGGCGTGAACGTGTCTCCCATGACCCGACTCTAGCCGAGCGGAGTTAACAGAATGTTTGTGCTGCGGTGTCATCACTGCGTGCCACGCTGCACGAAAGGCACTTTTCCGTAGAGCGCGCGCTCGCCTGCGCGCGGATCGTCAACCGCGCGACTGGTGCGATCGAACAGCATTGTCCGCCGTTGCGGCAGCGTATAAGGGGCCCATTGCGACAATCCGGCGTGATTGGGGTCGCCGCTGCGGGCGAAGGCGATCAAGGCCTCGCTCATGGTCGCCGCGAGCGCACGCGCATCATCGCCCCCCCCGGTGCACGCGCCCGGCAGCCCTGCGTTGTCGAAGACCAGCGGGATGTCCAGCGTATGGAAAGCACGCAGGCGCCCCTCCTCCACCGGCGACCCCCAATCCAGCTGGTACGCCCAGGTCGGTGCTGCGCCCGCGGGCTGGCGCGCCCGCGCTTCCAGTTCCTCCACCGCTCCACGCCAGCTGCGGCCAGCCGTGGTTGCAGCAAAAAACACTTCAGAGGGCGTGTAGTGCGGATACAGGCGGCGATACTCGGCGATCACGGTCTCCGGCCGCAGATCGACGAACTGCTGTCGTTCGAGCTGTGCCGGCAGTGTTTCCCAGGTCAGGGCGAAGTTGGCGGGATCGTTGCCGAGGAACGCGCGGGTCTCGTCGCGGGTGTTGCCGATCACCATCGGAATCGCCGCCGACTGCTGCGGCGCCTGTGGCCAGAACGGATGCACCGGCAGCACCACATCGTCCAGCACCGGGCCGAAGTACAGCGACGTGCTTTCCACGCGCGAGGGATCACGCGCACGGGTGGCTTCCAGCAGCACGTCGACCGGCAGGTCCAGCAGGGCCTGCACATCACGTGCAGCGACGGCCTGCATCGCGATCGCAGCCCGCTGCGCGGCCGCGCGCGGTCCGGCAGCGGTGACCTGCTGGCCACTCATCGTCCACGCGCGCTGGAACAGCCCTCGGGCCGCAGGCATCGCCATCAGCGTGGCGATCTTGGCGCCCCCGCCGGACTGCCCGAACACCGTGATGTTCGCCGCGTCGCCACCGAAGACCGCCGCGTGCTGCCGCACCCACTGCAGCGCCTGTACCAGGTCGAGCTGGCCGACGTTGCCCGAGGCGGCGTAGCGCGGATCGCCCAACGCCCCCAGGTAGAGATAGCCAAACGTGTTGACGCGATGATTGAGGGTGACCACCACCACATCGCCGCGGCGGCACAGCGCAGCGCCGTCGTACAGCGGATCACTGCCGGACCCGTTGTTGAATCCACCGCCGTGAACGTACACCAGCACCGGCCTGCGTCCACCGTCGCCGAGCGCGGGCGTCCACACATTGAGGAACAGGCAGTCCTCGCTGCCGGGCCCTTCACTGCCGCCCTGCGGTGCGGCCGGACCGTACTCCAGTGCATCGGCGATGCCGCGCCAGGCAGCTTCATGCCGTGGCGGCTGGAAGCGGTGGCGAGCGGTATCGGCACCATAGCGAAGCCCACGGAACACCAGTACCCCGTGCTCGCGCTGGCCACGCACACGTCCGCCACGGACCCGGGCCAATGGCAGGCGGTCGTCGCGGACACCCGGCACGCTGGCCAGCGTTGGCAATGCGGTGAAGGCAGCCGTAGCGGACGCGGTGGCCAGCGCCCAGCGGGCGCTGTCGCGCAGGAACCGCCGACGCTGCAGGTCGGCCGGCGCATCGTTCATCGCGCGTCCTCCGCAGGGCCCAGCCAGCGTTGTGCGAGCAGCGGCCAGAGTGCCAGCGTCGACCGCGCGGGGATGTCCATGCCAAAGCCGTGGCCGCCATGGGCGAAGACGTGCAGTTCGTGCTCGACACCCGCACCCGCCAGTGCCTGCGCCATGAGTTCACTGTTGCGCACCGACACCACGGCGTCGTCGGCGGCGTGGACCAGCAGCGTCGGCGGCATGTCGCCACGTACGCGCTGCTGCATCGAATAGTCTGCCTGCAGCGAGGTCCCCGGATGCTCACCCAGCAGGCGGGCGCGCGAGCCGCTGTGCGCATGCGCGCCCATGTCGATCACCGGGTAGACCAGCACGGCACGGCTCGGGCGGGCGCTCAGCCGGTCGAGGTCATCCCGTGCGGGATGGACGGCGATGTCGAAGCCGGTGGCCAGCCGCGCCGCGACGTGGCCGCCCGCCGAGAAGCCCATCACCGCCACGTCGTTCGCGTCCAGTCCGCGCCGTCGCGCCTGGTCGCGCACCACCCGCAGCGCGCGCTGCGCGTCGGCGAGCGCGGCCTGGCGGTCGCGCCCCGGCTGCGGCAGGCGGTAGCGCAGGACGAACAGGGTGTAGCCGGCGCCGTCCACCCAGAACGGAACCAGCGCGCTGCCCTCCTTGTCGATCACCACCCGCTGGTAGCCGCCGCCGGGGATCACCAGCAGGGCCCGGCCGTTCGGCCGGGCGGGTGTGTACACCTGCAGAGAGGGCGCGTCGATCTGGTCGGCGTAGCGGTCCGGGCGTGCAGGGTCCGCACTGCGCTCGACCACCCGCGTCGGACGTGCGGGGCCGGGTTCGCCCGGCACTGCGCCTGCCGGCCACAACGGCAGCTGCTCGCCGGGCAACGCCTGGGCCACACGCTCGCCTTCGCGCAACGACGTGTCGACCGCGCAGGCGGGCGCCGCCGGCAGCAGCAGGGACAGGCACAGCAACACGATGGGCAGACGCATGACTGACGGGGCTCCAACAGGACAGGACAGGGCGCTGGCGGCGTCGGCAAAGACGGCGTGATGCGCTGCCGCTTGCGTGATGACACCGGTTTACCATATACACGTCCTGCAGACGCTGTCGATAGGCAGCGCAACAACGCCAGAGGGAGACGTTCTTGAGCAACGAACACGGCACACATGGGCACACGCCGCCGGCCGATGCGGCCGCGATTGCCCAGGCCTTCACCACCGCACGCCTTGCGGGCCAGGCACTGGAGGCGTTCCCGGGCGACATCCCGGCGGACCTGGTCGCGGCCTACCAGGTCCAGGACCTGGCCATCGCCCGCTGGAACCAGCCGGTGGTCGGCTGGAAGGTCGGCTACATCGCTGCCGAACGCCGCGATGCGTCCGGGGACGAACGGCTGCTGGGCCCGATCTTCAAGCCTCAGCTCAAAAATGCTACCGGTGGAACAACGGATGTTCCGGTGTTCGTCGGCGGTTTCGCCGCGATCGAGGCCGAGTACGTGCTGGAACTGCTGGAGGATGCCCCCGGCGACCAGCTGCACTGGTCGCCGGAACAGGCTGAAGCGTTGCCGGCCCGCCTGTACCTGGGTGTCGAAGTTGCCAGCAGCCCGCTGGCAACGATCAACGAGCTGGGCCCGCGCGTGGTGGTATCCGACTTCGGCAACAACAACGGCCTCGTGCTGGGGCCGGAGATCGGCAACTGGACGTCCCTCGATGAGTCGGCGCTGCGCGCCGAGACCCTGATCGAGGGTGAGGTGGTCGGGGTCGGCGGCGCGAGCCGCCTGCCCGGTGGCCTGCGCGCGGCATACGCGTTCGCGTTGTCCCGTTCCGCGCTTCGCGGCCGGCCCCTGCGGCGTGGCGACCTGATCGCCACCGGCAATGCGACCGGCATCCACGACATCCAGGCAGGACAAACGGCGCTGGTGCGCTTCGCCGGCTTCGGCGAGATTGCCTGCAGGGCCGTGCCGGCCGGGTAAGCCGCGGCACGAACCAGTGAACACGCGCGGGAGGGCGCAGATGATCACACGACGACATTTCCTGGCCGGTGGCGCCACTGCACTTGCCACTCCCCTGCTCGCCGCCTGTGGCCGCGGGCCGGGCCCTGACGCAGCCGGCGGCCAACTGCTGACGGCGACCGATGTGCACGTGGCCGATTACCCCACCGTGACAGCGGTGAAGTGGATCGGCGAGACCCTGCAGCGTGAGACCCAGGGACGCCTGCGTCTGCGCCAGTACCACTCGGGCCAGCTCGGCCGCGAGTCCGAAGCGATCGACATGGCCCGCTTCGGCGCCATCGACATCACCCGTGTCTATGCGGGCGCGCTGAACAACGCGTTTCCGCTGACCCAGGCGCTGTGCCTGCCCTACGTGTTCGAATCGGTGGCGCATCAGCGGGCAGCGCTTGATGGCGGCGTGGCCGATGCCGTGCTGCGCGGCTTCGAACGCCGCGACCTGGTCGGCCTGGCCATCTACGATTCCGGTGCGCGCTGCTTCTACAACACCCGGCATCCGATCACGCAGCCCGGTGACCTGCACGGACTGAAGCTGCGCGTCGCATCATCGGACATCTTCATCCAGCTGATGCGGCTGCTCGGCGCCAACCCGACGCCGATGTCGCTGGGCGATACGTTCTCCGGCATGGAGACGCACATGATCGACGGTGCCGAGAACAACATGCGCAGCTTCCACTCCAGCCGTCACTTCGAGGCTGCGCACTACTGGTCGCAGAGCGATCACTCGTATGCACCGGACGTGCTGCTGATGTCACGCGCCAGTTTCGAGCGGCTGCAGCCGGATGACCGCCAGCTGCTGCTGGAGACCGCACGTGCGTCGGTGAAGGTGATGCGCGACCAGTGGGATGCCTCCGAGGATGCGGCACGACGCGCGGTGCTGGCGTACGGCGTGAAGGCCAACGAGGTCGACATGCCGGCGTTCCGCGCCGCCGCGCAGCCCCTGCTGCAGCAGTACCTGCAGCATGCGGAAATCGCCGCGCTGGTCGATCGCATCCGCGGTGCAGCCTGAGGACACAGCCATGACCGAAACGACGACGTTCTCCCCACCCGGCCCCGGGCAGCGCCTGCTGGACCGCATCGCCGACATTGCCATCTACACCGCCGTGGCGGCCCTGCTGGGGCTGGTGGTGGTGCAGGGCTGGCAGGTCTTCGCGCGCTATGTGATCAACGATTCCCCGAGCTGGACCGAACCGGTGACCCTGCTGCTGCTCAGCACCGCGATGAGCCTGGGCGCGGCGTGTGGCGTGCACACCAACCGCCACTTCGGCTTCTTCCTGCTGCATGCCTACATGGCGCCGGCGCTGCGCCGCGCTGTGGACGTGCTGGTGCAACTGGTGGTGGCCGTGCTGGGCGCGTTCATCGCAGTGTGGTCGGCCGAGCTTCTTCTCGACGGCCTGGACATCAAGACCGCCGGTGCCGAGCTTCCGCAGAGCATCAACTACCTGCCGCTGGCGCTGGGCGGCGTGCTGATGGTGGTGTTCGCGCTGAACCGTGCGTGGAAGGCCACGCAGTCCACGCCGGCAGACGCTGCCGCCGATGACGCTGAAGGAGATCGTTGATCCATGGGTATCGCCATTCTGTTCTCGGTGTTCGCGGTGTTCCTGCTGCTGGGCGTGCCGGTGGCCTACGCGCTGGCTGCGGCCGCCCTTGCCACCCTGCTCTACCTGGACATCCCGTCCATCGTTCTGGTCCAGCAGATTTCGGCAGGCACCGGGTCCGCATCGCTGATCGCCATTCCACTGTTCATCTTCGCTGGCGAGATCATGATGCGCGGCGGCATCTCCGAGCGCCTGATCGCGCTGGCGTCCTCGCTGGTGGGGCGCCTGCGTGGTGGCCTGGGCCAGGTTTCGATCCTGTCTTCGCTGTTCTTCGGCGGCGTCTCCGGCTCGGCCATCGCGGATGTCTCGGCGGTGGGTGGCACGATGATTCCGCAGATGGTCAAGCGCGGCTATGACCGCGATTTCGCCGTCAATGTCAGCATCACCGCCGCCCTGGTCGCGCTGCTGGTTCCGCCCTCGCACAACCTGATCCTGTTCTCGGCCGCAGCCGGTGGCGGCCTCTCGATCGCCGATCTGTTCGCGGCGGGTATCGTTCCGGCATTGCTGATGACGCTGGCATTGATGATCACCGGCTACGTCGTCGCGCGCCGCCGCGGCTATGGCGTGGAGGTGTTCCCGGGCTGGCGCGCGGTGCTGCTGCGGATGATCTCCGCTCTGCCCGGCCTCGGTCTGGTCGCGCTGATCTTCGTCGGCATCCGCGCTGGCATCTTCACTGCGGTGGAAAGCGCGGCGATCGCCGTGGTGTACGCACTGCTGGTGACCACGGTGCTGTACCGGCAACTGCGCTGGCGCGAGTTCTTCGCCACGGTCGTCCACGCCGCACGCAGCACCGGCGTGATCCTGTTCGTGATCGCCACCGCTGCGGTATTCGGCTGGCTGCTGGCCTACCTGCAGGTGCCGGCGGCGGCGGTGGATTTCCTGCAGTCCTTCGCGCACAGCCAGTTCATGGTGCTGCTGATGATCGTGGTGATGCTGTTGCTGCTGGGAACCTTCATGGACCTGGCACCGATGATCCTGATCTGCACGCCGATCTTCCTGCCGGTGGCGCGCGCGTACGGCATCGATCCGATCCACTTCGGGCTGGTGCTGGTGCTGACCGGCGGCCTGGGCCTGGTGACACCGCCGGTGGGCTCGGTGCTGTTCATCGGTACCGCCATCGGCAAGATCAGCGTGGGCCAGAGCATGCGTACCATCTGGCCGTTCTGGTTCGCTGCGCTGGGCGTGCTGCTGGTGGTCACCTTCTTCCCTGCCCTGTCGCTGTGGCTGCCGGCCACGCTGCGCAGCTGAGCCGGAGACCGCTGCCATGCACCGTCCGCTTCGCCGCATCCCTGCCGTGGCCCTGGCCAGCCTGCTGCTGGCCGCGCTTCCGGCGCTGGCCTCCGGCCCGGCCTCACCGACCTGGGCACGTGGGCTGGAGAACCAGCGCCAGGCCGATCTCGGCGACGGCACCTACCTGAACCCGGTGCTGGCCGGCGACCGCCCCGATCCGTCGGTCCTGAAGGACGGACAGGACTACTACCTGACCCTGTCCTCCTTCGACGCCTATCCCGGCCTGCCGATCTGGCATTCGCGGGACCTGGTCAACTGGCAGCCGCTGGGTCATGCCATCACCCGCAACGTGGGTGCGATCTGGGCACCGGACATCGTCAAGCACCAGGGTCGCTACTTCATCTACTTCCCGGCCCGGACCGGCGAACACCGCAGCAACTTCGTGGTGTGGGCCGATGACATCCGCGGGCCGTGGAGCGATCCGATCGACATCGGCCTGGGCGGCTACATCGACCCCGGCCATGCGGTGGGCGAGGACGGCAAGCGCTACCTGTTCCTCAGTGGAGGCGACTATGTGCAGCTGGCCGATGACGGGCTGAGCGTGGTCGGCACACCGAAGCATGTCTACGACGGCTGGCGCTATCCGCAGAGCTGGGATGTGGAAGCCTATGCGCAGGAAGGACCGAAGATCCACTTCCGCGAGGGCTGGTACTACATGACCACCGCCGTGGGAGGCACCGCCGGCCCACCCACCGGGCACATGGTGATCACTGCGCGCTCGCGCTCCATCCATGGGCCCTGGCAGAACGCACCGAACAATCCGATCACGCGCACGCAGTCGGCGTCCGAGCCGTGGTGGTCACGAGGCCACGCGACAGTGATCGAAGGCACCGACGGTCGCTGGTGGATGATGTACCACGGGTATGAGAACGGCTTCTGGACCCTGGGCCGGCAGACCCTGCTGGACCCGATCGAGTGGACGGACGATGGCTGGTTCGTTGCCAGGGGCGGTGACCTCGGCCAACCGCTGCGCAAGCCTTCCGGAAGCGCCCTGGCACCGCACGGCATGGCGCTTTCGGATGATTTCCGCGGCGGCAGGCTCGGGCCACAGTGGGCGTTCTTCAACCCGGGCAGTGACGAGTACCGGCGCCTGCGCTTCAGCGGCGATGGGCTGGTGATGCAGGGCAAGGGCAGTGCGCCGCGCGATGCGTCTCCGCTGACCACCATCGCCGGCGATCCGGCCTACCAGTTCGAGGTGGAGCTGGAGGTCGCGCCGGGCGCAGTCGGGGGCGCGCTGCTGTTCTACAGCGACCGTCTTTATGTAGGCGTGGGCAGCAACGGCGAGCAGTTCATCATGCACCGCTACGGCGAGGAACGCCCTGCCCGGCTTGCGCCCAGCGAGCGCGGCGGGCGGCTCTGGCTGCGCGTCACCAACAACCGCCATATCGTCACCTTCCATACCAGCAGCGACGGCCGGACCTGGCAGAAGTACCCGGTTCAGATGGAAACCTCGGGTTACCATCACAATGTGGCTGGTAAGTTTCTCGCCCTGAAGCCGGCGCTGTACGCTGCCGGTGACGGTGCGGTGACCTTCCGCAGCTTCCGCTACCGCGCGCTGGACTGAGTGCGCGGCCGGAAATCCCCCGACTTACCTGGTCCATTACATGTCAGTGCGCAACAAGAATGATGCCGCCACGCCGGCATTGGCCAAAGGCAAGGCAGCCACGATCAACGACATCGCGCGACTGTCCGGAGTGTCCAAGAAAACGGTTTCAAGGATCATCAACAACTCACCGCTGGTGCGCAAGGACACGCGCGACAAGGTAGAGGCCCTGATGCGCGAGGTGGGCTATACGCCCGATCCGCTGGCGCGCGGCCTGGCCTTCCGTCGATCCTTCCTGATCGGCATGGTCTACGACAACCCCACCGCCCAGTACATCGTGGACATGCAGTACGGTGCACTCGACGCGCTGCGCGGTTCCAGCTTCGAGCTGGTCGTGCACCCCTGCGACAGCCGCAGCCCGGGCTACATCGACGGCGTGCGCCGCTTCGTGCAGCAGCAGAAGCTGCATGGGGTGATCCTGGTACCGCGTGCCTCCGAGGACCAGGCGCTGGCGGACATGCTGGATGAGATCGGCTGCCGCTTCACCCGCGTGGCCGCGCTGCCGCTGGACGAGAGTTCGCAGATGGTGGTCACCCACGATCGTGACGGCGCCGCCGAAGCGGCCGACTACCTGCTCTCGCTGGGCCACCGCGACATCGCCCTGGTGACCGGGCCCAGTGCCTATCGTTCGGCGCACGAGCGTACCGCCGGCTTCATCGATGCGCTGTCGCAGCGTGGCATCGAGCTGCCCAAGGACCGCATCATCGAGGCGGGCTACACCTTTGAATCGGGCGTGGCCGCCGCCGAGAAGCTGCTGCTGGGCAAGCGCCGGCCGACCGCGATCTTCACCGGGAACGATGAAATGGCGGCGGGCATCTACAAGGTGGCGCTGCGTGCAGGCATCAACATCCCGCGCCAGCTGTCCATCATCGGCTACGACGACAGCCCGCTGGCCTCGCGCCTTTGGCCGTCGCTGACCTCGGTACGGCGCCATACCCGCGATACCGGCCGCACCGCTGCGGCGATGCTGATCCAGCCCGACGGCCAGCCGGCGCTGCAGATCGCCAGCGTGCGCCCGCACCTGATCGTGCGCGACTCCTGCCAGCCGCCGGAGGACTGATCCGGCGGGGATCAGTCCGGTAGCCCGCAGGCCTGCCTGCGACTCCGTTGAAGCCGCCCCACCTTGCCGCGACCGTTGAGCGCTATCGTGCGGCGCAAAATGACACCGGTTACCAACGTCGCTAGAATCCCCCTGAACCGTGCCGGGGCCGAATGATCGGCCCGCCCCCTGCTCTGGAGATGCCATGTACTGCAAGACCCACTACGCCACCCATCCCGACGCCATCAAGGGCGCCAGCAACGACCAGCTGCGCGAGCTGTACCTGCTCGACGGCCTGTTCAACCCCGGCCAGGTGACGCTGAAGTACACCCACTACGAGCGCTTCGTACTCGGTGGCGCGGCGCCCCTGGATGCGCCGCTGGCGCTGCCGGTGCAGACCGAACCGGCGTCGGCCGCCGGCCATCCGTTCCTGGAGCGTCGCGAGCTGGGCGTGATCAACGTCGGCAGCGGTACCGGTACGGTCACCGTCGACGGCACCGTCTACACGCTGGGCCCGAAGGATGGCCTGTACGTGGCGATGGGCAGCAAAGACGTCGTGTTCGCCTCGCAGGACGCCGCCAACCCCGCTCAGTTCTACCTGGCCTCGACCCCGGCCCATGCGCGCTTTGAAACCAAGCAGCTGTCGATCAAGGACGCGGTAGCGCTGGACCGCGGCGCGCTGGAGACCAGCAACGAGCGCACCATCTACCAGTACATCGTGCCGGCCACCTGCCAGTCCTCGCAGCTGCTGCTGGGCCTGACCGTGCTCAAGCCCGGCAGCGTGTGGAACACCATGCCGCCGCACCTGCATGACCGCCGCAGCGAGGTCTATTTCTACTTCGACCTGGGCGACAACGACCGCGTGTACCACTTCATGGGCGAACCGGACGCGCAGCGCCACATCGTCATCCAGAACAACGAAGCCGTGGTATCGCCGCCGTGGTCGATCCACATGGGTGCCGGTACCAGCAACTACGCCTTCATCTGGGCGATGGGCGGCGAGAACCTGGATTACACCGACATGCACGTGCTGGACATCTGCCAGCTCAAGTAAGTCCTGCCTGGCCGCCGCGCACGCGTGCCGGTGGCCGTTCGCCTGCATCACGCACACCTCTACCAAGGAACGCACACGCAATGGCCAATCCCTTCAGCCTGGAAGGCAAAGTCGCTCTGGTAACCGGTGGTAATACCGGTCTGGGCCAAGGTATCGCGGTTGCGCTGGCCACCGCCGGCGCCGATGTCGCCGTGGCCGGCATCGCGCCGCCCACCGAAACCATCGAGAAGATCACCGCGCTCGGCCGACGCTGCCTGGCGGTGGAAGCCAACCTGATCAGCATCGAGCCGGTCGAGCGCGTGGTGCGCGAAACCATCGAGGGACTGGGTGGCCTGGATATCCTGGTCAACAATGCCGGCCTGATCCGCCGCGCCGACGCGGTGGAGTTCAGCGAACAGGACTGGGATGACGTGATGAACGTCAACATCAAGTCGGCGTTCTTCATCTCGCAGGCGGCGGGCCGTCATTTCATCGCCCAGGGCAGCGGCAAGATCATCAACATCGCCTCGATGCTGTCATTCCAGGGCGGCATCCGGGTGCCGTCGTACACCGCCAGCAAGAGTGGCATCGCCGGCATCACCCGCCTGCTGGCCAACGAATGGGCCGGCAAGGGCGTCAACATCAACGCGATCGCGCCGGGCTACATGGCCACGGACAACACGGCGGCCCTACGTGCCGACGCCGACCGCAACAAGGCGATCCTGGATCGCATTCCGGCCGGCCGTTGGGGCACACCGGAGGATCTGGCCGGCGCGGCGGTGTTCCTGGCATCCAGCGCATCGGATTACATCAACGGCGCCGTGCTGCCGGTCGATGGTGGCTGGTTGGCGCGCTGAGGCACACCGGTCTGTAGAGCCGAGCCCATGCTCGGCTGTCGCGCTCTGATCGAAAAACAGCCGAGCATGGCTCGGCTCTACAGGAGTGCCGCGATGCGAAGGCTGTTGCTGTTGTTGCTGCTGTCGTGCACCACCGCGCAGGCGGCGCCGGTGCGGGTGTTCATCGCCGGTGACTCCACCGCGGCCGAGTACGGTCCCGAGCGCGCGCCGCAGGCGGGCTGGGGCCAGGCCCTGCAGAGCTACCTCGATCCGGCGCGGTTCGAAGTGCGCAACCACGCCCGGGGAGGCCGCAGCACGCGCAGCTTCATCGATGAAGGCCGCCTGGATGCGATCGCCAGCGAGCTGCGCCGCGGCGATGTGCTGCTGATCCAGTTCGGCCATAACGACGCCAAGTTCGAAGATCCCACGCGCTATACCGATCCGGACAGCGACTATCCGCGCCTGCTGATGCGTTACGTGCAGGTGGCGCGCGACAAGGGCGCCACGCCGGTGCTGGTCACGCCGGTGGCGCGGCTGCTGTATGACTTCGGTTCGCTGCTGGACACACATGCGCGTTACACGCGGGCGATGCAGCAGCTGGCCGCGCGCGAGCACGTTGCCCTGATCGAACTCAACGACCGCAGCACGCGCTGGATACGCGCGCTGGGCGAGCAGGGTGCACGCCCCTACTTCCTGTTCGTGCCCGAGCAGGGCAAGGCCGACGGCACCCACTTCAGCGTGGCCGGCGCCAACGCCGTCGCCTGCCTGGTGCTGCGCGAGTGGAGGGTGCTGCAGCCGGGGCTGGAAGATGCACTCGTGCGCGACATCGACTGTGACGTGAGCGCGGCGGCGGGGCAGGGCGGGCAACCGGCGCAGCCCTCGCGCGTGGTCCATGAGCATGACATCGCCATCCTCCAGCCCGGCCCGCATGGTGGCGCCGGGCCGACCACGGCCTATCCGTTCTTCGCCGGAGAGAAGGACCTGCCGTTCGTGCTGCGCAAGCGCGTGCTGCACAAGGGTGCAGGCATCGGCCTGCATCCGCAGCACAAGGACGAGATCTACTACATCGTCAGCGGACGGGGCAGCTACGTGCTGGACGGCACGCAGTACGACGTCAGCGCAGGCAATGCCCTGCTGACGCGCAAAGGCAGTTTGCATGCACTGCAGCAGGTGGGTGACGAGGATCTGGTGCTGCTGCTGGCATACCCGCGCTGACCCGCGGAGCCGGGCGTGGAGCCGGCCCTACGGATGCCCCTGCCGCATCACACGTCGCCGCCGTCGGCCCAGCCTTCGCCGGTTCCCTTCTGGAACACACGGTCGTCGGCCTGCACGTCACCGGCCGGCAGGTGCTGCTGCTCGGCCAGCGAGGCATAGATCGGGGTGAAGTCCGGCGACGTCGCCTGCATCAGCTGCTCGAAGCTGTCGATGACGAAGTAGGTCTTCTGGAAGGTATCGATGCGGTAGCGCGTGCGCATGATGCGCTGCAGGTCGAAGCCGATGCGGTTGGGCGCGGCCGATTCCAGCGAGTACAGCGATTCGCCCTTTGACGAGACGATACCGGCGCCGTAGATGCGCAGGCCATCCGGGGTATCGATCAGGCCGAACTCCACCGTGTACCAGTACAGGCGCGTGAGGTTCTGCAGCGCCTCCGGGCCGATGGCGTGGGCTTTGACACCGCCACGGCCGTAGGCCTCCATGTAATCGGCAAACACCGGATTCATCAGCAGCGGCACATGGCCGAACAGATCGTGGAACAGGTCCGGCTCGGCGATGTAGTCGATCTGGTCGGGGCGACGGATCCACCACGTGACCGGGAAGCGGCGGTTGGCCAGGTGGTCGAAGAAGTCCAGCTCCGGCAGCAGCCCCTCCACGCCCACCAGCGTCCAGCCGGTGGCTGCGCCGAGTACTTCATTCAGCTGGTCGAAGCGCGGAATCATGTGCGCGCTCATGCCCATCTCGTCCTGCGCGTCCAGGAACTCCCGGCACGCTCGGCCAACCAGCAGCTCGCGCTGGCGCTGGTACAGCGTGCTCCACGTCGCATGGTCATCGGCGCTGTAGGTATCCCACGGCTGCTCGACGAGCGCGGTGGTGTACACCGGCACGTAGCCCTTGTCGGTCTGCTGGTGTTCGACGCGGCGGGGCTGGGCGGGATCCATGGGACGCTCCTTGAAGGGATGTCCACGATGCTAGGGCAGGGCGGGCGCAACAGGGTTGCAAAAGTTGCGCGGAATAACCTTGCTGGCGCAATATCCTTGCGTACTCACCATGTTGCGGGGCAACAATGGCCGGAGAAGTCCAGTTCGATCGCACGGATATACGCCTGCTGGCCGAAATCCAGCGGGATGGTCGCGCCACCAATGCCGAGCTCGCGGCCCGGGTGAACCTCTCCCCCTCCGCCTGCCTGCGCCGCCTGCAGCGGCTGGAGAGCGAGGGTGTGATCGTCGGCTATGGCGCGCGCCTGGAACCCCGGCAGCTGCGGCTGGGCCTGCAGGCGTTCGTGCGGGTGCAACTGGAAAAGCACGACCAGGCGGCCATCGCGCATTTCGTGGACAGCGTGCAGGGCTGGGATGAAGTGGTGGCCTGCCATGCGCTCACCGGCGACATGGATTACCTGCTGCACGTCTACGTGCGCGACCTCGAGCACTTCTCGCGCTTCCTGCTGGACCGCCTGCTCAATGCCGGTGGCGTGGCCGATGCCAATTCCAGCTTCGTGCTGCGCACGGTGAAGGGCTTCCAGGCGTTGCCACTGTCGCAGCTGGAACCCTGAGCACCGCTCAGCGCGGGCGAGGGCTCAGCACTTGTCCTTGCGCCCCATCAGCCTGCCCAGCCGCGAGGTCTCCTCGCACTTCGGCGCGGCTACCGGCGGCGGTGCCAGCGCGGCGGCGCGCGCCTTCTGCATCTGCTGGATCTTCGCGCGGATCTGCGGCATCGCGGCCATCGCCGCCTTTTCTCCCTCCAGGATCGCGGTCCCGCGCTGGCTGAAATCAGCCGCACCGATATCCAGCACGCGCGGGCGGATCACGATGTCGGCGCGGGCCAGTTCCTGCTCGCCCAGGCGCTGGCCCATGATCGCGATCGACTGGTTGACGATGCCGAGCATGTCAGTCGGTGCCTTGCCACTGGCCTTGCTGGAGATGTCCACGGCGATCACGAAGTCGGCACCGAGCTGGCGCGCGGCATCGACCGGCACCGGGCTGACCACGCCGCCATCGACGTAGTTGCGTCCGCCGATCTTCACCGGCTCGAACACGCCGGGGATGCTGCTGGACGCACGGACGGCCTGGCCCACATTGCCGCGCACGAAGATCGCGCGTTCGCCGGTTTCGAGCTGGGTGGCGACGGCGGCGAACGGCTTCTTCAGGCGCTCTGCCGGACGGTTGGCGACCTGCTCGTTGACGTAGTCCTGCAGCTTCTGGCCCTGCACCAGCCCGCCGGAGAACAGGCGCACGTCGCGGATGCTGGCTTCATCCAGCGCGACGGCCCGGCTCTGCATCTGGAACGCATCCATGCCGCTGGCGTACAACGCGCCGACCACACTGCCGGCGCTGGTGCCGGACACCACCACCGGCTCGAAGCCATTGGCCTCGAGCATCTTGATCACACCGATGTGGGCAAAGCCCTTGGCCGCGCCGCCGCCCAGCGCGATGCCGATCTTCACCGGCTTGGCCTGCGGCACCACGGTCGGCGCCGGCGGCGGCGCCGGACGCACCGGATCGCCACCGCAACCGGCCAGCAGGCCAAGCAGGGCAACGGACAGCAGCACGCGGGGACGGAACAGGCTCATCGGCAATGCGCTCGCGGCGCCGGATTCAGGGAAGGGCGCCAGCATACCGAAGCCACGGCGGGCCGGGCAGGGCAGGACGACGCCCTATTCATGGACCGCCATGGATAGCGCCGGGCATGGCCTGGCGGGCAGTTCAGGGCCGCTGCGCTCGCCGGGCATGGCCCGGCGCTACCCGCGGGCGATCAGAACCGGTTGTCGCCGTCGAGGATGCGGCCGATGCCGCCCAGCACCGAGCCTTCGCCGCGGTTCTGCCCACCTCCCTGCGGCGCGGCCATCCACATCCGGCCGGCCAGGCGCGAGAACGGCAGCGATTGCAGCCAGACCTTGCCCGGTCCGGTCAGGGTTGCCAGGAACACGCCCTCGCCACCGAACACCATGCTCTTGATGCCACTGACCCGGCGCACGTCCATGTCCACCGTCGGGTGGTAGGCGACCACGCAGCCGGTATCGACGTCCAGGCGCTCGCCGGCGGCCAGTTCGCGCTCGACCACACAGCCTCCGGCGTGGATGAACACCCAGCCATCGCCTTCCAGCTTCTGCATGATGAAGCCTTCGCCGCCGAACAGGCCGGTCATGATCTTGCGCTGGAACTGCACGCCGATCTGCACGCCGCGCGCCCCCGCCAGGAAGCTGTCCTTCTGGCAGACCAGGCGGCCACCGTGCTGGTCCAGCTTCATGGCCAGCACGGTGCCGGGGTAGGGCGCGGCGAACGCGACCTTGGCCTTGCCCTGCCCGGTATGCGTATAGAGCGTGGCGAACAGGCTCTCGCCGGTCAGCACGCGTTTGCCGGCCGACATCAGCTTGTCCATGATGCCGCCGCCCTGGCCGCTGTGCGTGCCGTCGCCGAACACCGTATCCATCTGCACCGAGGCGTCCTTGAACATCAGCGCGCCGGCTTCGGCGATGGCGCTCTCGCCGGGATCCAGCTCGATCTCCACGAACTGCATCTCATGGCCGACGATGCGGAAGTCGATGTCGTCGGCCCGGCCCCGCGCAGGCCCGCCCGGCACGGGTGGCGGCGTGTTGGGCATGCCCGGGGCGGGCGCCTGCAGCTCGGGCACCTCGGCGATGGCGGTCCAGCCGCTCATGCCCTGGCACCAGGCCAGCGCGCGGGGGTTGGCCTGCGCGTAGCGGCGCGCGGCTTCGTCATCGAGCGGCCCGATGCGGTCGGCCTGGGCGGAGGAATGGAAGTACCACTGGGTCATGGCGGTGCGCCGGGTCGGGGTGGGAAAGCCCGAGTCTAGCGACCCTCCCTGGTGGCCCGCGACCGCGCCATGAACAGCGGCCATTTGCGGCGCAGGTGCTGTATTGCAACAATTATCTGGTAGCGCCGTTTTACCACCCCTCCAAACACAGCCTACCGCCATGTCCCCGACCCGCACTTCCCGCGGCCGTATTCCGGTCGCGCGCCCCCTCGTTGCCGCTCTCTCCGCCCTGCTGCCGCTGGTTGCAGCCGCCCAGGAAACCCCCGCCGCCAAGGATCCGGTCGCGCTCGATACCCTGCAGGTGACGGCCCAGCGCCGCGTCGAGAATGCCAAGGACGTGCCGGTCGCGATCACCGCGATCCAGGGCGAGAAGCTCGATGTGCTCGGCTCGGCCGGCGACGACATCCGCTTCCTGGCCGCGCGCGTACCCAGCCTCAACATCGAATCGTCCTATGGCCGTGCCTTCCCGCGCTTCTACATGCGCGGCCTCGGCAACACCGACTTCGACCTCAATGCCTCGCAGCCGGTCTCGCTGGTGTACGACGACGTGGTGCAGGAAAGCCCGCTGCTGAAGGGCTTCCCGTTGTTCGACCTGGCCAACGTGGAAGTGCTGCGTGGGCCGCAGGGCACCCTGTTCGGCCGCAACACGCCGGCCGGCGTGGTCAAGTTCGATTCGGCGCGTCCGTCGCAGGATGCCGATGGCTACGTCCGCGTCGGCTACGGCAGCTACAACAGCTGGAACGTGCAGGGCGCCTACGGCGGCCCGCTGACCGACCGCTGGTCGGCACGCGTTTCGGCGATCTACCAGCGCCGTGACGACTGGGTCGACAACACCCGCGTCGGCGCGCCCAACAGTGGTTTTGAAGGCTATGACGAGGCCGCCGGCCGCGTGCAGTTCCTGTATGAGGGCGACGATTTCGAGGCCCTGTTCAACCTGCACAAGCGCAAGCTCAACGGCACCGCCCGCCTGTTCCGCGCCAACATCATCCAGAAGGGCAGCAACGCGCTGGTCGAGAACTTCGACCGCGACAAGGTGGCCAACGACGGCGTGAACTTCTCCGACCTGGAAACCTGGGGCGGCAGCGCGCGCCTGCAGTGGAACCTCGGCTCGGTGACCCTGCACTCCATCACCGGCTACGAGACTGCCGAATCGCTCAACCGCGGCGATATCGACGGTGGCTACGGTGCTTCGTTCCTCGGCGCCGGCAATTATGGCCCGGGCTTCATTCCGTTCCCGTCCGAATCGGCCGATGGCCTGCCGCACCACCGCCAGTGGACCCAGGAATTCCGCGTGGAATCCAATGAGTGGGGCCGCTTCGACTGGCAGGCCGGTGTCTTCTACTTCGATGAAGACGTCACCATCGACAGCTTCAACTACGACTCGCTGACGCCGGGCAATCCGCAGACCGGCCATGCCGTGCAGAGCCAGCGCAACAAGGCGTGGGCGGTGTTCGCATCGGGCGACTTCGATGTCACCGACCGCTTCAAGCTGCGCGCCGGCGTGCGCTACACGCAGGACAAGAAGGACTTCACCGCGCGCGTGCTGCAGGCCGTGCAGGGCGGCACCCCGGTGAGCGGGCCGTACCTGGCCAACACCGACGTCGATGACGTCAGCTGGGATGTCAGCGGTGTGTACAAGCTGACCGACAACGTCAATGCGTATGCACGCGTGGCCAAGGGCTTCCGCGCGCCGTCGATCCAGGGCCGTCTGGCCTTCGGTGGCGTGTCGCAGGCCGATTCCGAGAAGGTGATCTCGTACGAAGCCGGCATCAAGGCCGACCTGTTCGATCGCCGCGCCCGCCTGGGCTTCAGCGTGTTCCGCTACGACGTCGACGGCCAGCAGCTGATCGCGGTCGGCGGCAGCAACAATACCGCCACCCTGCTCAACGCCGACAAGACCATCGGCCAGGGTGTGGAGCTGGACCTGGAAGCCTACCTGGCCGACAACGTCCTGCTGACCCTGGGCAGCAGCTACAACGACACCGAGATCAAGGACGAAAACCTGGCCGTGGCGATCTGCGGCGGTGGCTGCACCATCACCGATCCGACCACGGTGATCAACGGCGGTACCTACGCCCTGGTCAACGGCAATCCGCTGCCGCAGGCGCCGAAGTGGATCCACAACATGACCCTGCGCGTGGGCTTCCCGCTCACCGATGGCAGCGAGCTGTACGCCTACACCGACTGGGCCTACCGCAGCCCGGTGAACTTCTTCATCTACGAGTCGCCGGAGTTCCGCAGCCGCAGTTCGCTGGAAGGCGGCCTGCGCCTGGGCTACAACTGGGAGTACGGCCAGTACGACGTGGCGGTGTTCGGCCGCAACCTCACCAACCAGACCCGCGTGGTCGGTGCGATCGACTTCAACAACCTGACCGGCTTCCTCAACGAGCCGCGGACCTGGGGCGTGGAGTTCACCGCTAAGTTCTGATGCGGTCGCTGTACCGAGGCAATGCAGAAGGGCCGGCGCAATGCCGGCCCTTCTGCGTTCGGTGTCCGCCGGGCATGGCCCGGCGCCACCTCTGCGCCGCGAGCGCTTACAGCGCGCTCTGCGGGCGTACCTTCAGCACTGCCTCTTCGGCGGTGCAGTTGCGGCTGGAATGCAGGCCGGCCTTGCGCGCGGCGGCGATCTCGCTGCGTGCCGCCAGCAGGTCGCGCTGGAACGCAGCATTGTCATGCAGCCGGGCAACGGCGGCAGCCCCCATGAAACGGCCTTCGAGGATGTCGCTCTGCCAGTGCACGTTGCACACCAGGCGGCTCTCGCCATAGTTGCGGCCACGGGCCTGGATGGCATCGGCACGATCCGGCGCGATCTCCGACAGGATCAGGGCCCATGCCCAGCCGATCGAGGTGTGGCCGGACGGATAGGAACCGTTGCTGCGCAGCCCCGCTTCATCATCCGGCGTGCAGGTCGGCTCGCCATTGACCATGAACGGGCGCGGGCGCTGGTAGTGGTTCTTGGCGACCTTGGTGGCAGCACTGGCGTCGATCCGGCTGCGCTCCAGCAGGCGGTACAGCGCGGGCGTCTTCACCGCGTCCACATCGATGTCGACCGCGCAGGAAAACTGGTTGGCACCTTCCGGAAAGCCCAGTTCGGCATCCAGTGTGGCCTGGGCGAAGCGTGGGCTGCCGCGCAGTGCACGCGCTTCGCGGCTGACCTGTTCATCCAGGGCGAAGCCCGCCGAGCCCGCGGCCGGTGGCGCCGGAACCAGGGCCAGGCTGGCCGGTACGGCGCGCGCGTCCAGATAGCCCACGGCCTTGGTGGTGACGTTGGCTTCGACGGCGGTCGGCCGGGCAGCAGACGCGGCACAGCCGGCCAGCGCCAGCACGATGGCCAGGCCAAGCAGGGGACGGGCAGGGCGGAAGATCACAGACATGGTCAGGCTCAGCAGAGGAAACACCACGCCATGATCGCAGCCCGCAGCCGGCGTCGCAGTGGCCGTCGGTCATACGGCCAGACCCGGCATGGTCATCAAAACGGGGCAAAAGCGTCATCGCGCTCCGCCATTCTCCCGAATCCGGGCGCAGCGCACGGACTTTCACGCGCCGGGGCATCGAGCATCGGCGCAACGATGGCACGCGTGCCATTCCATTCCAGCCGGGTCGGGGGGATCCGCTGACAGAGGGAGAGAAGCGATGCGCAGCACCGCAACAGGAAGTACCGTCCTGGTCCTGCTCGCCACCATGGCCGTCACGCCGGCCACCGCCGCCGATGTGGTCGGCGTGGCCTTCGTGCACGGCACCGGCGCGCAGACCAACGCCACCCAGGACTACTGGCAACCGGCGATCATCGACACCGTCCGCCAGGGGCTGCCGAACAGCAGCAACTATGTGGTCATCAACTGCGATTTCACGCAGTACATGTGGAAGCCGGAAGCCGCCGGCTGCCTGGCCGACCAGCTCACCGGATTCATCAACAGCCGCGGCATCACCCAGCTGGTGGTCATCACCCATTCCAACGGCGGCAACGTGATGCGCTGGATCCTCTCCAACCCGACCTACGACAGCCGCTACCCGAACATCATACGCACGGTGCGCAAGGTCAACGCGCTGGCACCCTCATCGGCGGGTACGCCGCTGGCCGATGCCGTGCTCAACGGCAACACCTTCGAAACCTCCCTGGGCTGGCTGCTCGGTTACAAGAACGATGCCGTGCGCCAGCAGCAGGTCGCCAGCATGGCCACTTACAACGCGCAGAACCTGTACGGGACGGCCGGTCGGCCGGCACTGCCCAAGCCGTTCCGCGCGGTGGTCGGCAGCGATGTCGAATCGGCCGTGTGGGACAGCAACAGCTACTGCGGCGGCTACGCGGCCAACGTCGGCCTGGAGTTCACCCAGAACTGGCTGTCCTCGTGCTCGGACGGTTTCCTGGAGTGCAGCAGCCAGAAGGCGGCGGGCAGTACCTGGTTCACCGACACCGCGCGCACGCAGGGCTCCGAGCCGTTGAGCCACAACCAGAGCCGCCGCGAGTGCTTCGGCCTGGGCGCCATCCTGCGCAACGACCTGGCCCAGTGAGGACGACGACGATGACGATGAATTCCCTTCCGCTGACCATCGCCGTGCTGGCAGCCCTGGCCACGGCCTCCGTCACGGTGCACGCTGCGCAGCCGCTGCGCGCCCTCCCCGGCGACCAGGTGGTGGCCGCGCTGGTGGCCGCACCGCTGCCGCCTGACGGCAGCGAACACGCGCCCCTGGCGTTTGCCTGGGCACTGGACCCGGCGCAGACCCTGCAGGCCTCCACGCCCTACGCCTCGGTCAGCCGCAGCTACTGGCAGCAGGTCGATGGCGCGCAGCTGCAACGTGGCCTGGAGCTGCCGCTGACCGCCCCCGATGCGGTGATCCAGCTGAGCCCGGCAGCCGGTGCGCGCGCGGTTCCGGCGCAGTCACTGCAGGTCCGGGATCCGGCCGGCCGCAGCAGCGTCGCCCGCGCCGTCGACGCGCGCCAGCTGCAGGACGCCGGCATGCCCGTGGGCGAAGGCAGCAGCATGCTGCGCACCGGCACGGGCAGTGCTGCGGGAAATTACCGCCTGCAGAGCGCGCAGGCGCAGGGCCGCTACGTCGTACAGGTGCTTGAACCCAACAGCCCGTTGCGGCTGGAGGTGCAGGCCAGCCAGGCGCAGGTCCTGGCCGGCGGCAGCATACAGCTGCGGGCACGCCTGCTTGAAGACGGAGCCAGTCCCGCCCAGTTGCAGGCGCGTCGCGGGGGACTGGGCGGCGAAGCCTTGCTGGTCGCACCCGATGGCCGCAGCTGGCCGCAGCGGTTGCTGCGTACGACCGACGGCAGCCTGCACGCGCAGGTACGGATTCCCGCCGAGGCCAGCAACACGCAGGGCCTGTGGGAACTGCAGGTGTTCGCCCAGGCCGATGGCGTACTGCGCGACGGCAAGGTCGCCTTCGCCGTAGCCCGGCCGACCGCCCGCTTCGTCGGGCAGGCCACACCGGACCAGGCCAGCCGGCGCGTGGCGCTGCCGGTGCAGGTCGCCGCCGCCGGGCGCTACGAAGCGCGCGGCACCCTGCACGCCACGGGCCCGGATGGCCAACTGCGTCCGGTCGCGCAGGCGCACGCCGCCGCATGGTTCGACGGTCCCGGTCGCGGCCAGCTGTTGCTGCCGTTCGACCAGGCAGCGCTGCCGGCCGGCTTCGGTGCCCCCTTCGAACTGCGCGAGCTGCAGTTGCATGACCAGAGCCGGATGGCACCGATCGAGTCACGCGCAGTCGCGTTGCGGTTCTGAGGCATGACGTGGCGGGCCGGAATGCCGGCCCGCTACCCTGCGCCGCCTGCAGCGCCACGCCGACGCCGGCACTGCGCAGGCGTACTGCTCACCCCGCGTACGCCGTCAGCCGGCCGTCCTGTTCGACCACCCGGATCGGCCCGCCGAACACCGCCGACAGAGGCTCGTCGCACAGCAGCGTGGCCCGACTGCCGTCGGCCAGCACGCGGCCGTCGCGCAGCAGCACCACCCGCTCGATCTCGGGAATGACCTCTTCAATGTGATGGGTCACCAGCACCAGGGTGATGCCCTGCTGCGCCAGTGCCCGCATGGTCGCGATCAGCTGCTGGCGGGCGACGAGATCCAGGCCGGTGGAGGGTTCGTCCAGCAGCAGCGCCTGCGGCCGGTTCACCAACGCGCGCGCGATCAGCACCCGGCGCGTCTCGCCGGCAGAGAGCTCTGCATAGGCGCGCTCGCGCAGGGCCAGCGCACCGGTCATCGCCAGTGTCTCGCCGGCGCGGGCACGCATCTCGGCGGTCACCTCGCGAAAAGCCGGCACCACGCAGCTGGCGAAGAAACCGGACAGCACGGCCTGCTCGACGGTCAGCCCCGGCATCTCGGACAGCGTGCTGCTGAGGTCACCGGTGACGATGCCCAGCTGCGAGCGCAGCCGGTCCACCTGCCAGCGGTTCTGGCCCAGTACCTTCACCGCGACCGCGCCGTCGCCCTGCGCCAGCGGGTAGAGCTCGCGGGTGATCAGCTTGATGAAGGTCGATTTGCCGCAGCCATTCGGGCCGAGCAGGGCGGTGTGCTGGCCCTGCGCGATGCGCAGGCTCAGCCCATGCAGGACCTTCACCTGGCCGCGCATCACGCTGGCGCGGTCCAGTTCGATCAACGGCGGCCGCTCCCCGGCGGACGGGACGGCGACAACGGCGCGGGCGCGCGGATCCAGGCTCGACAACTCAGGTCCCCAACTGTGAACGGTGCCACGGAAGCGGTGCTGGCGCACCGCGGTCAGAGGTGCAGTTTGCAACGCAAGCGGCCATGATGTCTGCCATCCCCGTGCGATCCGGAGAGCCTCCATGTCCGATGCCCTGATATCCCTGTTGACCGGTGGCGTGCTCGGCCTGGGAGGGTGGGCCATGCTGGCGGTGCTGCTGGTCTTCACCCAGATCACCATCTTCTCGGTGACGCTCTACCTGCATCGCAGCCAGGCCCATCGCGGCGTCGATTTCCATCCGGCACTGGCCCACGTGTTCCGCTTCTGGCTGTGGCTGACCACCTCGATGATCACCCGCGAGTGGGTGGCCATCCATCGCAAGCACCACGCCAAGGTGGAGACCGAGGACGACCCGCACAGCCCGGTCACGCGCGGCATCGGCACGGTGTTCTGGCGGGGAGTGGAGCTGTATCGGGAAGCACGCGGCATGCGCGCGGATATCGAGCAGTACGGACGCGGCACGCCCGACGATGCCATCGAGCGCCACCTGTATACCCCGCATGCCACCCTCGGCCCGGTGCTGCTGCTGGCCATCAACAGCGTACTGTTCGGCCTGCCGGGCGTGGCGCTGTGGGCGATCCAGATGGCGTGGATTCCGTTCTGGGCGGCCGGCGTGGTCAATGGCCTGGGGCACTGGTGGGGTTACCGCAACTACGAATCGGCCGACACCTCCACCAACCTGACACCGTGGGGCGTCTGGATCGGTGGCGAGGAACTGCACAACAACCACCATGCCTTCCCCAGTTCGGCACGCTTTGCCATGCGGCGCTGGGAAGTCGACATCGGCTGGTGCGCGATCCGCCTGCTGCAGGCCCTGCGCCTGGCCAGGGTGCTGCGCGTCGCACCGGCGATGGATGTGCGCCCGAACATCGCCGTGCCCGACGCCGAAACCCTGAAGGCACTGCTTTCGCATCGCTTCCAGGCGATGACCGATTACCAGCGCAACGTCTTCATGCCGGCCCTGCGCGAGGAGGCCGCCCAGGCGGGCGCCAAGCTGCGTCGGCTGCTGCCGCGGCGGCTGCGCCGTGGCCTGGTCAACGATGGGCGCTGGCTGAAGCCGGACAACCGTGCCCAGCTCAGCGAATGGGTGGCGCAACGCCCGCGCATCCGTGTGCTGGTCGAATACCGCGCGCGGCTGGCTGCGCTGCTGGAGGCGCGCGGGCACGATGCCGCCGAGCGCCTGCGACACCTGCAGGCGTGGTGCCGCGAGGCCGAGGGGAGCGGAATCGCGGCGCTGCAGGCCTATGCCGAACGGCTGAAGGGCTACACGCTGGTGGGCGCATGAGGGCAGGGGCGCTGCTGCTGGCCGCGCTGCTGCCGGCCGCCGCCCCGGCCCAGGTCAGTGACACCCGCAGCTACCTGCAGAAGATGGACAGCGACGGCGACGGCCGGGTCAGCGAGACCGAGTACGTGCAGTGGATGCTGTATGCCTTCGACCGCATGGACCGCAATGGCGATGGCGTGCTGACTGCCGATGAACTGCCCGGTGGCAAGGGCAGGGCGATCACCCGCGAGCAGCAGCGGCAGGTCATCGTGCAACGCTTCCACAAGCAGGATGCCAACGGTGACGGGTTTCTCGACGCTCGTGAGCTGTCCGCGCCCCCGCGTTGAGCGGGCGTAGAATCGGGGCATGCCTGAACTGCCCGAAGTCGAAACCACCCGCCGCGGCCTGGCCCCGCATCTGCAGGACCGCCGCGTCCACGGCGTGATCCTGCGCCGCGCCGACCTGCGCTGGCCGATTCCGCCGGAGATTGCGCAGCTGCTGCCGGGACAGCGCATCGAAGGCATCCGTCGGCGCGCGAAGTACCTGCTGCTGGACACGGCCATCGGCAGCGCCGTACTGCATCTGGGCATGTCCGGCAGCCTGCGTGTACTGCCCGGAGATACCCCACTGCGGCCACATGACCACGTGGATATCAGCCTGGACAACGGGCGCCTGCTGCGCTTCAACGATCCGCGCCGCTTCGGCAGCCTGCTCTGGCAACCGGCCGGGCAGGTCCATCCGCTGCTGCAGGGGCTGGGGCCTGAACCGCTGGACGAGGCCTTCCATGGCGATTACCTGTTCGCCCGCAGCCGCGGCCGCAGCGCCCCGGTCAAGACCTTCCTCATGGACCAGGCGGTGGTCGTGGGCGTCGGTAACATCTACGCCGCCGAGAGCCTGTTCAAGGCCGGCATCAGCCCGCTGCGCGAGGCCGGCAAGGTCTCACGCGAGCGCTACCAGCGGCTGGCCACCGCGGTGAAGGAAACGCTGGGCTACGCGATCACCCGCGGTGGCACCACACTGCGTGATTTCATCAGCCCCGATGGCGCACCCGGCTACTTCGAGCAGGAACTGCTGGTCTATGGCCGCGACGGGCTGCCCTGTCCGACCTGCGGACGCCTGCTCAAGCACGCCATGATCGGCCAGCGTGCCAGCGTGTGGTGCAGCCACTGCCAGCGCTGAGGCGGTCCAGCCAGCGGCAGCTGAATGGGAGGTTGCGCTCTCCGCTGCCCGTTAACGTTTGTCTGCCTATGATGGCCGACCCTTCCCTGTGCCTGACGCGCCTGCATGCAACGACGCGACTTCATCCGCAACGCCTCCCTGGCCCTGGCAGCCTTCGGCCTGCCGTCCCTGCCCGCCTGCGCCGCCAGCAGGAACGGCCAGGTCGGCCTGCGCCGCCTCGGCCAGCCGCAGCCGTTCAGCTTCGCCACCCTGAAGGGGCAGGCACGCGCACTGGCACAGGCCCCCTACCAGAGCCACAAGCGGGTGCTGCCGGGCCGGCTTGAAGCGCTGGACTGGGACCAGTACCAGTCCATCAGCTATCGCCAGGACCACGCGCTGTGGGCCGACCAGCCGGGCAAGTTCCAGGCCAAGTTCTTCCACCTGGGCCTGTACTTCCATTCGCCGGTGCGCATGTTCGACGTGGTCGACGGCCAGGCGCAGGAACTGGCGTATGACGGTGCAGCGTTCAACTACGGCAAGAGCGGGATCCGCAACGGCGAACTGCCGGCGGACCTGGGCTTCGCCGGGTTCCGCCTGAACACCCGCAAGGATACCGACCGCGATTTCGCCGCGTTCCTTGGCGCCAGCTACTTCCGCGCGGTCGGCAAGGAAGGCCAGTACGGGCAGTCCGCACGCGGCCTGGCGATCGATACCGGCATGGGCAGGCCGGAGGAGTTTCCCGACTTCATCGCCTATTACCTCGAGCAGCCTGCCGCCGATTCGGACACCATCATCGTCTATGCGTTGCTGGACTCGCCCAGCGTAGCCGGCGCCTACCGCTTCGCCATCACCAACGGCGATGTGCTGCTGATGGACATCGACAGTGCGCTCTATCCGCGCAAGGCGATCCAGCGCCTGGGCATCGCGCCGTGCACCAGCATGTACCAGGTGGGTGAGAACGACCGCCGCATGGACTGGGACTGGCGCCCGGAGATCCACGATACCGATGGCCTGTCGATGTGGACCGGGGCCGGTGAGTGGATCTGGCGGCCGCTGTGCAACCCGCGCAACCTGCGCTTCAACATGTTCGTCGACCGCAATCCGCGTGGCTTCGGCCTTCTGCAGCGCGACCGCAACTTCGATCACTACCAGGACGACGGCGTCTTCTATGAGAAGCGCCCCTGCCTGTGGATCGAGCCGAAGGGCGAATGGGGCGAGGGCTCGGTGCAGCTGGTGGAGATCCCCACGGTCGATGAGACCTTCGACAACATCGTCGCCTTCTGGAATCCGAAGGAGAAGCCGCAGCCGGGACAGGAGCTGCTGGTCGGCTACCGCCTGTACTGGGGCGCCGAGCCGCCGGCACGGCCACCGCTGGCGCATTGCGTGGCCAGCCGCACGGGGCTGGGTGGTGTGGTCGGCAAGAAACGCGAGTACTTCTCGTGGCGCTTCGCCGTGGACTTCGAAGGCGGCGAACTGGCAAAGCTGATCGACAAGGCCGAGGTCGAGGCAGTGGTGGAAACCAGCCGGGGGCGTGTCGAGATCGTATCGGCGCGTCCGCTGCGCGAGATCGACGGTTACCGCGCGATGTTCGACCTGGTGCCGCCGGAGGGCAGCACCGAACAGATCGACATCCGCCTGTACCTGCGCAGCGGTGGCAAGCCGCTGACCGAAACCTGGCTGTACCAGTACACCCCGCCGCCGGCCGGTGCACCGGAGCGGACGCTGTACTGAGTGGGTGTCGGTTTGCAGGGCTTGCAGCCCCCCATCCGCAGACGCCGGAGCAACATCAGAAGCTGGCTCCCTGTGGATAGGCAATTTCCCGGGATGAGTTGGACATGCCGATGGGGTCAGATCCGTTTTCCCGAAGGAAAACGGATCTGACCCCACAGTTTCACTCGACGTTGACGTTGCTTGAAGCTTCCGCAGGTGAGCGCAGCCCTGCCAAACACCGCCTACAGCGGCAAGGGTGCCTGCATCGGCTCGATGCGGCCTTCACCGCGGGTGATCTTCTTGAACTCGGCCCGGCTCACCGACACATAGCGGTCGTTGCCGCCGATCTCCACCTGCGGGCCGTCCTGCACGGCATGCCCATGCTCATCCACGCGGACGGTCATGATCGCCTTCTTGCCGCTGTGGCAGATGGTCTTGATCTCCTGCATCTCGTCGGCCCATGCCAGCAGGTACTGGCTGCCTTCGAACAGTTCACCGCGGAAATCGGTGCGCAACCCGTAGCACAGCACCGGGATGCGCAGCTGGTCGACCACTTCGCTGAGCTGCCAGACCTGCGCGCGGGTCAGGAACTGTGCTTCGTCCACCAGCAGGCAGCCCATCGGCCCGTTCGATGCCAGGTCCTGTTCGGCCCAGCGCTGCAGGTCGGTGTCGCGGTCGAACGCCATGCCTTCGGCGCGCAGCCCGATGCGCGAGGCCACTACGCCTGCGCCCGCGCGATCATCCAGGCGCGGGGTCAGGATCGCCACCCGCATGCCGCGCTCGCGGTAATTGTGCGCGCTCTGCAGCAGGGTGGTGGTCTTGCCGGCGTTCATCGCCGAGTAGTAGAAGTAGAGCTTGGCCATCGGCCAATTGTACGCATCCGCTGCGCAGCCGGCCGCAGGCTACTTCGCTGCCGGTGGCACGTTCGGCAGCTGCTCCAGTTCGCCCACTTCGACGGAGGCATCCAGTGGGCGGGCCCAGAACGCATCCTGGTTGCACCAGTACCGCTGGGGATCCCACCAGGCCTTGTCGTAGACCAGCTGCGCCGGCACCTGAGGGGTAACCAGGCCGGGCATAGCGTCGGGCCCCGAACGCGACGCCACCATCAGCCCGGGCGAGATATGGCCCGTACGCGAGCCGGTGATCTGGCCAAGGCCCTGGCGCAGCTTCCTCTCCATGCGCGGCTTGGCCTGGGCATCGCCGAAGCGTGCATACACGGCCTGGCCCCGGTGCACGGCCTGTGCGCGTTCGGTCTCGTCCAGCTGCTCCCAGTAGAGTTCGCGCTGGCGCAGGAAATCGTGGTACATCCGCTCGGCGGCCAGATCCATCCAGACATAGGCCAACGGCCGGTCGACGGCGGTCCCGACGCCCTGCCAGTACATCCGTGCCACCATCGACTGCGAGAACTTGTCGGCATACAGCGCGGCAGTGCGGAAGCTGCGCAGCGCCTGCGCGTACTTGCCCTCGCGATACAGCCCCAGGGCATGACCCCGCCATCGCAGGTCAGGATGGGCCTCAAAGAAGCCGTTGGTGAGTACATCGCGGGGAATGGGCTTGGCCGGTTGCAACCTGCACTCCAGCGCCGGCGCGGCGGCCACCGCCAAGCCTGGCGCAGCCATCGCGAGTATGACCAGGCAGAACAAGCGCGTGTGCGTGTTCATGACATCACTCCATTGATGCGTCTGCCCACTGATAGCACCGGACGGCGCCCATCGCAAGCCGGGCCGGGCGATGGCGACTCTGTGGTGGTGCCCGGCCGCCCGGTACAATCCGCCCATCATGCACGGTCTCAATCCTCCCCAAGCCGCCGCCGTCCTGCACATCGAAGGCCCGTTGCTGGTGCTGGCCGGTGCCGGCAGCGGCAAGACGCGCGTGATCGTGGAGAAGATCGCCCACCTGATCGGCTGCGGCCGCTACCCGGCCCGCCGCATCGCCGCGATCACCTTCACCAACAAGTCGGCCAAGGAGATGCGCGAACGTGTGGCCAAGCGTCTGCGCGAGCAGGACGCCGACGAGGTGACCATCTGCACCTTCCACGCCCTGGGCCTGAAGTTCCTGCAGATCGAGCATGCGGCGGTGGGCCTGAAGCGCGGCTTCTCGATCTTCGATGCCGACGACGCCGCCGCGCAGATCAAGGACCTGATGCATGGCGCCAAGCCCGACGATATCGAGGACATGAAGAACCTGGTGTCGCGGGCGAAGAATGCCGGTCTCTCGCCCGAGCAGGCGATGGCTGCCGCGCGCAGCAACCGCGAGAAGGAAGCAGCCAGCGTCTACGAGCGCTACCAGCTGCGCCTGACCGCTTTCAACGCGGTCGACTTCGACGACCTGATCCGCCTGCCGGTGCAGATCCTGGAGGAGAACCCGGAGATCGCCCTGGCCTGGCGCGAACGCATCGGCTACCTGCTGGTGGACGAATGCCAGGACACCAACGACGCGCAGTACCGCCTGCTCAAGCAGCTGGCCGGGGACAAGGGCAACTTCACCTGCGTGGGTGACGATGACCAGTCCATCTACGCCTGGCGTGGCGCCAACCCCGAGAACCTGCAGCAGATGGGGCGCGACTACCCCACGCTGGAGATCATCAAGCTGGAGCAGAACTACCGCTGCTCCAACCGCGTGCTGCGCGCGGCCAATGCGTTGATCGCCAACAACCCGCACGAGCACCTGAAGAAGCTGTGGAGCGATCAGGCCGACGGTGAGCGCATCCGCGTATGGGAATGCCGCAACAGCGAGCACGAGGCAGAGAAGGTGGCCGCCGAGATCGCCTTCGTGGCGCAGTCGCGCAACGTGCCGTGGAGTGACTTCTGCATCCTGTTCCGCGGCAACTTCCAGTCGCGGCCGCTGGAGAAGGCGATGCAGCTGCTGCGTATTCCCTATCACCTGACCGGCGGCACCATGTTCCTGGAGCGCCAGGAAGTGAAGGACACGCTGGCCTGGCTGCGGCTGCTGGTGAACCCGGACGACGACACCGCATTCATGCGTGCCGTGCAGGCGCCCAAGCGCGACGTGGGTGCCGGAACGCTGGCCAGGCTGGCCGAACTGGCATCGGAAAAAGACATGCCGATGGCCCAGGCGGCCGAGGCGATCGGCGCGCTGTCGCAGCTGCCGCCGCGCGCTGCCAACAGCCTGGCGCGTTTCACCGACATCCTGCGCGACCTGCGCGCACAGATGCGGCAGGTCAGCTCCGGTGACATGATCCGCAAGGTCGCCAAGGAATCGGGCCTGCTCAGCGAGCTGCGCCAGCAGGCCAAGGAAGAGGCCAGCTACCAGCGCCGCGCCAACAACATCGAGGAACTTGCGCAGTGGTTTGAAGGCGGTCCGCGCGGTGCCACCGCCGCCGATCTGGCCGGCCAGCTGGCACTGTTGTCGCGCAGCGACAAGGATGAGGGCGGCAACCAGGTGCGGATGATGACCCTGCATGCCTCCAAGGGCCTGGAGTTCCCGTATGTCTTCATCGTCGGCTGCGAGGACGGCGTGCTGCCGCATCAGGTCAGCCTCGACGAAGGCAACCTGCAGGAGGAGCGGCGGCTGCTGTACGTGGGTATCACCCGCGCCAAGATCCAGCTGTGGATGAGCTACAGCAAGCTCACCCGCAAGTTCGGCGAGCATGTGCGGCTCAAGCCCAGCCGCTTCTTCGACGAGATCCCGGCCGAGGAGATCCAGCGCGACGGCGCCGATCCGGTGGCCGATGCCGCGCGCAAGAAGGAGCGGGCAACGGCGGGACTGGCGGCGATCGAGGCCCTGTTCGACTGACCGGGGTCGGATCCCTTCCCGCAGGGAAGGGCTCTGACCCCAGCACATCGCCCTACAATCGGGCCTCTCCACCCACAGGTCTGCGCATGCATCCCATCGAAAGCGAACGCCTGCGGCTCCGCCGCATCGAGCCAGATCGTGATGCGGCGCCGATGCTGGCGCTGCTCAACGATCCTGGTTTCGTGCGCTTCATTGGTGACCGCAACGTGCACAGCGAAGCGCAGGCCCGCGAGTACATCGCCCTGCGCGTGCTGCACAGCTATGCGTTGAACGGGTTCGGCATGTATGCCATCGAGCGTCTGTCCGATGGCGCCTGGCTGGGCAATGCCGGGCTGGTCCGGCGCGACGGCCTGCCGGGACCGGACATCGGCTATGCACTGTTGTCGGAGTACACGGGGCACGGCTACGCAGGAGAAGCAGCGCGGGCGGTCTTCACCCACGCGCGCGGCGCCCTTGGCTTGCAGGACCTCTATGGCATCACCGACCTGGACAACGTCGTGTCCGGGAAAATCCTGCTGGGCCTGGGCATGTGCGAACAGGGGGTCATCCAGCTGCCGGGCATCGCCACGCCCAGCCGTCTGTATGCCACGCCGGGAGCGGCGCCGGTCGGCTAGTCCGCCTGTACCGCATCGACAGCGTTGGGCCAGGCCCGGCGGGCCGCCTCAGCCGCGCAGGTCCGCCAGCTGCGCCTGCAGTTCGGCCACTGCCGCTTCCAGCTGGGCCACCCGTTCAGCCAGGCCCGGGTCGGCCGGCTCGCTGCCACCGGCACCGCCTGCGTACCGTGCCGCCAGTGCCGCCGCGTCCACCTCGCCGCACAGCAGGTGCATATAGCGGTCCTCGCGCTGGCCGCTGGCGCGCGGCAGCACGATGAGCAGCGCGCGCTGCTGCAGGCGCTCGATGGCGTGGCGGGCTTCGTCGGTGTCGGCGAAGCGGTACAGGCGCTCGCTGCGCGTGACCAGCTCGCCCAGTGTCTGCGGCCCGCGCAGCAGCAGCATCGCCAGCAGCACGGTCTGCTGCCGGGTCAGGTCCAGCGCGGCCTGCAGGCGATGCTCGTAGCGGTCTGCACGCGAGGAGAAGTGCTGGCGCGCCAGGCCCATCGACTCCAGCTGGCGCAGCGCGTGCTGGACACTGCCGGCGTCGACGTTCATCACCGGCTCGCGCGCGGTCTTCTGGTTGGCGGCCGACTGGGCGGCGTTGACCGTCAGCGGGTAGGTGTCCGGCGTGGTCGCCTCCTTCTCCACCAGGCAGCCCAGCAGGCGGGCCTGCACGGGATCGAGCAGGGGACGGTCGGGGGTCTGGATGGCATCGGTCATGGCGGCCTCCGGGAAGGCATCGGGTCAACCGCCAAGCATAGCCGTCCCGATGGCGCCTTTGCCGGTAAAATGAGCCGATATCTGTTGCCGGTGAATGCCATGCGTCGTCCTGTTTCCCTGTCCCTCACCCTGCTCGCCACGGCGCTGCTGGGTCTGTCCGCCTGCAAGCGCGTCGAGACCCCGGCCACCGACGCGGCCGCTCCGGTGGCCCCGGCTGCCAAGACCGGGGCGGCCGGCGAAGCGACCGCCAACGACAACCTCAACGCGGTGCTGTGGATGCAGCGCGCGCAGGAGTACCGCGCGATCACCGAGCAGACCTACCGTGCCGCCGCCGACCGCCTGGACGGCGCGCTGAAGGAAGCCCACTGGGACGCGCTGGTGCCGGAAGAGCGCGGCAACGAAGCCAAGGGCCTGAAGCCCGCGGTGGTGCTGGACGTGGACGAAACCGTGCTGGACAACTCGCCCTACCAGGCGCGCCTGGTGCGCGATGGCAAGGAATACGACGAGCTGAGCTGGGACCAGTGGGTCGCGGAGAAGAAGGCCAAGGCGATTCCCGGCGTAGTCGATTTCGCCAAGGCGGCCAATGCCCGCGGCGTGACCCTTCTGTACATCTCCAACCGCGCCGTGCACCTGAAGGAAGCGACCCTGGCCAACCTGCGCGAGCAGGGCCTGCCGGTCGCCGATGACAGCGTGTTCCTGGGCCTGGGCACCGTGGTCGAAGGCTGCGAGCAGGCCGGCAGCGAGAAGAACTGCCGCCGGCGCCTGGCCGGGCAGAAGTACCGCGTGCTGATGCAGTTCGGCGACCAGCTGGGCGACTTCGTGGAAGTGACCGCCAACACCAATGAAGGGCGTGACGCACTGCTGCAGCAATACCACGACTGGTTCGGCGAGCGCTGGTGGATGCTGCCGAACCCGACCTACGGCGGCTTCGAGCCGGCGCAGTTCAACAATGACTACAGCCAGTCGCGCCAGGCACGCCATGATGCCAAGCGCGCTGCCCTGGACTACGCGCCGTGAGCCGCGCACCGCTGCCGCTGCGCGACGATGAGCGCCTGATCTTCGCGCTGGATGTCCCTGACCGCGTACAGGCACTGGAGTGGGTCGACCGCCTCGGCGAGAGCGTGGCTTTCTACAAGATCGGCATGGAACTGCTGGCGTCCGGTGACTACTTCCAGGTGCTGGATGAGCTGGCGCGCCGCGACAAGCGCGTGTTCGTCGATCTGAAGTTCTTCGACATCCCCGCTACCGCGGCGGCGGTGATCCGGCGGCTGTCGCAGTGGCCGGTCAGTTACGCCACCATCCACGGCTGGCATCCGGCAATGATGGAAGCCTGCGCCGCGGCCAGCACCGGCGACATGCGCCTGCTGGCGGTCACCGTGCTGACCTCGATGGGGCGTCCGGACCTGGCGCAGATGGGGATCGACCGCGAGCCGGTGGACGTGGTGGTCGAGCGCGCGCTGGCCGCGCAGGCCGCCGGTATCGACGGAGTGATCGCATCAGGCCAGGAAGCCGCGCCGATCCGTGCCGCGACCGGTGCCGGCTTCTCGATCGTCTGCCCGGGCATCCGCCCCGGGGGTCCGGTCGGCGACGACCAGAAGCGTACCGTCGGCGTCGCCCAGGCGTTTGCCGATGGCGCCGACGCCATCGTGGTCGGTCGACCGATCCGCCTGGCGGCCGATCCGCAGGCAGCGGCGCGGTCGATCCAGCAGGAAATCGCGTCGGCTTTGGCTGCACGCTGAGTCCCGCACCAACAGCGATCACGGTGACATCATGAACGCCATCGCGCTGCATGCGGGATGGCGTTCGCAATTGTGGCTCCCGTAATGACGCGACCGTCCCCACACCGATGAACTGTGAGCCCGCTCGCAGTGCGCGGGGGTGGTCGCCCTTCCAATCGATGCACCGGCGTGGACCGCGGCTTCGCCGGTTCCAATCATCGATAGAGGGAGTACAAGGATATGTATCGCAGCACCTCTTTGCTGTTCGGTGGCCTGCTGGCCGCTGCCATCTTTCCTGCCACCGCAGCAGCACCGGCGACCGGGTCGCCCCACATCATCGGCGGCGCCCCGGCCGTGCCCGGCGAGTATCCGTTCATGGTCAGCCTGCAGGGCCTGGAGCTGGGGGACAGTGACTTCGACCGCCACGTCTGCGGCGGCACGGTGATCTCGCCGTCCTGGATCCTGACCGCCGCGCACTGCGTACAGGGCAACTCGCCCGCGCGGCTGGCGGTGCTGGCCGGCAGCACCACGCTGGCCACCGCGCCATCGCCTCGAGCGTCCAACATCAGGGCGATCCACGTGCACCCGGCCTTCAACAGCGGCAACACCCTGGAGCACGACGTGGCCCTGATCCACCTCAGCGCGCCGCTGGCCGACGTGCAGCCGGTTGCCCTGCGCCTGCGTCCGGACGCCAGCTATCTCAAGCCGGGTCGTGATTTCACCGTGATCGGCTGGGGTGACACCGGCATCGATGACGACGTGATCTACCCGACCGAGCTGCAGGCGGTGCGGACGCCCTTCGTGCCCTTCACGCAATGCCAGCAGGCATACGCCGGCGAGCTGGCCCGCGGCAAGGTGATCTGTGCCGGTCGCGAGGGCATCGACAGCTGCCAGGGGGATTCGGGCGGGCCCCTGCTGTTGCGCCTGCGGGAGGGCTGGACCCAGTTCGGCATCGTCAGCTGGGGCGAAGGCTGTGCCCTGGCTGGCTACCCGGGGGTTTATGCCCGAATCGCCGAAAAACATGCCGTGGATTTCATCGAATCCGTGTGGCAACGCGATTGATTCAATAAAATCAATAAGTTGAATAACATTACATCATGTGTTGCCTTAAGTTGTGCGGCGGCGTAGGATCGCGCCATCCGGTCTTCGGACCGGACCTGCGCCACAACACTGTCCTCCGGCCTCGAGCCGGCTTGAGGAGCCTGTGATCCCCGTGATCCGGGCTCTTTTTTTATCCCGGTGGCGGCGCTGGGGTCAGATCCCTTCTGCCGCAGCAGAGGGGATCTGACCCCCTTGGCTGGAAACCGTGACGTCCCGGCTTGCCGCTGTCACCTTGCAGGCCGCAAGATGCGGACCGGTCCGGGGAGTCCGAAGGCATGAGCACGGTAGTGCGAACGAAGTCTGCACGAGGGTGGGGGCTGGCGGCCATGGTGCTGCTGGCCGTGGCCGCGTGCCGCGAGCCAGGCAGTGATCCGGCCCGACCGGCAGCCGAACCGGTGGCCGCCGTGCAGGCGATGTCGCAGCGTCTGGCCGAGGACGATCTGCTCGGCTATGCGAAGCTGTCGGTGCCCCCCAGCCAGTACCAGCGGCTGCAGCAGGCCTGGGCGGACGGACACAGCCAATGGCCGCTGACCGAACTGCCGCTGGGTGACCAGCTGCTGCCGATGCTGGCCGCCCTGCGCAGGCCCGGCGCCAGTGCCGAACTGCAGCGCAGTTTCGACCGCCAGCTGGCCGGGCAGTCCGGCGCGGTGCGCCAGGCCGCGCAGTCGATGGGCAACTTCGGGGTGCAGTACCTGCGCCATCAGAAGGGATACACGCCCAGCCAGCAGGCCCACTACATCGCCCTGGTGGAGGCCCTGTCCGGCTGGGCGCAGGGCGCACCGATCAGCGATCGCGCACGGGCGCGCAGCAGCATCGCCGCGCTCGTCGGCGCCGCCACCCAGGTCGGCTTCGAGGATGATGCCGGCCTGCAGGCCGCGGGGATGGAAGGCAGCCTGCAGCAGCTCGCGCCGTTCATCCACACGCTCAAGGCCGTGCTGGCCAGCTACGGGCTGGGGGTGGACGAAGCCCTGCGCAGCATCCGCGGCGAAGTGCTGTCACTGGAGGGCGACAACGCGCTGGTCCGCCTGCAGTACGACCTGGCCGGGCGCGAGCTGACCCTGCAGCTGCCGCTGAGCCGGCGCGAAGGTCACTGGTACCTGACCCGCACTCTGGCCGATACCGACGCGATACTGCGCCAGGCCGACGCGGCCCGTGCGGCAGCCGCGCCCGCCCCGGCCGAACCCGCCGATGCAGGCGAAGAAGCGGCAATGCCGCCGCCTAAGCCATAATGGCGCCGATGTCGAAACAGAACCCGCTGCCGTTCCCCGGCGAAGAATCCCAGTCGACGCCCGCCGAAACGGCGCTGGCGTCCCCCTCGACCAGTACCGGCCCGAATCCGGTGCCGCCGCCCGTGCACGCCCGTCCTCCTGGCCGCCGCCCGCTGTGGGCACGGCTGCTCGGCCGCCTGGTCGAGCCGTGGCTGTCGCTGAAGATCGAACCTGAGGATCCGGGCCAGTACAACGATGGCCGTCCGGTGATGTACGTGCTGGAAGACTACGGGCTGTCCAATGCGCTGATCCTGGACAAGGCGTGCCGCCAGGCGGGCCTGCCTTCACCGCTGGTGCCGCTGGCCGGCGACCCGACCGGTCGCAAACGCGCCTACCTGGCACTGTCGCGGCGCAGTTCCAGCAACTCGCTGATTCCGGAACAGCGTGGCGCCAAGACCCATTCCGATTCGCTGGCCAAAGTCCTGCAGGCGCATCGCGTGCATGAGGATCTGGACGTGCACCTGGTGCCCGTGTCGATCTTCGTCGGCCGCGCGCCGGACAAGCAGAGCGGGTGGTTTGCCGTACTGTTCTCGGAGAACTGGGCGCTGGTCGGCCGTTTCCGCCGCCTGCTGGCGGTCCTGCTCAACGGCCGCAGCACCATCGTCCGCTTCGCTCCGCCGATTTCGCTGCGCTCCACCGTCAACGAGGGCCTGGAGCCCGAGCGCACGGTGCGCAAGCTGCAACGCGTGCTGCGCACCCATTTCCGCCGTATCCGCGAATCGGTGATCGGCCCGGACCTTTCCACCCGCCGCCTGCTGGTGGACCAGGTACTGGCCGCCGAGCCGGTACGCGAAGCGATCGCCGCGCAGGCCAAGCGCGACAATTCCAAGCCGGCCGATGCCTGGAAGAAGGCGCATGCCTACGCCTGGGAAATCGCTGCGGACTATTCCAGCCCGGTGGTGCGCTCGGCCAGCTTCATGCTCAGCCATGTCTGGAACCGGATCTATGCCGGTGTGCTGGTTCACCATCTGGACAAGTTCAAGGCGGCCGCGCCGGGCCATGAAGTGGTGTACGTGCCCAGCCACCGCAGCCACATGGACTATCTGCTGCTGTCCTACCTGCTGTACGACCGCGGCATCGTGCCGCCACACATCGTGGCTGGCATCAACCTCAACCTGCCGGTGGTCGGCACGCTGCTGCGCAAGGGCGGCGCGTTCTTCATCCGCCGCTCGATCCGCGGCAACGCGCTGTACTCGGCGGTGCTCAGCGAGTACGTCGCGCAGCTGGTGGCCGGTGGCTATTCCATCGAGTACTTCGTCGAGGGCGGCCGTTCGCGTACCGGCCGCCTGCTGCAGCCCAAGGGCGGCATGATCTCGATGACCCTGCGTGCCTTCCTGCGCCAGCCGCGCAAGCCGGTGCTGTTCCAGCCTGTCTACATCGGCTACGAGAAGCTGATGGAAGGCGGCAGCTACCTGGACGAACTCTCCGGCCGACCGAAGGAAAAGGAATCGATCTGGCAGCTGCTGTGGGGCATCCCCAAGGTGCTGAAGCAGAACTACGGGCAGGTGGTGGTCAACTTCGGCGAGCCGATCGCGCTGAACGACGTGCTGGCCGAGAAGGCGCCGGAGTGGAAGGGTGAGGCGGTGCCGGAAGACGAGAAGCCGGCATGGCTGTCGACCACTGTCGATACACTGGCCGAGCGCATCCAGGAACGCATCAATGGTGCGGCGGACGTCAACCCGATCAATCTGCTGGCATTGGCCCTGCTGTCCACGCCCAAGCATGCAATGGGCGAGGCGGACCTGATCGCGCAGATCGAACTGTGCAAGACCCTGCTGGTCGAGATGCCGTATTCGGACCGGGTGACGGTGACTCCGCATTCGCCGGAGCGGATCATCGCCCACGCCGAGGAGATCAACGTCCTCACCCGCATCAAGCACCCGCTGGGCGACGTGCTCAGTGTGAGCGGCGACACCGCGGTGCTGCTGAGCTACTTCCGCAACAACGTGCTGCACCTGTTCACCGCCTCCTCGTGGGTGGCGTGCTGTTTCCAGAACAACCGCCGCATGAGCCGCACCGGCCTGGTCCAGCTGGGCCGCACCGTCTACCCGTTCCTGCAGGCCGAGCTGTTTCTGCCGTGGACCGAGGACGAGTTCGCCCAGCGCATCGACCAGACCATCGACGTGTTCGTGCGTGAGGGACTGCTGCAGAACGTCAACGAGGACGATGGCGGCATTCTTGCCCGCAACACCGGGCAGACCGACGAAGTGTTCCGCCTGCGTGCGATCGGCCACTCCCTGCAGCAGGCCTTCGAGCGCTACTACATCGCCATTTCGGTGCTGGTGAAGAACGGGCCGGGCACGCTCGGCGCCGCCGAACTGGAAAGCCTGTGCCAGCAGGCCGCACAGCGCCTGAGCCTGCTCTACGCGCCGGCGGCACCGGAGTTCTTCGACAAGGCCCTGTTCCGCAGCTTCATCCAGAAGCTGCGCGAACTGCGCCTGGTATGGCCCGACGAGAACAGCAAGCTGCTGTTCGACCAGCGCCTGGATGCCTGGGCCAAGGACGCCAAGTTCATCCTCGGTCGCGAACTGCGCCACACCATCGAGCGGGTCAGCCCGGAAGCCGCACGCCCGGACGAGCCTGCGCCGCAGGATTGAAGGTCGCGCCGGGTCCTACGGTAGGTGTGGACCTTGGTCCACACACCTTCCAGTCGTGCCAACCAAGGTTGGCACCTACCAGGGCAGAGGCCAACCAAGGTGGGCACCCACCTGAGCCCGGCTCACGCCGGCTCGTCGGGAATCTGCAGGCTTTCCAGCCGGGTGATGCAGTCCTTCAGCTGCAGCTTGCGCCGCTTCAGGCGTTTGGACTCGAGCTCGTCCTCGCCATTGGCCGCCATGCGGGTGATCTGTTCATCCAGCAGGCGGTGCTCGGCGCGCAGGGCGGCGAGGCGTTCGGCGATCTCGGCGGGGCTGTAGGTGTCCACAGCCTCCGAGCATACACAGCGATGATGACCACCGGGAGAGGGCCGGACCGTTCCCCGGCCGGGGCCGCTCCAAGCCGGTAGAATGGCAGGCATGAGTGCCGTGATCTCCCTTCCCGATCCCCTGCCGCGCGCGCCCCGCGATCCGCGCGTGGCCGAGCGCGAGCAGCACAAGCTGGCCAAGCGCCTGCGCCGCCAGGTGGGCGAGGCGATCGCCGACTTCGGCATGATCGAGGCCGGCGACAGGATCATGGTCTGCCTGTCCGGCGGCAAGGACAGCTATACCCTGCTGGACATGCTGGTGCAGCTGCAGAAGAAGGCACCGGTGCCGTTCGAACTGGTGGCGGTGAACCTGGACCAGAAGCAGCCGGGCTTCCCCGAGCATGTGCTGCCGGAGTACCTGGCCGGGCTCGGCGTGCCGTACCACATCATCGAGCAGGACACCTATTCGGTGGTCAGCCGGGTGATTCCGGAAGGCAAGACGATGTGTTCGCTGTGCTCGCGCCTGCGCCGCGGCGCGCTGTACCACCATGCCGAGACCCATGGCTTCACCAAGATCGCGCTCGGCCACCACCGCGACGACATGGTGGCCACGTTCTTCATGAACCTGTTCCACCACGCCAAGCTGTCGGGCATGCCGCCGAAGCTGCGCAGCGATGACGGCCGGCACGTGGTGATCCGGCCGCTGGCCTACGTGCGCGAAAGCGACATCGTCGCGTACGCGCAGGCACGCCGGTTCCCGATCATCCCCTGCAACCTGTGCGGCAGCCAGGAAAACCTGCAGCGCCGCCAGGTCGGCCTGATGCTCAAGCAGTGGGACAGGGACCACCCCGGCCGCATCGAGCAGATCGCGCGCGCCATGGGCCAGGTCCGGCCCTCGCAGCTGGCCGACACGTCCCTGTTCGACTTCATGGCGCTGGGCCGTCGCGATGACGCACCGCTGCCCGATGCCCATGCCTGGCTGGCCGGTACCCCGGTCGACGCCGACGCAGATCCCGAGACGCCCACCGCATAAGGTCGGTCGCCCTTTCTCTTTGCCATCCGGAAATCCATGTTCTTTCGCAACCTGACGTTCTTCCGTTTCCCGACCGCCACTGATTTTTCTGAAATCGATACGCTGCTGCCGCACGCCGTGCTCAAGCCGGTCGGCGCGCTGGAGATGAATTCGCGCGGCTTCATTTCACCGTTCGGCCGCGAGGAGAAGGAACAGCTCTCGCATCGCATCGCCGAGCACCTGTGGCTGACGGTTGGCGGCGAGGACAAGATCCTGCCGGCAGCCGTGGTCAACGACCTGCTCGAGCGCAAGCTGGAGGAGATCGAGGAGAAGGAAGGCCGGCGCCCCGGCGGCCGCGAGCGCAAGCGCATGAAGGACGACCTGCTGCATGAACTGCTGCCGCGCGCCTTCGTGAAGTCCTCGCGCAACGACGCCTTCATCGACCTGCAGCACGGCTACGTCGCGGTGGATACGTCCAGCCGCAAGACCGGCGAGTACTTCATGTCCGACATCCGTGGCCTGCTCGGCAGCTTCCCGGCAATGCCGCTGAACGCCGAAGTCGCGCCGCGTTCGATCCTGACCGGCTGGATCGCCGGCGAACCGCTGCCGACCGGGCTCAGCCTGGGCGAGGAGTGCGAGATGAAGGATCCGGTGGAGGGCGGTGCGGTGGTCAAGTGCCAGCACCAGGAACTGCGCTGCGACGAGATCGACAAGCACCTGGACGCCGGCAAGCAGGTGACCAAGCTGGCGCTGATCTTCGAAGACAACCTGTCCTTCGTCATCGGCGACGACCTGATCGTGCGCAAGCTGAAGTTCCTCGACGGCGCCCTGGACCAGCTCGAGCATGCCGACGAGGAGGGCCGGCGCGCCGAGTTCGACGCACGGTTCGCCCTGCAGAGCGCCGAGATCCGCCGCTTGTTCCTGCTGCTGGAAGAGGCGTTCAAGCTCAGCAAGGCTGACTGAACAGGCACCGCGTGGGCCGCCGGTCATCCAGCGGCCCGAAGCGGCGCTATGCTGGCTGCATGAGCCGCCTGCTGCGCCGCCTGATCTCGCCCACGCCGCCCGCCACCGTGCAGCGCGATACCGTTCGCCTGCGCCTGGAGGATGCCGAGATCGACGTGCTGCGCGTACGCGATCCGCGCGCGCGCCGCATCAAGCTCAGCGTCGACGAACGCGGCGCGCGCCTGACCCTGCCGCCGCGCGCCAGCCTGGTGATGGGCGAACGTTTCCTGGAGCAGCATCGCGACTGGTTGGCACTGCAGCTGCGCCAGTACCAGGGCCAGGGCCTGCCCGCACCGCTGCAGCCCGGCGTGGACGGAGTGCTGCCCCTGCGCGGGGAGCTGCTGCCGCTGCGCTGGCAGGAAGGCCGCTACGCACGCCTGGACATCGACGAGCACGGCGCCTGCCTGCAGTGGCCGACCCGTGCCGGTGACGCGGCCCTGCGCCGTCTGCTGCGCGAGTTCTTCGAGGCGCAGACCCGCGCCGACGTGGGCCGCTGGCTGCCGCGCTACCTGCCCGGCCTGCCACGGGCACCCAGCCGCCTGCGCTTGAAGGTGATGTCCTCGCAGTGGGGTTCGCTGGCTCCCGATGGCAGCATGGCCCTGGATCTTGCGCTGGTCCTGGGGCGTCCGCAGGCATTCGAGTATGTGCTGGTGCATGAGCTCTGCCACCTCATCCAGCCCAACCACTCGCCGGCGTTCTGGCAGGAGGTCGAGCAACGGTTCCCGGCCTGGCGTGAGCAGCGCGACTACTTCCAGCAGGAAGGGCGACGCCTGAAGGCGATGCTGAGGCAGCTGCTGTAAGCCATCACCCTGCCGGTCCGGCCGTACAATGCGGCCATGCCCGGCATGCTCAAGACTGTCTTTCTTTCCATCGTCGCCCTGGCTGGCGCGCTGCTCGCGCTTGCCCTGGTCACCAGTGCCGGTGGCTGGCTGCCTGCACTGCTCGGCCTGCATCCCGGCAGCGAAGCGCAGCTGGGCTGGGACCTGGCGTTCACCGTGCTCGGCGGCATCGCCGCGATCGCCTTCGCCACCTACTACGCGCCCTGCTGGCCGCGCGCGCACGGCACCTCGATCTGGTCGCTGCTGGTGCTGGGCGCAGGCTACGGCCTGTGGACGCTCGGCGCGGATTTCCCACGCTGGTTCGTCATCGGCCTGCTGGTATCACTGCCGGTGCAGCTGCTGCTGGGATGGGGGTTCGGACGCCGGCCCTCACGCAGCGCAACACGGGCTTAACAATCTCCCCCTAGGCTCGGTGCCCGCCGAACGTCGGCAACGCGGCGCAGGGGCCTGTACCCACGGAACCCGGGAACAGGCGCGGCGTAAGACACCACAGGGAACCGGGGAATCATCCGATGCGTTACCAGACCCGGGAGGCCGCCGCCGCGGCCCCCCAAGCGAAGCTGTTGTCCCGCGCCGTACATGCGGTGCTGATCGGCGGCCTGGCCGTGCTGCCCGTCGAAGCGATGGCCGAGGAGGCGATCGATGGCGATACCCGCCAACAGCTGCAGCAGCTGGACACGGTCACCGTGACCGGCAGCTATGCACGGAGCCTGGAGCGCGCCGTCGACCTGAAGCGCGCCAACATCGGCTTCTCCGACTCGATCGTCGCCACCGACGTGGCCGATTTTCCCGAGCAGAATCTCGCCGAAGCGCTGCAGCGCATGCCGGGTGTCACCATCGAACGCAACAAGGGCCTGGGCAGCAGGGTCAGCGTGCGCGGCCTGCCCAGCGAGTTCACCCTGGTCTCGATCAACAACCTGGCGACGGCCTCCGGCAGTGGCGGACGCGACGTGCAGTTCGACATCTTCGCCTCGGACGTGGTGCAGACGGTGACCGTGCAGAAGTCGCCGACCGCCGCCGATGAGGAAGGCGGCATCGCCGGCTCGGTCTACATCGAAACGGCCAAGCCATTCGACTTCCCCGAGCCGAGGTTCAGTGCGTCGGCCGAAGCTTCGCACAACTCGATCAACGGCAAGATCGATCCGAAGATCTCCTTCCTCGCCAGTGACACCTGGGGCAACTGGGGCGGCCTGGTGTCGTTCTCCAAGGCCAAGCGCACCAACCGCACCGACTCCAACTCAGGCATCAACTTCCGTCCCATGGGCCGCTTCCTGGAGGCGTCGGGTACGCGCGGTTCGCAGGCCGCCGCGGTGCTGGCGCGCGATGCCGGCATCGTCGTCAGCAACCGGATGGACAAGGATGAAACCAGCCGGATTGTCTTCCAGGACAAGGTCGGCGACCGCGTCTACCTCAACGAGCAGGACCAGTGGGGCGCCACCGCCTCGCTGCAGTTCAAGCCCAGCGACACGTTCTCGCTCAGCTTCGACGCCATGCTCGGCGGCTACGACACGCACGAGGACGAGTACGATGCCGCAGCGTACTCGGCCTCCAGCCGCAGCACGCTGGACACCATCCACGATTACGACCGTGACACGCTGTCGGCCTACGGCATCACCGTGCTGAAGGACGTGTCCTACACCGCCACCCAGCACGAAATCCTGAGCAAGGAACGCAACGCCAATACCGACTACCGTCAGTTCAGCAGCACGCTGGACTGGAAGGTGGGTAACTGGAACATCGACGCGCTGGTCGGCTACTCCGGCGCGCGCAAGGACTCGGACTACGCCAACCTCAAGCACGTGGCCTACGCGCCGTCGCGCACGCGCTGGACCCGCAACGGCGGCGAGACCGTGCCGAGCACAACCGGCGGCTTCGACATGTACAACGCCGCAGACAAGTACCTGTTCGAAGCGTACGAAACCGAGCTGGAGAAGGTGAAGGATGACAAGTACGCCGCGCAGCTCGACCTGAGGCGGCAGATGAACCTGGCCTTCTTCCCGGCACTGAGCGGCGTGCAGTTCGGCGCGCGCTACACCGACAAGACCAAGGAACGCGCGTTCGGCAGCGGCAAGATCCAGGGCCCGGCCGCCGGCAGCGCCGCGTGGGTCAATACGCGCACGCTGGCCGACAGCAACCCGGTGTGGATCAGCCAGCTGGCACCGGGTGGTGCGTATCGCCCGAGCGACCTGGACTGGCAGCAGGTTTCCAACGCCTATGCGCGCGCTACGTTCCGCTACCCGGGCTATGAAACCCCGATCGATCCGGGCCAGTACTACGAGGTGACGGAGAAGACCCTGGCGCTGTATGCCATGGCCGATCTCTACTTCGATATCGGACAGGTACCGGTGTACGCCAACCTCGGCGTGCGTTCGATCGACACCGACGTCGATTCGTCAGGCTTCCATCCGGTGCAGAACGCCGATGGCAGCAACGGCTACACGCCGACGCCGATTTCGAGCAGCGGCGACTACAGCAGGATCCTGCCCAGCTTCAACATGACCGCCGAGATCGCCGACGGCCTGGTGCTGCGCGGTGCTGCCTCGGAAACGCTGATGCGTCCATCACTGACCGACATCGCCTACCGACGCACCGTCAGCTGGAGCAGCTTCCGCTTCATGGATGGCAACCCGGCACTGAAGCCGACCACCGCCAGGCAGTGGGAAGTGGGCCTGGAAAAGTACCTGCAGAACGGTGGCCTGCTGGCCGCGTCGTACTTCTCCAAGAAGATCGACGGCGTAGTGCGGCAGTCGTTGACCGGTATCGTGCCGAACGTGGAGAAGCTCAACGCCAACGGTTCGCTGGACGGCTACTACGACTTCGAGGTCTACCAGCCGGTCAACGCCGCCGGTTCCTACAAGGTCACCGGCGTGGAGCTGGTCGCGCAGCTGCCGCTGTCGATGCTGCACCCGGCGCTGGAAGGCTGGGGCATCAATGCCAACTACACCCAGCTCGACAATTCGCTGACCGGTGCATCCGACCTGGATATCCCGACGCCGCCGGAAGGCCTGGCCGAGAAGGCGTACAACTTCACCCTGTACTACGAGAACGATCGCTTCAGCGCGCGCGCCTCGTACAACTACAAGGACAAGTACGTCGAGTACATCCATCTGAACATGTATCCGGTTTACCGCGATGCCTATGGCCAGCTCGATGCCTCTATCGGGTTCCGCCTCACCGACACCTGGAAGCTGAACCTGGAGGCGATCAATCTGCTCGACGAGAAGACCACCGGCTACACCATCGACAAGGCCTTCCCGACCCAGTACGAGTTCTCCGGCCGTCGCATCACCTTCGGCATCCGCGCGGACTTCTGAGCCCGCCGCTGCAGGGCCGTGGCCAATGCCCCGGCCCTACAGATCGAGCGGCGGCAGGGTCTGCTTCACCGCATCGATGCCCTGCCACGGATCGGCCTTCAGGCGCTTGGCCCGCGCCAGCGCCTTGTCGAGCGGGAAGGCGTCGGCCGCCTTGATCCGCGCAAGCTCTTCCCAGCGCAGCGGCACCGCCACGCCCGCACTTTCGCGGGCGCGCAGCGACCAGGAGCAGACGCTGGTCGCGCCACGCGTATTGCGCAACCAATCGATGAAGATCACACCGCCGCGCTTGGCCTTGCTCATCGTTGCCACATAGCGTTCGGGCGCCTGCTGTGCCATCGCCTGCGCGAAGGCCTCGCAGAATGCCTTGGCCTGTTCCCAGTCGGCGGCGGGCTGCAGGGGGACCACCACATGCACGCCCTTGCCGCCGGACAGCCGCACGAAACTGCGCAGGCCGATCTCCTGCAACCGGTCGCGCACGTCGCGCGCGCCGGCCTTGACCTCGTTCCAGCCGACGCCCTCACCGGGGTCCAGATCGAATACCAGCCGGTCTGGATGTTCGGGATCGGCAACCGTGGCGCCCCAGGGATGCAGCTCGAGCGTGTTCATCTGCACCAGCTGCAGCAGGCCGCGTACATCGTCGATGTAGACGTAGTCCTCGCGACCGCTCTTCTGCTGCAGGGGGACCGCATGCACGGCGTCGCCCAGGCCCGGGCCGTGGTGCTTCTGGAAGAAGCAGGCCTTGCCCGCGCCATCAGGGCAGCGCAGCAGCGAAAGGGGCCTGCCCACGATCCCGGGCAGGATCCAGCGCGCCATCTGCCGGTAGTAGTCGGCCACGTCGCCCTTGCGGATCTTCTTCTTCGCGAAGACCACACGCTCAGGGTGACTGATGGCAACCGCGTCGTCGCTGCTCGTGGTCTTTGCAGGCATCGCCAGATCCTCGCCGCTCTTGTCGCTGCGCAGCCGCTTGAAGCTGGCCTGTCGCAGCAGCCCCTCCTTGCCCCAGCCACGGAAGGCCACTTCGGCCACCCTCACTGGCTTCACCCAGTGCACGCTGGCGGCGCGGAACGGGACGTGCGCGGGCAGCGCCACCGCAGCGTCCTCCACCGCCAACGGCTTCAGCGTCCGCGCCAGCGCGCGCAGGCTGTCATCGTCGAAGCCGGTGCCGACGCGACCCACGTAGCGCAGGCCGTCCTTGTCGGGAGTTGCCAGCAGCAACGATCCGAACCCCACGCGCGAGCCCTTCGGCGCGGTATGGCCGACGATCAGGAACTCATCGGTGTCCTCATGCTTGACCTTTACCCAGCTGCGCGCACGCACGTTGACGTAGGGCGCGTCCACCTGCTTGCTGACGATGCCCTCATACCCGGCCTTGCCACTGGCGGCGAAGACCTGCGGCCCATGGCCGAGCACGTGATCGCTGAACGCCAGCGTTCCGGGCGTGTCACCGATCAACGCCTTGAGCAGCGTCTTGCGCTCAAGCAGCGGTGCCGCGCTGATGTCCACTCCCGCCACGCCGGGCAGGTCGAAGAGAAGGTAGCGTAGCGGCGCCTTCGAGCTGCCATCGATGACCCGCTGCAGGGCGGCGAAATCGCTGCGCCCCTTCTCGTCGAGCACTACCAGTTCACCGTCCAGGCGCGCGTCATCAACCGGCAGCGCCTGCACGGCCTGCACGACTTCAGGGAAGTCCCCGGTCCAGTCCAGCCCGTTGCGCGAGCGGAGCTTCACTTCACCGCCGTGCAGATCGGCCAGCAGGCGATAGCCATCCCACTTGATCTCGTGCAGCCAGCGATCGCCATCGGGCGCGGCATCGCGGTGGTCGGTCAGTTGTGGTTTGAATGCACGCGGATACGGGCGGTCGCGGGCGCCCTGCAGTTTCAGCGCGCGCGCGTGCCAGCGCGACTCCGCCTTGCGTGTCTTCCTGCCCGTCATCTTCTTCGCGCTCCCGGGGTGTTCATGCAATGGCGCGTGCAGCAGGTCGTCGGCCTCTGCGTCGCGGGCCTCGCTGTCTTCGCGCTTGATCAGCAGCCACTGCACCTGGCGTCCCTTCATCTCGGTCCGCACCAGTTTCCATCCCCCGGCCAGCCGCTGGCCATGCAGGACGAAATCGATATTGCCCGCTGCCAGCGCCTGCAGTGGATCACCCGCGCATGCCCAGGTGCCGTGGTCGAAGACCTCCACGTGACCGGCACCGTAGTGGCCCTCGGGAATATCGCCCTGGAAGCCGGCATAGGACAGGGGATGATCTTCCACTTCCACCGCCAGCCGCTTCTCGCCAACGCGCAGCGATGGCCCTTTGGGCACCGCCCAGCTCTTGAGCACGCCGTCCATCTCGAGGCGGAAATCGAAATGGCGCGAACTGGCGTGGTGCAGCTGGATGACGAAGATCGGCCGCCGCTTCGGATCACCCGGCGCCGGCTGGTCGTCCGGTTCCGGCGTCTGCCCGTTGCCGCCGCCGAGCCGACGCTTGCGCCGGTACTGATGCAGCGACATGGATCACCCCGCCTTGCGCCGTGGCGCTGCCTTCTTCGCTGCCTTCTTCGCGGTCTTCCTGCCTGTCTTGCCGGCCGCCTTCTTCGCCGGCGCCTTGCGCGCGGTCGTCTTGCTCGCGGGGGTTCGCTTGTTCGCATCCAGGCTCTTCTGCAACAGGGCCATGAAATCGACCACGTTGGTGGTGGCGTCCTCGCGCGGTGCAGGCTCTTCGTCCACCCGGGTGGTGCCCCCCTTGGCCTTGATCCGTTTGTTGAGCACCTGCTGCAGGCGCTCGCGGAACTCGTCGTGATACTGCGACGGATCCCAGTCACCAGCCATCGACTCGATCAGCTGCTCGGCCATCGCCGTTTCCTTGCCGGTGATGCGGTACTCGGACAGGGTGCCGGTGGGCAGCTTGAGGTCCTCCGGATCGACAAGCTCCTGCGGATAGCGGAGGATCATCAGCACCAGGGCGTGCTCGTGCGGCATCACCGCGCACAGATACTCGCGGGTACGCACGACCACCCGTGCAATGCCGACCTTGCCGGTGCTGCGCAGCGTCTCGCGTAGCAGTACATAGCCCTTCTCGGCCTTCTTGCCCGGCACCAGCAGATAGGGCTTTTCGTAGTAGCGCGGATCGATCTGCGCCGCGTCCACGAAGGTCTCCACCTCCACGGTCTCATGGCTTTCGGGCGCCGCCGATCGGATGTCGCCTTCCTCCAGCACGACATAGCTGCCCTTGTCGTACTCGTAGGCCTTGACGATGTCCTTCCACGGAACTTCCTCACCGGTATCGGCGTTGACCCGTTCGAAACGAATCGGTTTGCGGTCGCGCGAATCGAGCATGCGGAACTGCAGATCGACCTTGCGTTCGCCGGACATCAGCGACACCGGCACGTTGAGCAGGCCGAAGGAGAGTGTTCCGGTCCAGATCGGGCGGGCCATGCGCGCACCTGTGCTTGAGCAGGACCGTCAGCTTCCGGTGCCGGGTGTAAACCACCCGTGTCGATGCCGTGCACGCCGGGTCGGCGCGCAGCGTCCCGGCCAGGTCACTGCAGCAGGGGTCTTACCGCCGCTGCCGGAATATGATCCAGCGCGCGCCATGCGTCTTCCACCACCGGCCGCGCCTGCGACCAGCCCAGTCGCGACTGCCCTCGCATCTGTTCCCAATGCTCGGCCAGCTCCTCGCAGGTATCGGCCGCATCCCCACGCGGCCAGTCCGCCGCATGTGTGGTCAGTGCGAAGGCATACACCGGGCACAGGTCACGCCAGTTGCGATGACCGTGACCACGGCGTTCCTCGTAATCGCTGAGCATGTACTGGAGGTAATCCTGGGCGACGGCCTGCGGATCTTCGTGGCGACGCGTCCGGCGCTGCGCGGTGCGCTGGCCGAGCGGATCGAGCAGGGCGTTGAACACGGACGGGGCGGGGCGTTCCAGGCGGGGCATGACCGGCTCCTGCAGCGGGTCGGGTGGGCAGGAATACCGGCGGCAGCGTTATCCAGCCGTGACAGAGATGTTCATGACGCAGGGTTCGCGGTGCCTTTACCTCGGTGGAGGTGTAGTGGTCCTCCCCATGCGCAGGTACCTGATCATGAGCCGAGAGACCTCCCGAGACCCGCTCCGCGAGAACCGTGCGCCAATTCCCGGCGAGCAGCGCGGCAAGCACGACAACGATGATGCCGACTTCCGTGGCACGGGCGCGCCCTTCTTCGACACCGCACAGTCCGGCGAGCATCTGCCGGTGAAGCGCGAGGCTGAACAGGCCGCGCTGGACCGCAAGGACGGCGGCGACCGCCATCGGGGAGGGCAGGAGAGCCCGCTCAAGCGACGCGAACGCAAGCAGCACGCCAGCGACAACCAGGACGAGGCGCTGGAGGAAACGTTCCCGGCCAGCGACCCGACGTCACCGTTCGTGCCGGCCAAGGCGCCCGACTGACGTCCCGCAGGCGCCGCCGGTCAGGTCAGCGCCATGACCACTGCAGGCCGACACTGGCGCGGCGGCCCGGGCCGGGCTCGTAGTAGCGGCCATTGCCATCGTTGACGATGACCGAGCCGATGTAGGCCTGGTCAAGCACGTTCTCCAGCCGGGCGAAGGCCCGCAGCTCACCTCCGGGCAGCCGCCACTGGCGGCCCCCTTCCAGATGCAGCAGGGCGTAACCCGGCGCGCGTTCGTCGGCGAGGTCGTTCACCACGGTATCGCTGCTCGCGGTGGCCTCCACCGCCCACTGCCAGTCCGCGGGCGTCCACTGCAGGCGGGCGAAGGCCTGCTGGCGCGGAACACCCGGCAGGCGGCTGCCGGCATCCACGCGGGTATCGGGCACGCGGCAGCCGCTGCCGGCACAGGTCAGATAGGGCGACCGCACCTGTGCCTGCAGCCAGGTCCAGGCCAGCTGCAGTTCCAGCTGCTCGGCCAGCGGCTGCCGGTACTGCAGTTCGATGCCCTGGCGCCGTGTACGGCCGATGTTGCGGTAGGTGCTGCGGCCACCGATATTGCTGGCAACGGCCAGCTCGTCGTCGGTATCTGCGCGGAACAGGCTTGCATCCAGCTGCATTCCATCCTGTGCATGCCATTTGCTGCCGATCTCCAGCGTGCGGCTGCGCGCCGCCGCCAGATCCAGCGCCAGCCCGGCCTGGCCGTCGGCGCGATAGCCCAGTTCATTGAAGGTCGGTGTCTCGAACCCACGGCCCACAGCGGCATGCAGGCGCCACTGCGGGTGGGCTTCAAAGCTGATCCCGGCCACGGGTGTGGTGGCCCGGTAGCGGCGGTGGCCGCTGTCGTCCGGGTTACGGTCGGTGATGTAGCGGTCGTCCGATTCGAAGCGCACGGCACTGTGCCGCACGCCGGCCAGCAGCGACCAGCGCGGACTCCACTGCCACCAGGCCTGGGCGAACTGGTCCACGTTCTGCACGATGTCGATCTGGTCGCGGCGCAGGCGCCCGCGCACGCCCAGCGTGCTGCCGACGAAGTTCTCGTAGCCGGTGCGCTGCTGGCGCTGGCGGTCCGCACTGAGCCCGGCGACCAGGTCCAGCGGTCGGCCGGCCACCTCGCCCTGCCAGCTCCAGCGCGCGTCCAGGCCGCCATAGCTACTGTCCAGGTCGATCACACCGCCGGCATGCAACGGGTTGGCCTGGGCCGTCGGCGGGATCGCCAGATACTGGGTGACCGAGCGCTGGCCGGCATAGCCCATCAGCTGCCACCGCTGCGCGCCGGCCTCGCGGCTCCAGCGCAGGCCGGCCTGCTGCTGGCGCACTGATTTGCGGGTGTTGTACTGATGAGCGACGGCGGTGGCCTGGCGCGGGTCGGCCGCGACCTGCGCGCGGGTCAGACCCAGCGGATCCTGCGCATCGGGCGCATCCAGCGCGTTGAGCAGCAGCTCCAGCCGCCCGCCTGCCAGTTCGGCGCCGACGCGGGCGTTGAGCGATTCGCGCCGGGCACGGCTGTGGTCGCGCCAGCCATCGGTACGGAAGTGGTTGGCCGCGATGTTGTAGTCCAGCACCTGACCCGCGCCGCGCAGCTGCGCACCCACGCTCAGGGTCGTGTCCGCGCCCGCGCTGAGCCGCAGCCGCCACGGGTCGCCCGCCCGGCCCTGCGCGCTCCACACCTGCAGCACGCCACCGGAGGAATTGCCGTACAGCGCCGAGAACGGTCCACGCAGCACCTCCACGCGTTCGGCACCCAGCAGGCTGGCGTGCGACAGCTGGCCCTGCCCATCGGGCATGGTTGCCGGCACACCGTCGATCAGCACGCGTACCCCGCGTACGCCGAACGTCGAGCGGGCGCCAAAGCCCCGGATCGACAGCTGGGTGTCCTGCGCGAAGTTCTGCCGGTCGCGGGCCAGCAGGCCCGGCACCCCGCCCAATGCTTCGGACAGCTGCGCCCCGGTGCCGGCGCGGTCAGCATCGATCCAGACCGTGTCCTGGCTGGCGGGCAGGGCGAACGGATCGATCCCCTGCACACGGGCTGCCTGCACCTGCACCGGGGGCAGGGCGGTCGTGGACGGCTCCGCCATCGCGACCAGCGGCGACAGCAGCAGGGCAGACAGGGGCAGGCGATTGCGGCGTGCGGGAGGATTCATGATTCAGCTTGATGGATCGGTCGGCAACGCACGCCATGGTACGGGGCCGCGGATGACGATGGTGGCGGCCAGCCCCGGCAGGCTTTGTTACGATGGGGCGTTTTCGGCCGAAATGCCGCAAGCCGCGTGGCGCAATTCCTCCCCCTTTCCGTCTACCGAACGAGTACCGCCGTGTCCTTCTTTGCAAACGTGGAACTGGTCCCAGGCGACCCGATCCTGGGCCTGACCGAGGCATACAACGCCGACAGCCGCCCGACCAAGGTCAACCTGGGTGTGGGCATCTACTACGACGAGAGTGGCCGCATTCCGCTGCTGCGCGCTGTCAAGCAGATCGAGCAGCAGCTCGCCGCCGAAGCCAAACCGCGCGGCTACCTGCCGATCGACGGCCTTCCGGCGTACACGCAGGCGACGCGTGAGCTGGTGTTCGGCAAGGATTCGCCGCTGCTGGCCGCAGGCCGCGTCACCACCGCACAGACCGTCGGTGGCAGCGGTGCGCTGCGCGTCGGCGCCGACGTGCTCAAGAAGCTGCTGCCGCACGCCACCGTCGCGCTGAGCAACCCGAGCTGGGAAAACCACCGCGCGGTGTTCAGTGCCGCCGGCTTCGAGGTGGTGGATTACACCTATTTCGATCCCGCGACCCACGGTGTCGACTTCGACGGCATGCTGGCCGACCTGCAGAAGCTGCAGCCGGGCAGCGTGGTGCTGCTGCACGCCTGCTGCCACAACCCGACCGGTGCCGACCTCACGGTCACGCAGTGGACGCAGGTCGCACAGCTGCTGAAGGACCGCCAGCTGTTCCCCTTCATCGACATGGCCTACCAGGGCTTCGACAAGGGCATCGAGCAGGATGGCGCCGCCGTGCGCATCATCGCCGAAGCCGGCATCGACAGCTTCATCGTCGCCAACTCGTACTCCAAGTCGTTCTCGCTGTACGGCGAGCGCGTGGGTGCACTGTCGATGGTGGCGCCGACCGCCGCTGACGCCAAGGCCGTGCAGTCGCAGGTCAAGCGCGTGATCCGCACCATCTACTCCAGCCCCTCCACCCACGGTGCAGCGCTGGTGGCCGGTGTGCTGACCAACCCGGAACTGCGTGCGATGTGGGAGCAGGAGCTGACCGAGATGCGCGAACGCATCCACGCGCTGCGCCAGGGCCTGGTCGAGAAGCTGGCGGCCGCCGGTGCCCCGCAGTTCGGCTTCATCAACGAGCAGGCGGGCATGTTCTCCTACTCCGGCCTGAGCCGTGAGCAGGTCGAGCGCCTGCGCGACGAGTTCGGCATCTACGCCGTCGGCACTGGCCGCATCTGCGTGGCCGCGCTGAACCAGAACAACCTGGAGTATGTCGCCAAGGCCGTGGCTACCGTCGCCAAGGGCTGAACCCACGCTCCAGTGGCTTGAAGACAAAGGCGCCGGAAGGCGCCTTTGTTTTTGCAGCGTGTCCTGCATCGCCTCCCCTTCCCACGAGCCTCGACAAAAGGAAGGCGCTACGAGCGCATCTGGAAACGATTACGCCTTCCCGCGCTCACGCACGCAGCGGCCAGACGGGCGACAATAGGCGTTTTCCCGCTGCCGAGACCTGTCCGCCCATGTCCCGTACCTCGTTGACCCGCTTCCTGATCCAGGAACAGCACGCCGGCCGCATCAATGCCGACCTGCGTCAGCTGATCGCGGTCGTCGCCCGCGCCTGCACCAGCATCTCCATCGCCGTCAGCAAGGGCGCCCTCGGCGGCGTGCTCGGCGACGCCGGTACCGGCAACGTGCAGGGCGAGGCGCAGAAGAAGCTGGATGTCATCAGCAACGAGATCCTGCTCGAAGCCAACGCCTGGGGTGGCCACCTCGCCGCCTGCGCCTCGGAGGAAATGGACCACAGCCAGCCGGTGCCGGACATCTACCCGCGTGGCGATTTCCTGCTGCTGTTCGATCCCCTCGATGGCAGCTCCAACATCGACGTCAACGTCTCCGTCGGCACCATCTTCTCGGTGCTGCGCTGCCCGACCAACGTCGAACTGCCGGGCGATGACGCGTTCCTGCAGCCGGGCAGCAAGCAGATCGCGGCCGGCTACTGCATCTACGGGCCGAGCACCCAGCTGGTGCTTACCGTGGGCCACGGAACGCATGCCTTCACCCTGGATCGCGAGAAGGGCGAGTTCGTGCTGACCACCGAGAACATGCAGATTCCGGCGGCCACCCAGGAATTCGCCATCAACATGTCCAACCAGCGCCACTGGGAAGCACCGATGCAGGCCTATGTCGGCGATCTGCTGGCCGGCAAGGAAGGTGCGCGTGGCAAGAACTTCAACATGCGCTGGATCGCCAGCATGGTGGCCGATGTGCATCGCATCCTGACGCGCGGTGGCATCTTCATCTATCCGTGGGACCGGAAGGATCCGTCCAAGGCCGGCAAGCTGCGCCTGATGTACGAAGCCAACCCGATGGGCCTGCTGGTCGAGCAGGCCGGCGGTGCCGCCTGGACCGGCCGCGAGCGCATTCTCGACATCCAGCCCGACCAGCTGCACCAGCGCGTGCCGGTGTTTCTCGGCTCGCGCGAGGAAGTGGCCGAGGCGGTGCGCTACCACCACCAGCACGACGCCGCACAGGCCTGAGCGGCGCACTGCGGACGCGCTCATGGCAGTTCGATGACATGACCGTGGGGTGACACCGACGGCGGCAAACGGCACCATCAAGCCCTTGCCGCCGAAGGAATGCACGCATGCACGAGCAGGGCCCGGTCGATTTCATCGAAGTCATCCACAACGCGGTCCCCACGGAGGTCTGCGCTGCCATCGTCGAGCGCCTCCGTGCCACCCGCGGGCTGATGCCAGGTGCCGTCGGCAGCGGCGTGTTCCCGGAACTCAAGCACAGCAAGGACCTGCGCATCAGCGGCCTGGAGGGCTGGCAGGACGTCGACGTACAGCTGCAGCAGGCCGTGTTCAAGGGCCTGCTGACTTATCTACGCCGTTATCCACAGGCGCTGATCGCACCGTTGATGTTGCAGATCCAGGACAGCGACGGCCAGCCGCGACGCTTGTCGGCCGAGGACTTCCCCGACATGCCGGAGCAGCAGCTGGCCGACCTGGCGCGCACCTGCCTGCGCCCGGGCGCGATCAACCTGCAGTGGTATGCCGCAGGCGAGGGCGGTTACCCGTACTGGCACTGCGAGCTGTACCCGAAGGATGCGCAGGCCGAAACGCTGCACCGGCATGTACTGTGGACGCTGTACCTCAACGATGGATTCGACGAAGGCGAAACCGAGTTCCTGTTCCAGGGCCGCAAGATCGCACCGCGTACCGGCAGCCTGCTGATCGCCCCGACCGCCTTCACCCACACCCATCGCGGCAATCGGCCGCAGGGCGGCGACAAGTTCATCGCGACGAGCTGGATCCTGTTCCAGAGTGCGCAGAAGTTGTTTGGGGGTGGGTGAGGCATCACTGATTTATTACCCCATCAGACGGTCATCCCACACCATATGGTGTGGAGTTCCAGTCGCAGCACCGACCGCAGTCCTGCCATGTTGGCAATCAATGCCCGGCGGCGGCAGATTCATCGCAACGAACTGGACCCCGCCCGGAATACGCAGAAGCTGTCAGTGGGGGGGCACCACCAGGAGCTACGTGCTTGGCGTGTGCGTTCGCCCATATCGCTCCGGTCGCCTGTCGGCGATGGGCACTTTGGCATTCCGCGAATGGAAAAGCATGGTCGGCGTCCAAATGAGGCTGGCAAGGATGAGTGCTGCAGCTACCCATAGCCACTGTGCGGTCAAAATTCCCGCAACAAGGACAATACCAATGGGCGCCACAGAAACCAAAGCGATTACGTAGCAGATTGCATATCTAACGTGGCCCAGCTCCGAAACGATTTCGGTTCCGCAGCTACTGCATTCGGTCCTTACCTTCTTCTCGATCGAACGGCGAAGCGGAAAGCCCTGCCTCGGAGCACCACAACTGGGGCATGAAAATTTGAATGGGGATTTCAATTGCATATCTCCTCTCCCACTACAGCCGCAGCCGCCAATGCGCCAGAATTGTTGTGTGCTGCTTTGATTGCAGATCCATATGCCGCAAGACCTGCGACCTTGAGTCCAGTTTGGCGACCGAACGCCGAACCAACAGCGTAGGCAACTGCAGTACGGGAAGCTAGCTGTAACGGGTATGCTCGCAACTGCAGCCGCCATGGCAGCGTGGAAGCAACAAGAACGTCAATGGTTTGCTGCGCCAGTCTCTGCCCAAGGGCGCGGATCTGTCCATGGCCAGCCAGGAATATCTCAACCTTGTAGCGTGGTTGATGAATACCCGACCGCGTCAGACGCTGGGCTGGAAGACACCTGCAGAGGCCATTAATACCGAACTGCAGGCATTCAGATCACCTGTTGCACTTAAAAGTTGAGACCGCCGATTTCGGTGCCGTATTTTCTATATTTGACCATTATCTTCTTCTCGATCGAACTGAAAGATTTGAAACTCGGGCAAAGAGTTAACAGTAACGGCACGGACTGCGAACTTCTGTTTACCTGCAACTCACAAGAAAATTATTTGCATTCAGAATTTTCTTCATCGGCTGGATATCGACGGCCATGAACATGACGTAACTCGGACCTTCAGGGTCACCGCGATTATATGCGTACAGCATTCTTTCCACGCCATCGCCGGACTCCTGGCCCAAAAGCTCGAATCCATCTGTAGCGGTTACGCCCCTCTTGATGACGCGATGAGAGAACTTCGGGTGACGTCCGATGAAGACTTCCGCGTAATGCCCCTCGGACTCTAGAACCCCAAGATCAAAGTCAGGTCCGGGTGGGACCTTTCGAAACTCAACACCGGCTGGGAGGTTGGCGCATATCCCATATCGTTGGCTGAGTGTGGTGTTACCTTCGGTCGCCTGACAGCCGAGCATCGCCATCAGAACCATGGAGAATGAAATTCTAGTTACTACATTGACAGACACGGATTATGGCCTCATTTGAAGGGTCGAGGAGATCCTGTATGTTCTGCTCGGACACCGGAACACTGAGATCTCTGCCCATGATTCCGGTCCCATAGTCAGCCAAACCCAACAAGTGACCTGCCTCGTGAGCCAATGTCGCGTCGCCCCACTGGCCGGGCATATACCAGACTCCCTCATTGGCCCAAGGCATCTGCACATACGACTCGCGTGTTCCGGATCGGATGGCGATTCCGTTAGTCGTGGCGGTGTGCCAAACCGGAATGGACTTCACTGTTGTCTTTACGTTGTAGGCCCCGATCTTGCCACTCCAGGCGCTTTCGATCGCCCTCGTTGCCTGCGATATCTGTGCGGAGTTTGCACCCTGGAAGTTGATTGGAATCGAGATACCGACATTGTTTCCCTTTTGACACAGGTACCCGATCAAACCAAGTGGATCGATCATGCTGATCGGGTTCCCCTCGACATAGGCATACGTATTGATCCCCCCCGCCAACCCAATCGGATCACTCTGCACATAACGCCCAGCGCTCGCGTCATAGTCACGGAATCCGTTGTACCAGAGCCCACTCTCACTGTCGTAGTACTGCCCCGGGAAACCAATGTTGAGCCCACCGATATCGTCCTTCAGGACGCTGCGCCCGTAGGCATAGTTGTACGCTTTCCACACCACCTGCTGCGCCTTGTTGGTCGCATATTCCGGCCGCCCCAGATGGTCGTTGTGAACGAAGTTCACCGACCCCTTCCTGTCGATGCCAACCAGCTCACCACCGAACCACAGGTAGTTCGTCCAGGTGTTCCCGGTCTGTTCGGCCAGAAGCTGGTTCTGACCTGCATAGAAGTAGCGACTGGTCGAGCTCGCGCTGCTCTTGCCCACGCGCTGCCCTTGGGCATTGAGCAGATAGTCCGTTCGTTGCCCGCCTACGTTGCTTTGAATCATCCGGTTGAACGGGCCGTAGGTGAACGTCGAGATGCGGCTGCCCGATGTTTCGCTGATCCTGTTGCCGAGCGCATCGTACTGATACGTACGGGTGCCATCCTGGTTGATGAACTGCAGCATCCGGTTGCTGCTTGCGTCGATGACGTAGCGGGTTGCCTCTGTTTTTGCGTTGAGCGCGGTGTAGTTCCCACCCGCGTCATGGGAAAGCGTATAGGCAATGCCAGCTCGTGTCAGCGTACTCAGGCGTCCCAGTGCGTCATAGCCCAGGACCTGGCTGAGGTTGCTCGTCACATCGTCGTTGATCTTGATGATCTCGTTGTCGCCGTTGTAGCGGTATGACGTGCGGCTGAGAGCGGTGGTCTGCTGATTCCGCACCGCCTGGGCCTCCAGGCGGCCGCCCTGATCGAACGCGTAGCTGCGCGCCAGGCCGTTGCCAAAGGGCATGCGTTGCCGCGCTCCCAGGGCCGAGTAGACGCTGGATCCAATAATCTGTTGCGTCACCGTGCCCTTGGTAAGGGTCATGGACTGCGGAAAGCCTCTACTGTTGTAGACGTACTTCGCGAGCGTGCCATCGGGATAGGTGACGGTGCTGTTCCTCCCGATACTGTCATAGGTGTAGCTGACAGTTCCCTCACTCAGGGTGTTCGCCTGCGAAAGCTGGTCAGTCCGGCTTACCAGCTGTCCTGCGGCGTTGTACGTGAAGCGCGCGCTTGCACCTGGAGCCGAATGGGCACACAGACGCCCCTTGCCGTTCACGCAGTTGTCGTACGTATAGGTCTGCTGCTGACCCTCAGCATTCTGGCTGGTCAAGCGGCCCAGCCCGTCGTACCCGTAACCGACGGTGCTGCCGTCGTTCAACACCGTCGCAATGCGCTGGCCCGCCGCGTTGTACTCGTGGTCTGTGCGACCCGTGTCCGGACTGGTCTGCGTCCATAGCTGTCCAAATCCATCGGTCTGGTAGGTCGTTACCAGGCCGCGGGGATCGGTCACAGATGCCAGCCGGTCACCCTTGTCGTAGGCAAAGCGTGTCGTTCCGCCATTCGCATCCGTCTGTACGAGCAATCGACCCAGCGGATCATAGGAGTATCGGCTCACCCGGTTCTGGGAATCGGTGGTCTGCACCAGCCGATCCTCCAGATCATAGGCATAGCGCACATTGCGCCCCTGATCATTCCGCTCGGCGACAAGCCTTCCCAGCTCGTCGTAGTCGTAGTTCACGGCCGAGACGATGGTGTTGAGCCCCATCATGGCCAAAGCAATTGTGGACATGGTCTTGGCTTTCCTTAGCGGGGTTGTTCACAGAAGATCAGGTTGCAGCTTCCTGTATGGTTCTCGGCTCTGATCGTTATCTGTCCCTTAGGTCCCCAGGCGGTTGCACCGGATGCGAGCTGCCCGAAGTACTGGAACTGGGCAACTCCGCTGCCACTGTTGACCGGCGAGACGTTGATGGTGAAGGTCGCGACGGCACCAGGAGCCACCGTATTGTTGAGCCCCACGGATTGACTCGTCCGCAACGTCGTCAGCGCCAAGTAGGTGTCACCGGGGTTCCAGACAACGTTGCCGGTGTTCCGGAACTGGAATGTCACCGTGGACGTTTCACCATTGAAGATGTGCTCTGGGCCGGCTGACGCCTGCACCAGCTCAGCAGTACGCGAGATGGTTGGAACGGTGAACGTGCCGGACCGATTGATGGCCAGGTTGGGGCCGCCCCAGGGAGAGATGCCATGAACATAAAGCGGCTTTCCGCCATGAACGCTTCGTGTATTTGCATCCAATGCAAGTCCGAACCAGTAAGAGCCTTGTGATTGGCAAGCCTCTTTCACATCGTCATTCGGGATCAACATACCGGTCACACTGCCGAGGTAGGTGCCGCTCCCTGCAGGTCCACCTGCGTAGACATGAACCGTGGTCGCGGCGTTGACTCCTACCGAGCAGGCCCATCCCTGCACGGAATAGTTCCAGTTCCCATCATTCATGATCCCTGCAACATCACCGATGATGTGCGCGGTGGGAATGGAGAAGGTGCTGGAGTTGTCCAGAGCTCGGTTGTACTGCGCGCCCAGCGGAGAGTGGCCGTAGAGCGTGATCTTTTTCCCACCCAGCTGCTGGCGCTGTTCCAGCGTGAGGGGGAGCTGGAATCGATATGCGTTTCCTGTTGCCTGGCACGCGGATGCTACCTGGCTCTCGCTGGCAAGGTTCGCCTGTGCGCTGCCGAGATAGGTTCCGCCCTCCGCATAGCCATCAACCTGGATGGACGACGCCGAACCCGAGGAGCAGGCCCAGCCTCGCACGAACCAGTTCCATTGTGCGTCGTGGGTGACCTCGTCGATTACACCCCTGACAACGCTCTCGCTGGAATAGTCCGTCTGCGCGATTTCAGTGCGTGTGCGATTGGATGCGGTGTCATACGTGTGACGCGTCCACAGCCAGTTGCCGTCCCCAATCGGCTGCACTTCGCTCATCAGGCGCCGGCCAGCGTCGTAGCTGTATAGCGTCTTGATTCCCACAGGTGTGGTGATGCTGGCAATGTCGCCCGTCGCGTTGTACGTCGTTGTGGTCGTTGCCCAACCGGACCCTGTGTTGATCCGGTCTACCAGAACACGGCCGCGAGCGTCATAGGTGATTTCACGGACATCGCCATTGGGTCCGGTGATACGGCCCGGCTGCCCCAGTTCGTTGTAGGCGGCGTACGTCACCCTGTGCCCCAACGCGTTGGTGACACTGGACAGATCTCCCTTCGCATTGAAGGTGGACGTGATGTCGTCCTGCGCCAAGGGGCCATCTTCCTTGACGGAAGCCGTCAGCCCATTGGCGTGGTAGGTATAGGTGTACTGAGTGGTTCTGGCCTGACCATTGACGCCGGCAGCACTGAGATTTCGTGTCGTGACCGAGCTGACGTTACCGCGGCTGTCATAGCTGAAGCTGGTCTCGCGATCACCAACCCGCGTTTCCTTCAGCAGATGCCGTCCCGCCGCATCCCACTGATAGAGCGTGACACGTTCCGCAGCGCTGCCAACGGCCTCGGCCTTCCTCAGCAGATTGCCATCAGGGCTGTAATCAAAATCAGTGACGTTGTCGACAAAGTCGTGAACAAGGTCAGGATTGCCATTGGCATCGTAGGTGCGTTCCTTGTAGCTGGCGGGACAGGTCGTTGATCGGTTGCCGGTCACCGACACCTGGCGTCCGTCCTCATAGGCATACGTTGTGGTGCGACCGAGTGGATTGGTCTCGCTGACCTTCAGTTTGACCGGACGGGTCCGCTCCCCGGCGGCGGCCAACAGCACGCCTTGGGCGCTCGGGTCGGCGGCGATTTGAACTGGGCCGCCGGGCAAGGACCGGGGCTGGATGCAGATATTGCCCTGGCCCGGTCTGTACTCACACCAGCCCGTCTCTTCGTTGCCCCGGATGCCGCCTGGATGCACTGGCGCTGGAGGGACCGCCACCGGCGCGCTGCTCTCGATGGCGTAACTGAAGGTGTGCCGCTCGATACCACCGGCATGTTCCGAGAGCGTTGCTCGCCTGTTGGCATCGTAGGCGAAAGTAGAGTAGCGCACGCCGTTGTAGGACTTGCCGGTGAAGCCACCTGGATATCGCGCGTCCTCGTAGTGGTAGCTGATCGTGGTCTGCGGCGAGCCCGGTAGGGTTGCGCTGGCAAGACGCGCACGTCCCGTGCCGAACGCATTCGGGGTATAGGTGTACTGGTAGACGTTGCCCGCAGGATCCTTGACCTGTGTCAGCGATCCGTTGGACCAGACGAACTGGATGCTGCGGCCGGAGGAATGCGTAACCTTCTGCAGATACTTGTCACTGTACGTGAATGTCCAGAAGACGCCCTGCTCATTGCGAAGCTCGGTAATGTATCCAGCAGCGTCGTACCGCTCGCTGCCCAGCTCCTCGTTGTACAGGGTGAAGCTGCCATCGCTGTTCTTTGTCAGGTAGGCGATCGGCTTGGCGCGATCCTCGTTCCAGCGCCCGTTCGCTTCGCTCCAGACGAACTTGAGCCTGCGTCCGTCCGGCCGCTGTGCCCAGGCCGTCTTCTGCGCGTTCGAGAATGCGATGCTGTAGTCGAAGTTGCTGATCCAGTGGTTGCCAAACAGGCCCGCAGCACTCCAGTGATGGTTGTAGGTGCGCTCCAGGTACAGGCCCATCTCCCCACCGACGGTGAAGTCCCGTTCGATTTCGACCTTGTTGCCGGTGTAGAGCACGACGGGGTTGCCCTTGCGCTCGCCGCAGTCATCACGACGATCGTCGGTTTCCTGTTCCACCGCTGTCCTGGCGGGCATCGACGCGTCCGAGTGGTAGGACACCCCTATGCCAATCGAGATGACACCTGAAGTGCCAACTGATGGACCACGCATACGGGTAACGGTGATCTTGTCCAGATCCTTGATTCCGGAGTCCCCGTTGTTGTTCTGATAGAAGATCCTGGTTGCCTTTTTCGCGGACGCAGGAGGTGCCAGGAGAAAGCCCGACATCAGCACGGGCAGCAGAAGTGCGGCGGTGGTAGACACGCCTTTCGTACGGAGCTTCATGCTCGCTTTTATTCCTTGTGTTGCCAGATCTGAAGTCGCTTTCGCCTGAACCGTGAGTTCAGGAGGAAGTGGATAGTAATCTGGAGTTCACACAGTTGAACAGAGCGATGTGCGCAGTCGCGATGTCGTATCCGTCGCCGAGGCGCAGATCGTGATCACGGTTTTCCATACGCGTTCCGCAGTAGCCAGTGCCACTACTTCAGAACAACGACCCCTGAGGCGAATCCACCTTCGGCGGCAGCGGCTTCTGGAAGCGGCTGCAATCCAGTTTCGGCCAGTGGCTGTTCTGGGCGTCGAAGCCCAGGCGCTTGCGCGCCAGCTTGAAGCGGTTGTTCAACAGATCCGCATAGACCCCCTGGCCACGCATGCGCGTGCCGAAGCGGCTGTCATAGTCCTTGCCACCGCGCAGCTGCTGGATGGTGCTCATAACGTGCGCCGCGCGATCCGGATGGTGGGCGTCCAGCCAGTCGCGGAACAGCGGTGCAACTTCCAGAGGCAGGCGCAGAAGCACATAGCCGGCAGTACGCGCACCCGCCTCGTGCGCCGCTTCGAGCACGCCTTCCAGTTCACTGTCGTTGATCCACGGAATCACCGGCGCGACCATCACGCCAACCGGAATGCCCGCCTCGTGCAGACGCTTCATCGCGCGCAGGCGCGCGTGCGGTGCAGAGGCGCGCGGCTCGAGCTTCGCCGACAGGCGTGGATCCAGCGAAGTCACCGAGAAATGCACGCTGACCAAGTTCTCTGCCGCCAGTGGCGCAAGCAGGTCGATATCGCGCTCGACCAGCGCGTTCTTGGTGATCAGCGAGAACGGATGCTTCGTCTCCAGCATCACCTCGATCAACTGACGGGTCAGCTTGAACTTGCGCTCGATCGGCTGGTACGCATCGGTGTTGATGCCGAGCGCGATCGGTTGCGGCGCGTAGCCTGGCCGGGACAGCTCCTTGCGCAGCAGCTGCGGCGCATTGGTCTTGGCAAACAGCTTGGTCTCGAAATCCAGGCCCGGCGACAGGTTCAGATAGGCATGCGACGGGCGCGCGAAGCAGTAGGAACAACCGTGCTCACAGCCACGATACGGATTGACCGACTGGCTGAAGCCTACGTCCGGGGACGTATTGCGGCTGATGATGCTGCGCGCGGTTTCAGCGCGTACCTCGGTGCGCAGGCGGGGGGCCGCGAACTCGTCGCTTTCATCCACGTCCCAGCCGTCGTCCACCGCCTCGCTGACGGTGCTCTCGAAGCGCCCGGCAAGGTGGGAGGTGGACCCTCGGCCTTTGATCGCGATACCCATGTGGGTAGCCTACGCCGCTGCCGTCTCAGCGGCTGCGACAACAGTATTGGCCCCGCCGGGCAGGGTCCGGCGCTACCTCAGAGCAGCGCCAGATAGCCCCGAACGGTCGCATCCAGCCCGTCATACAGGGCCTCGCCGATCAGCGCATGCCCGATCGAGACCTCCAGCACCTCCGGCACGTTCGCCAGGAAGTCACGCAGGTTGTCCTGCGACAGGTCATGGCCGGCATTCACGCCAAGCCCCACGGCCTGCGCGCGGCGCGCGGCCGTGGCGAACAACGCCAGCATCGCTGCGGCGTCGCCTGCGGCGTGCGCTTCGGCATAGGGTCCGGTGTACAGCTCGATGCGATCGGCGCCGACCTCGGCCGCCTGTTCCAGCAGCGGGTTGCCGGCATCGACGAACAGGCTGACCCGGCAGCCCATCGCCTTCAGCTCGGCCACCAGCGGACGCAGGCGCTCGCCGTCGCGCTCGAAGTCGAAACCGTGGTCGGAGGTGATCTGGCCATCGCCGTCCGGCACCAGGGTGGCCTGCGCCGGACGCGTCTGCGCGCACAGCGGCAGCAGCCCCGGGTAGCCGTCGCGTGGCGGTGCGAAGGGATTGCCTTCGATGTTGAATTCGACGCCACGGACGCGGGTCAGCGTGGACAGCGCCATTACGTCCTCGGCGGTGATATGACGTCGATCGGGTCGCGGATGCACGGTGATGCCATGGGCGCCGGCATCCAGGCAGGCCTGAGCGGCACGCACCACATCGGGTTCGGCACCACCGCGCGAATTGCGCAGGACGGCGATCTTGTTGACGTTGACACTGAGCTGGGTCATCGAACGGTACTACTTGGAAAGAGGGGACGGATCGTGTTCGTCGCGTTGATCCGCGCCACGGGCCTCGGCCTGCTCACGCAGGCGGCGCAGCTCGTCGGCATCGATCAGGGTTGAGGGATCACTCTGCAGATCACCGAACCGGGCCACGTAGCGGCCACGCACCCAGGCCAGCAGGAAGGCGAGGGCCGCCAGCAGCGCCAGCGCCATCAGCCCCGGGCTTGGGGTTTTCAGCGCGAAGGCGAAACAGCCCAGCGCCGGCAGCAGGTACAACCAGTACATAGTCAGGCTCCCCGGATGATCGCCGCAGTGTAGCGCCGCCTTACAGCAGCGGCGAGGCCAGGCGCGCGAAGGCCTCGGGCAGGCGTTGCAGCCACAGCGAGCGGGCCGCGGCCTGGTCGTGCACGCGGGTAGCGCGCTCGAACTCGGCCTCCAGCAGGCCCGCCAGGGCGGCCACCCGCTCGCGGTCGCTGATCATCATGGACAGCTCGAAGTTCAGGCGGAAACTGCGATGGTCGAAGTTGGCGCTGCCGACGATGCAGACGTCGTCGTCGGCGATGAAGGCCTTGGTATGCAGCATGCGGGGGCCGTACTCGTAGATCTTCACCCCGGCGTGCAGCAGCTCGTCGAAGTAGGACCGTGCGGCCTGGGTCACGAACCAGGAATCGCTCATCTTCGGCACCAGCAGGCGCACGTCCAGTCCCCCCAGCGCGGCCGAGGTCAGCGCCATCCGCGCGGCTTCGCCCGGCACGAAGTAGGGCGTGACCAGCCACACGCGCTCCTGCGCTTCCTGGATGGCCGCCACGTGGAGCCGGTGGATGGTCTCCCAGCCCGAGTCCGGGCCGGACACCAGCACCTGTGCGTTGATCGAGCCTTCGCCGCGGAGCGGCATGTCCGCCGGCCACATCCGCGCGATGTCGAAATGCGAGTGGTCCTGACCGCTGGCGTAGAGCCAGTCCTCGGCAAACACCAGTTGCAGGCTGCGGACCACGTGACCGCGGATGCGCATGTGCAGGTCGCGATAGGCGTTGGCGTTGCGGCTCTCATCCTCGTCATCGGTGATGTTGATGCCGCCGGTGAACGCGAGGCGGCCATCGACGATCACCAGCTTGCGGTGGGTGCGCAGGTTCAGCCACGGTCGCTTGAAGGGCTTCAGCAGCTGGCGGGGATGAAACCAGACCGCTTCACCGCCGGCGTCGAGCAGCGGCTGCAGGAAGCGTCGCGGCACCGCGGACGAGCCCACTGCATCGAGCAGCAGCCGCACCTGCACGCCGGCGCGGGCACGTTCGACCAGGGCATCACGCAGTGCGGTTCCGGCATGGTCGGGATTGAAGATGTAGTACTCCAGATGCACGTGGTCACGCGCCTGCGCCACCGCTTCCAGCAGCGCGGCATAGGTCGCCGCGCCATCGACCAGCCAGGTCACTTCGGTGGCACTGCTCGGCGCCAGTCCGGTGGTGGCCTGGGCGATCTTGGCCAGCTCGGTGCAATCGGCATCGGGCGGGCAGACGTCGCTGTAATGCTCCATCCCCGATCGCGCGCGGCCACGACGCAGGCGCTGCCGCTTCACCTTCTGCGGACCGAGCAGGTAATAGATGAAAAGGCCGAGGTAGGGCAGCAGGGCCAGCGACAGGATCCAGCTCAGCGTGGCTACCGGTTCGCGCTTCTGCAGCATGATCCAGCCCGCCAGCGCGAGCAGGTACAGCAGGTAGGCCACGGCCAGGATCGAACCCAGGTGGGCAATGCCATCAAGCCAGTGGCGGAGGGAGTCGAAGAGGGCGAGCATGCGCCGATCATAGCGGGCGCGTGAAGTCAGAGGGGGTCAGATCCCTTTTCCGCAGGGAAAGGGATCTGACCCCGTCGGGCTTCGCAGGCACAAAAAAAGACGCCCCTGTCTCCAGGGGCGTCTGCAGTCGCGTCATGACTGTTGTGTTGCGGTATTGCGTTTACTGCTGTACGAAGCCGATCTTCTTCATCTGAGCATTCTTCGCGGCAGCCAGAACCTTGGCCATCACGTCGTACTCGGAATCCGGGCTTGCATCGATCCGCAGTTCCGGCTGGTTGGTCGGGTCACGCTGGACCTCCTGTTCCATCCGCTGCTGCAGCTCGCTGGTACTGATCGGGCTGTTGTTCCACGAGACCTGGTTGCTGGCGTCGATCTTCAGTTCGATCGGCGGCGGCGGTTCGACCAGCTGCGGCGGTGGGTTGAGCACGCGCTGCGGCAGGTCCACGGCGATCGGGTAGGTCATGATCGGCGCGGTCACGATGAAGATGATCAGCAGCACCAGCATCACGTCCACGAGGGGCGTGACGTTGATGTCGGCCATGGGGCCCTTGCCACCACCACTACTGAATGCCATGGCTTATTGCCCCTTTTCTTTGGTCGCGACGAAGCCGACGTCCAGCATGCCCTGCTCCTGCGCGACCTTGGTCAGGTCGTTGATGACGCGCATCTTGGTGGTGCGGTCACCACGCAGGTTCAGCGGCGGCTGCGGGGTCTGCTGGGCGGCGGTCGCCAAGCGCGACTCGAGCGTCTGCTTGGTGATTTCTTCGTCGTTCCAGTAGATCGAGCCGTCTTCCTTGACTGCCAGGGTGATCGGACCGGAGCGCTTTTCGGCGTCATCCGGATTCTGGATCAGGTTGGCTTCCGGCAGATCCACCTTGACCTTGTGGGACATCAGGGGCGCCGTGATGATGAAGATGATCAGCAGCACCAGCATCACGTCCACGAGGGGCGTAACGTTGATGTCGGCCATGGGGCCGCCGCTGTTACCACTACTGAAAGCCATAACGGGCTCCGTCTAGATCTTGATGACTACTTGCTTCGTCGCGGGTGGAAGCGCGCCGCAATCAGCGGACGCGCGAACCGGTGGCGAAGAAGTCGTGCAGGTCGTGCGCGAAGGTATCGAACTTGCTGATGGTCGCGCTGTTGATCTTGCTGAAGAAGTTGAAGGCGAACACGGCCGGGATCGCGACGAACAGACCGATCGCGGTCATGATCAGCGCTTCACCCACCGGGCCGGCAACGGCGTCGATCGAAGCGGAGCCGGTGGCACCGATCTTGATCAGCGCGCCGTAGATGCCCCACACGGTACCCAGCAGACCGACGAACGGAGCGGTCGCGCCGACGGTGGCCAGCAGGGTCATGCCCGACTGCAGCTTGTTGCTTTCGCGGGTGACGGCCTGACGCAGGGCGCGGTCGACGAATTCCGAACGGCTCAGGTTCTCACCCAGGCCACCGGTACCGCCGCCTTCAGCGCGCTGGTGGTGGGCAGCTGCCTGGGCAGCGTCCAGGGCGATCTTCGAGAACGGCTCCGAAGCCGGCTGCTCTTCCATCGCACGGATGGCGTCCTGCGCGTTCGGGGTGTCCCAGAACAGGCTGACGACGCGATCGGCAGCGCTCTTCAGGCGGGTGGCGCGGAAGATGTTGATGACGGTCCAGTACCAGGACATGGCCGACATGATCACCAGGGTCAGCAGCACGACCCAGGAAACAGCGAAATCACCCGGCTTGGTGGTCATTTCGTGGATCAGGTGCTCGAAGCCCATCTGCGACAGGGCGTTGGACGGATTGCCCCCGGCAGCAGCGGCGATGAAAATTTCCTGCAGCATGACGCTTACCTTTGTTGTGTGTGGTGATAAAGGGTGTAGCTAAGCTAAACAATCGAACCGGAGCGGGGGTGGCCCGAAGCCACCCGAACGCATCAGTTCAGCGCAAAGTTGACCGGGACGCGAACGCGACCTGCCGTCTTCTTACCGCCAGATTCAGCGGCGTTGAAGCGCCACTTGCGTGCTGCTTCCATCGCAGCACGGTCCAGGTCGCGGTTACGGCTGGACTTTTCCACCGTGACATTGGTGACGTTGCCGCTGGCATCGACATCAATGATCAGGATCACTTCACCCTGGATACCAGCGCGGAATGCTGCCGGCGGATAACGCGGGGGATTCATCGCCTTGGACGAGATGTCCACGCTGGCCTCGATCGACGCCGGCGGGGTCGGCGGCGACGGCGGGGTCGGCGGAGTGACGATATCGTTCGGACGCGGTTCCGGCACGTCCACGACCGGCGCCTGCGGCGGCGGCGGGACCGGCGACGGCTTCGGCGGCGACAGATTCTTCACCGGCGGCGGCGGAGTATCTGTCGGCGGCGGCGGCGGCGGCGGCGGAGGCGGCGGCGGCGGTGCGTCGACGATGGTCACCATCACATTGCGTTCCTTCTCCGCAGCGGCCTTGGGAGCCACGGCAGGGATCAGAAGCATCATGAAGGCGGCCAGATGCAGGGCGATTACAAACGCGATGCCGACGATGCGAGGCCAGCTCAGCCCCTTGTCATCGGGTTGTTCGTACCGGTGAACGACTAGTTGTTCCGTCATGCGCCAAGAGCTCAATAGTGGGGCCGGGATGCCGGGGGCGGAATCCCTGATCAGCGGTGCATGACACCGCAGGAACCTCCAAGCTTATACCAATCCTGAGCGCCTGCGCATCAACTGAGCAGGCGTTCAGGCGTTATTCCTACTTACTTCAGGTTGATGATTTTCTTGGCATCAGCCTGGTTCTTCACGCCCTTCGCCAGCGCCTGCTGGGCGGCCTGCTTGGCCTCGGGGACGCGACCTTCGGCATGCAGGACGCGTGCCAGGTTCAGGTAGGTCTCACCGTCCTTGGACAGCGGGGCGGCCTTCTGCCACGCATCGATCGCCTGCGGCACCTGGTCGGAGTAGTAGTAGGACTGGGCCAGCGCCAGGTAGACCTGGTAATCCGGCTTCAGGATGCCCTTCTGCAACCCTTCGTTGATGACCGCGATGACGTCCTTTTCCTTGTTCTCGGTGTTGGCATAGATCGAGTACAGCTGCTTGTACTCGCGCTCTTCGGTGAGCTGGCCGCTGCTGCGCAGCTTGTCCATCACCGCGGCGGCCTTGGGCATCTGGTCGGCCTGCATGTACATGTTGGCCAGGTTCAGCTGCGCCTTCTTGTCGTTCGGGTTCTTCGCCGCCAGGGCCTCGGCGGCCTGCACGGCTTCACCGGTCTGGCCGGCCTCGGACAGGGCGGCCATCAGCAGCTGGTTCCAGCTGTCCTTCGGCTCGGTGGAGCCGGCGATGGCCTGCTTCAGCACCGGGATCGCTTCCTGGTAGCGCTCCAGCTGGTACAGCGCCTGGCCCTTGGCGATCAGCTCTTCCGGCTTGGTCGACTTGCTCTCGGCGAAGTACTTGTCCAGGGTGGCCAGGCCTTCGGCGGTCTGGTCTTCCTGCAGCTGCAGCTGGCCCAGCATCAGCATCGACTGGAAGTGGCCGTTGTTGTCCAGGCCGTTGAACTGCAGCACCTGCTTCAGGTAGGCGATGGCGGCGGCAACGTCGTCGGTCTGGTAGGCGGCCTGCGAAGCCAGCTGCGCGGCCAGCGACTTGTCGTACTCGTTCGCGGAGCTGTCAGCCAGGATCGCGTCGGCCTGGGTGCGGGTCTCCGGGAACTTTTCCTTGTTGTAGCTGTCTACCAGTTTCTGCAGCTTGCCACCCATCTTGGCCGAGGACTTGGCCGCCGGCTCCTGGCGGGTCGCATTGGGGTACAGCGGTTCGGCCTTGGCCTGCTTGCTGCTGCCGCCGCGGTTGCCACGGTCGGAGGAACGCGAGGACTGCGCGAGCGCATCGGTGACCACGGCGCCGGTCAGGGCGGTCGCGACGAGGACGGAAAGCACAGCTTTGTGTTTACGGAAAATCATCGTTCACCTCGATCGAACCGCCGGATAGCGGCAAAGTCGGACTGTCAGAAAAATCTGAGCCGCCAAACGTATCAGAAACAGATGGCGTGAGAAATCGTTTTATGTGCTGCAATACAGCATGAAACTGCGCACTCATCCGCACTTTGGTCGCAGTCCGGCCGCCTGCGCCTGCTGGTAGACCGGCATCAGGGCAGGGGAATCACGTCGCAGCTCCTGGATCCGGTTGGCCGGATCGGGGTGGGTGGACAGCCATTGCGGGCTGCGTCCGCCGCTGGCGGCCATCATGTTCTGCCACAGGTCCACCGCCTGCGCCGGGTTGAAGCCGGCCTGCGCCATCAGCCGCTGGCCGATCACGTCCGCCTCGCTTTCCTGGGTCCGCGAGCCCGGCAGCAGGAACGCCGTCTGTGCCCCCATGCCGCCGAGCTGGTTGACCGTGCTGGCCGCGCCTTCGCCGTAGGCAGCGCCGGCCAGTGCGCCGAGTACCGCCAGGCCGGTCTGCGCGCCCATCTGCCGGGTGATGCGCTCCTCGTGGTGGCGGGCGATGACATGGCCGATCTCGTGGCCGATCACGGCCGCCAGCTGGTCCTGGTTCCTGGCTACGGTGAAGATGCCGGTGTTCACGCCCACCTTGCCGCCAGGCAGGGCGAAAGCGTTGGGTTCCTTGTCGACGAACACGGCGGTTTCCCACCGTACGCCACGGTATTGTGGAGGCAGCTGGGCGACCAGCGCGTTGACCACGCACTGCACGTAGCCGTTCTGCCGGCCGTCCGTGCTGATCTTTTCCTTCTGCTTCGTCTCGGCGAACGCCTGCGCGCCGAGCTGGTCAAGCTGTGCCTGCGAGACGCCACCGATCATCTGCCGCCGTCCGGTCGGCGATGTGGTGGTCGCGCAGGCGCTGACCAGGGTGGTGATGACAAGGGCCAGCAGCAGTTGTTTCATGGGTCCACCCCCGTGTTCATGAGCGCAGTGTGTATCGTCGCTGCTTAATCTTTCGTCAAGCGGACAGCCGTTACGTCGCGCCGAAGAACACCAGCGCCACCAGTGCCACGGCATTGTTCAGGGCATGTGCGGCGATGGCCGCCCACAGCGTTCCGGTACGGCGGTACAGCCAGCAGAATGCAGCGCCCATGCCGCCGTAGACCAGCCACAGCTGGGCGATCTCGGCCGGGCCGTTGGCGCTGGTGCCGGGAATTTCATGGATCAGGGCGAAGGCAAGGCTGCTCAGTATCATGCCCAGCCAGGGGCGACCGGCCTGCCACAAGCGCCCGAACAGGACGCGCCGGAACAGCAGTTCCTCGTAGGCCGGCGCCAGCACCACCGCGAACAGCATCAGGAACAGCGGAAAGCGCGCGACCGCGTTCTGCATCAGTTCCACGTTGGTCGGCACCGGTTCGATGCCGAACTGCCGGGACAGGAAGGCGATGCCGTTGCTGCCCACTACGATCAACGTGGCCACCAGCAGCGTCCAGCCCCAGGTGGAGGGCCGGCGCAGCGCGTCACGCGACGCCTGGCGTTCGGCCGCATTGGCCGGTCGTCGCCAGAAATACAGCAGCAGGGCCGCGCCGCCGGTAGCGAACAGCGCCATCAGGATCTGCGCCAGGGCCCCCGGCTGGCCCAGTGCTTCGGTCAGGGTGCCGGGATCGGGTGCGGCGCCGTTGGCCTTCGCGTTTGCGTAGCCGACCATCATTCCGCGGTACAGGCCCCAGAACAGGCCACTGATCAGGCTCAGGCCGAACAGGGTGACGGCGGCGATGCCCAGATCGATGAAGAATCCCGCCAGCGGCGAAGCGGCGCGGGGGGCGGCGGTCGCCGGCGGAACCGGCGGCGGTGCGGAAACCGGAGCGGAAGCGGACATCAGATACCTGCGATCAAGGGGCAAGGGCCGGCGCGCCTCCCCGCGCACCGGCCACGTCCCGATTGTGTCAGATATCCAGGTTGGCGACCTTCAGTGCGTTGTCTTCGATGAAGTCGCGACGCGGCTCGACGACATCGCCCATCAGGGTGCTGAAGATCTGATCGGCGGCCACGGCGTCTTCGATGCGTACCTGCAGCAGGCGGCGGGTATCCGGATTCACGGTGGTATCCCACAGCTGTTCCGGGTTCATTTCACCCAGGCCCTTGAAGCGCTGGATCTGGCGACCGCGCTTGGCTTCATCCAGCAACCAGTTCTGCGCCTTGACGAACGAATCGACCTCGATCGACTTGGCACCGCGGGTGATGGTCGCCCCCTCGCGTACCAGGCCATGCAGCAGCTTGGCTGCCTGGTGGATCGCGCGCAGTTCGCCGGTTTCCAGGGCCGAAAGCGGCAGCACCTGGATGTGCTCCTCGCCCATGTGACGTCGGGTCACCAGCACGGCCGCGGGGCGCTGTTCATTGGCCTCCTGCAGTTCCAGGCTGAAACGCGGGCTGCCCAGGCTGCCCTGGTTCAGGCGCCTGGCCAGCGCGTCCAGGCCTTCGCCTTGTCCGGCATTGCGCAGGGTGTCCGGTTCCAGCGGCATGAAGTCGACCAGCGCTTCGAGCAGGTTGCGATCATAGCGATGCGCATTGCGTTCGATCGCGTCCTGCGCGGACGCGTAGGCCAGCAGCAGCTTCTCCAGGGCAACGCCTTCGATGCCGGGCTCGCCGGCGGCCGGCACCAGCGACGCGTTCTCCACCGCGCTGCTGGCCAGATAGCTGTCCAGCGCCGGATCATCCTTCAGGTACAGCTCCTGCTTGCCCTGCTTGATCTTGTACAGCGGCGGCAGGCCGATGTAGACGTAGCCGCGCTCGATCAGCTCCGGCATCTGACGGTAGAAGAACGTCAGCAGCAGCGTGCGGATATGGGCGCCGTCGACGTCGGCGTCGGTCATGATGATGATCTTGTGGTAGCGCAGCTTGTCCGGGTTGTACTCATCACGGCCGATGCCGGTACCGAGCGCGGTGATCAGCGTGCCGACCTGGTCGGACGACAGCATGCGGTCGAAGCGCGCACGTTCCACGTTGAGGATCTTGCCGCGCAGCGGCAGTACCGCCTGGTTCTTGCGGTTGCGACCCTGCTTGGCCGAACCACCTGCCGAGTCACCCTCGACGATGAACAGCTCGGACAGCGCCGGATCCTTCTCCTGGCAGTCGGCCAGCTTGCCCGGCAGGCCGGCGATATCCAACGCGCCCTTGCGGCGCGTCAGGTCACGGGCCTTGCGGGCCGCTTCGCGCGCGCGCGCGGCATCGACGATCTTGCCGGCGATCGCCTTCGCTTCGTTCGGATTCTCCTGCAGGAATTCTTCCAGACGCTGGCCGAAGGCACTTTCCACGGCCGGACGCACGTCCGAGCTGACCAGCTTTTCCTTGGTCTGGCTGGAGAAGCTGGGATCGGGCACCTTCACCGACAGCACCGCGATCATGCCCTCTCGCATGTCATCGCCGGTCAGGTTGATCTTTGCCTGCTTGGCGATGCCGTTCTGCTCGATGTAGTTGTTGAGCACACGGGTCAACGCACCGCGGAAACCGGCCAGATGGGTGCCGCCGTCCTTCTGCGGAATATTGTTGGTGAAGCAGTACATCGTTTCCTGGTAGGAATCGGTCCACTGCAGCGCCACTTCCACGGTGATGCCGTTGGATTCGCCGCTGACCGCGATGACGTTCGGATGCAGCGGCGTCTTCAGCTGGGCCAGATGCTCGACGAAACTGCGGATGCCGCCTTCATAGTGGAAGTCGTCGCGCCGGCCATCGCCGCGTTCGTCCGCCAGCACGATCTTGACGCCGGAGTTCAGGAACGACAGTTCACGCAGGCGACGGGCCAGGATGTCGTAGTGGAATTCGACGTTGTCGTGGAACGCGACGGTCGACGGCCAGAAGCGCACGGTCGTGCCGCGCTTGGTGGTGCTTTCCAGCTTGGCCAGCGGGCTGACGGCAGCGCCGTTGCTGAATTCCTGCTGGTAATGGAAGCCGCCCTGGAATACGTCCACCAGCAGCTTCTGCGACAGCGCATTGACCACGCTGACACCCACACCATGCAGGCCGCCGGAAACCTTGTAGCTGTTGTCGTCGAACTTGCCACCGGCGTGCAGGACCGTCATCACCACTTCGGCTGCCGAGACTTCGCGGCCCAGCTTGGCGCTCATCTGCTCATGCTTGCCGACCGGAATACCACGACCGTTGTCGGAGACCGACACCGAACCGTCGGCGTGGATCGTCACCGCGACATGGTCAGCATGACCGGCCAGCGCCTCATCGATGGAGTTGTCGACCACCTCGAACACCATGTGGTGCAGGCCGGTACCGTCATGGACGTCGCCGATGTACATACCGGGACGCTTGCGGACAGCCTCCAGGCCTTCCAGGGCGGTGATGCTGTTGGCGTCGTAGTTGCCATTGTTTACCGGGGTGTTCTGTTCGTCGCTCATTGCGCTTGCCGTAGGCTCCGCAGGTCGGGCACCACAGGAAGCGGTGCGCCGAGAATGAAAGGATTGCAACCCGAATTATACCAGCCAGGGTCGAGCGGCCCTGTTGTACGCACTATGGCACAGCCACGATCTGTCCATGTTCCACGTGGAACCGGGTGATGTCGGTCAGCGCCTGCAGCGCGGCCGGCGTTTCGGTTGCCGTGACGAAGATCTGCGCCGGGCCGGCAAGCAGGCGCTCCAGCACCCGCGCCTGGTGGGTGCGATCCAGTTCGGAGGCCAGATCGTCCAGAGCAATGACCGGCCATTCCCCGCGCTGTTCCGCATAGTCTTCGGCCTGGGCCAGCAGACACGCCAAGGCCGTGAGTTTGGCCTGGCCGCGCGACAGCGCGTCCCGCCCTGGAATATGGCTGAAGTCCACGCTCCAGTCCGCCCGATGGGGCCCAACGGATGTATAGCCCGCCTGCCGGTCCCGCTCGCGTGCCAACAGCAGTGCATCGGCCAGCGGCAGTTCGTGGCGGCGCCATCCCGGACTCAGGTCCAGCGCCTGGATACCCAGCTGGGGGGCAAGACTGGCCGCCAGCGCGATGGTGCGCTCCTGCAGCCGCTCCAGATAACGCTGACGTCGGCTGGTCAACGGTTCGCCGGCCTCAGCCAGTTCGTGATCCCACGTATCGAGCATCCTCGCCGGCCCTCCCTGCTTGAGCAGGGCGTTGCGCTGCTTGAGCGCCCGTGAGTAGCGGCGCCACAGGGACAGAAAATCCGGTTCCACGTGGAACAATCCCCAATCGAGGAAACGCCGACGGGGCTCACCACCACCGCTGACCAGAGCATGGCTGCCCGGCTCGAACGTCACCACCGCCAGTGCAGCACATAGATTGCCAAGCTGGCTGACATCTTCACCATCCAGACGCCCCTTCCAGTCCTGTCCGCTATGGCGGAGACCGGCCTTGCGGCGGTGCGGCGATGACTGGCCGCGCTGTTCGTCCCATTCCACAAAGATGTCCAGCGCATCCTGGCCCTGGCGCACCAGGCCGTCGCGCACCCGACCACGGAAGCTGCGCCCGTAAGCCATCAGATGCAACGCCTCCAGCACACTGGTCTTGCCGGCCCCATTGTCGCCCGTCAGCAAATTCAATCCCGGTTGTGGCGACAGATCCACCACGTCGAAGCGGCGCAGCTGGTGCAGGACGAGGCGACGGATCTGCATGGGGTGCGAAGGACCATCCGCACGAAGCGGTAGAGGGGCAGGGAATCCATCAGCTTACTGCATCGGTCAAGTCCGCCGTTGGCGTCAGGCTATCGCCCTGCAGACCATGGCGCGGTTGCGAACGTGTCCTGACCGGCTTACGGACGACGGCCCGCAAAAAACCTGCCGCATTTCCTTGAAATCTGCGCACCAACACCCGTGGCGGTTCCACAGATTTCAAGAATTTCAAGCCAGCGGTTTCGCGCTATGCACAGCGGCCCAGTATTACTTACACACAAGGTATGGGCAATCTGTGGATAAAAAAGCCGCTTTGGCCCTGCCTGAAATCTATCCACAGGTTCCCCCCCAGCCCCAGGCGCCGATATGCAGGGGGTTTCAGCACATTAAAAGCCAATAAAATCAATGAGATGACCCTGTTTTCCACGAAATCTGGCTCTACCATCACCACCAGGCTTTAGATTTATACCCAGATTTAGAAGCTAGGAAAGGCAGACAGCGCCTGCAACGACGTCTGTGGATAGTCGCGTCAGCAACAGGAGCAACCACGCGGATCCAGCACGATGGAGAAACGGGATGCTCCACGTGGAACCACCCAAAAAAAACGCCCGGAACGTTCCGGGCGTCTTCTGGTTCCACGTGGAACAGCGCAACCGTCAGAGACGCAGCGGCATCACCACATGGCGGGACTTCTCGCTGCTGGACTCGCGCACCAGCGCCGACGAATTGGAGTCGCGCAGCTGGATGATGACCTCTTCGTCGCGCAATGCGGACAGGGCGTCCAGCAGGTAATTCACATTGAAGCCGATGGCCAGATCGCTGACGGTGGTATCGGCTTCGATCTCTTCCTGCGCTTCTTCCTGTTCCGGGTTATGCGCGCTGATCTTCAGGTTGCCCGGCGAAACTTCCACGCGGATGCCGCGGTACTTCTCGTTGGACAGGATGGCCGCACGCTGCAGCGAGGCGCGCAGTGCCTCACGGTCGACCTTTACCTCGCGGTCGGCACCAATCGGAATCACGGCTTCATAGTCCGGGAAACGACCGTCAATCAGCTTCGAGGTGAACGTGACATCGTCCCGCTTCACGCGCACGTGGCTGCGGCCTACCTCCAGCTCGATCTCCCGGTCGCCGCTCTCCAGAAGGCGCTGCAGCTCGGTCACGCCCTTGCGCGGCACGATGATCTGTCGCTTGGAGCCGCTGGGCTTGGCCAGATCCGTTTCACACAGGGCGAGGCGGTGTCCGTCGGTGGCCACCGTACGCAGCGCATCGCCACGCAGGTCGAACAGCAGGCCGTTGAGGTAGTAGCGCACGTCCTGCTGGGCCATCGCGAACGCAGTGCGTTCAATCAGCTCCTTCAGGGTCGCTTCGCCGATCGCCACGCGCTCGGTGGCCTCCACCTCGTCTACCGACGGGAAGTCGTTGGACGGCAGCGTTGCCAGGGTGAAGCGGCTGCGACCCGCCTGCACGGTGATCTTGTCACCGGTCTGCGAGACGGTGATCCGGCTGCCATCGGGCAGGGCGCGGATGATCTCGAACAGCTTGCGCGCCGGAATGGTGGTTTCGCCGTCCTGGGCATCTTCAACCGCGATCCGCGACACCATCTCCACTTCCAGGTCGGTACCGGTCAGCGAAAGCTGGCCGTTCTGCACCTGGACCAGGAAATTGGCCAGAACCGGAAGGGTCTGGCGGCGTTCGACCACGTTGACGACCTGTGCCAACGGCTTGAGAAAGGCTTCGCGCTGCAGTGTGAAACGCATGTGGTTCCGTGCCCCTATGCTTTAAAAAATGTGGAATAAATCAAAAGCTTGGTGGTGCTGGTAGAGACAGAATCGCTGGAAAACAACGTTAAGTCTTTGTAATAAAAAGGATTTCTGGCCTCGAAACCCTCTGTATTACCGCCCCCCAGAGGGTGGGGAAAGCTGTGGATAAATTCCGCGCGTTGTCAGGCGCCTTTTTTATCCACAACTCATCCCGCGCTTGCTACCGGATTCTGCACCGTTTTGTGCGATGACGCCTCATCGGCGTCCGTGCATCATTCGCTCAGCTTCCGGATCAGCTTGTCCCAGTCTTCGCGGAGCTTGCCGTCGGTTTCCATCAACGTCCGGATCTGACGGCAGGCATGCAGCACCGTGGTGTGATCGCGACCGGCGAATGCGTCGCCGATCTCGGGCAGGCTGTGCTCGGTCAACTCCTTGGTCAGGGCCATGGCGACCTGGCGCGGACGGGCCAGCGAGCGGGTGCGGCGCTTGGACAGCAGATCCTTGATCTGCAGCCCGTAGTAGTCGGCAACGGTTTTCTGGATGTTGGGAATGCTGATCGCCTGCTGCTGGGCGCGCAGCAGGTCACGCAGGGTTTCCTGCGCGAACTCGGTGGTGATCGCACGGCCGGTGAAGTTGGCGCGGGCGGTCAGGGTATTCAGCGCGCCCTCGAGGTCGCGCACATTGGAGCGCATCTTCTTGGCGATCAGGAACGCAACATCATCGGGAATCTCCGCACCGCGTTCGCGCGCCTTGGCCAGCACGATCGCCGCACGGGTCTCGAAGTCAGGCGGTTCGATTGCGACCGACAGTCCCCAGGCAAGCCGCGACTTGAGGCGCGCTTCCAGCCCTTCGACCTCACGCGGGTACCGGTCACAGGTCAGGATGATCTGCTGCTTGCCGTCGAACAGGGCGTTGAAGGTGTGGAAGAACTCTTCCTGGGTGCGATCCTTGCCGGCGAAGAACTGGATGTCGTCGATCAGCAGCGCGTCGACCTGCTGGAACTGGCGCTTGAACTGATCCATGGTCTTTTCCTGCAAGGCCCGGATCATCGCGCTGAAGAACTGTTCCGAGCGCAGGTACAGCACCTTCGCACCCGGATTGGCCTGGCGCATGGCGTTGCCGGCGGCGAACATCAGGTGGGTCTTGCCCAGTCCGGTGCCTCCGTACAGCAGCAGCGGATTGTGTGCGCGATCGCCCGGTTTCTGCGCTGCCTGGAACGCAGCGGCGAGGCCGAGCTGGTTGCTGCGGCCTTCGACGAAGTTGGCGAAGGTGTAATGGCTGTCCAGATTGCCGGCGAACGGCACCTGGGGTTCGCTGGCTGCGTGCGCCGAATGCGTGGAAACCGGCGCGGTCTGCGCCTCTACCGGGCGCGGACGGGAGCCGATTTCAAGAAAAACGTCGCTGAAACCAGCGAAATGCGCCAGCAGCTCGCGGATGCGCGGCAGGTACAGCTCGCGCACCTGGTCGACGATGAAGGCATTCGGTGCATACAGCACCAGGCTGTCCACGCGCAGATCGGCCTGCAGCGGCTTCAACCAGGTGTGAACGTCTTCAGGCGGGAACTCCGCTTCGAGGCGTTCGAGACTACGGGACCAGGCATCCATCAGCAATAATCGTCCGATGGCCGGGGTGGGGGCGCGACAAGGCGCCCAAACACAGGCCGGAAAGGGGGGAAATGGATGGCTCAGACTACCACCGAGCGCCCGCCTTCGGAATGCTTGTCCCCTACTTATTCACAAAAACATCCACAGCTATTGCACAGGCCGGTGAATTCGCGTAGTCCCCAGGGCTTGACGCGGGGTGGGGTACCTCTCTAGAATTTCCGGTTCTTTCCGTCCCATTCATACGAGAGGCCCCAATGGCCACCAAGCGCACCTACCAGCCCAGCAACCTCAAGCGTAAGCGCGACCACGGCTTCCGTGCCCGTATGAAGACCGCTGACGGCCGCAAGATCCTGTCGCGTCGCCGCGCCAAGGGCCGCAAAGTCCTGAGCGCCTGATTGCCATGCCGCACATCGCGGCAGACGCAATCCCTTCGACAGTGAATACTGCAGACCCGCGCAAGCGATTCCCTCGCTCTGCGCGGGTTCGCACGCGTGCCGAATACTCAACGGTCTTCAACGGCGCCCGCCGTGTGTCCGATCCGCTGATGACCCTGCACTGGCTGCCGGCTGACCGGCCGGCCAGGCTGGGTCTGGCGGTTTCCCGCAAGGTCGATCCGAACGCCGTCGGGCGCAACCGGATCAAGCGCGTCCTGCGCGACATCCTGCGTCAGACACGAACCGATATCCAGCCAGGCGACTTTGTCGTCGTGGCCCGTAGTGCTGCGCGTCACGCCAGCAATGACGACATCCGCCAGGCCTTCCTGCGCCTGCTGCGCCGCCTGCGTGCATTGCCCGCGCCGGGCGTGGACGGCACAATGCCGCCGCCTGATGGCATCGCAACTCCCTCTTTGACCGAGCCGGCACCGCGTTCCGGCCCCGCCGAGCCTGTCCGCTGATGAACCAGACCCGCGTATTTCTCATTTTTGCCTGGCTGATGGTGGCCGTGCTGCTGTGGATGGAGTGGAGCCGCGAGCAGGCCGCTCCGACCCCTGCTCCGACGACCCGTTCTGCCCCGGCCGCGGCGCAGACCGTGCCGGGCGCCGCCGCAGGCAGCGTTCCCAGCGCCCAGGTGCCGGCGGCCCCGGGCCAGGCGCCCACGCAGGCCCAGGCCAGCGCGACCCCGGCCGCCCAGCGCGTGACCGTCACCACCGACGTCCTGCGCCTGGTACTGGACGGGGGCCGCGTGCTCGACGCCGAGCTGCTGCAGTTCCCGCAGACCAAGGATGAAGGCAGCCCGCCGGTCCGCCTGCTGACCGAAGATCCCGCGCATCCGTACAGCGCGATCAGCGGCTGGGCCAGCCAGGACAAGAACGCCCCGGTGCCCGGCGCCGACGGCTTCAAGCTGGTCGGTGACACCCGCGACTTCGTGCTGGCCAAGGGCCAGAACGAACTGCAGATCCCGTTCGTGTGGACCGCCGACAACGGCGTGACCATCAAGCGCACCCTCACCGTCTCGCGCAACGAGTACGCCGTGCGCTTCAAGGATGAAGTCAGCAATGCCGGCGCCACCACGTGGAACGGCTACGTCTACCGCACCCTGGATCGCACCCCGACCATCCTGTCGCGGAGCATGACCAACCCGGATTCCTTCAGCTTCAACGGTGCCACCTGGTACGACAACGACAAAAAGTACCAGCGTCGTGCGTTCAAGGATTACCTGGAGGACGGTGCCCTGAACCAGAACATCACCGGCGGCTGGCTGGCGATGCTGCAGCACCACTTCTTCACCGCGTGGATCCCGCAGAAGGACCAGGTCGCCCACTACGTGCTGTCGCAGGTGGACGGTCGTGACCTGATCGAAGCGCGCGGACCGGCCTTTACCCTGGCCCCGGGCCAGTCCACCAGCACCGAAGCGCGCCTGTGGGTCGGCCCCAAGCTGGTCAACCTGATCGCCAAGGAAGACGTGCCGGGCCTGGACCGCGTGGTCGACTACAGCCGTTTCTCGATGATGGCGGTGATCGGCCAGGGCCTGTTCTGGGTGCTCAACCAAGTGCACAAGCTGGTCGGCAACTGGGGCTGGGCGATCGTCGGCCTGGTGGTGCTGCTGAAGCTGGTGCTGTACCCGCTGTCGGCCGTGCAATACAAGAGTGGCGCCAAGATGCGCCGCTTCCAGCCGCGCATCCAGCAGCTGAAGGAACGCTATGGCGATGACCGCCAGAAGTTCCAGACCGCGATGATGGAGCTGTACAAGAAGGAGAAGATCAATCCGATGGGCGGCTGCCTGCCGATCCTCATCCAGATGCCGATCTTCTTCGCCCTGTACTGGGTGCTGGTGGAGTCGGTCGAACTGCGCCAGGCGCCGTGGCTGGGCTGGATCCAGGACCTGACCGCGCGTGACCCGTACTTCATCCTGCCGGTGATCAACGTGGCGGTGATGTGGTTCACCCAGAAGCTCACGCCTGCGCCGGGCATGGACCCGATGCAGCAGAAGATGATGCAGTTCATGCCGCTGGTGTTCGGCGTCATGATGGCCTTCATGCCGTCCGGCCTGGTCCTGTACTGGGTGGTCAACGGCGGCCTGGGCCTGCTGCAGCAGTGGTGGATGACCAAGCGCCATGGCGGCGACCCGGTCCCGGCCACCGCCGCGTCGGCTCCGGTCAAGAAGAAGTAATCGGTAGAGTCGGCCGCTGGCCGGCTGACCGCAGCAGAAGCCCGCCGCAAGGCGGGCTTTTCGCATGAGGCGGTAGAATTCCGCGCGTGCGCAACCGGAGACGTTCCAAGCGATGAATGAGGTAGCCCGCACCGACACCATTGTCGCCATCGCCAGCGCGCCAGGTGCAGGTGGCGTCGGCATCCTGCGCCTGTCCGGCCCGCGCGCTGCCGCCATCGCCAACGCACTGGGTGCAATCGGTCTGCGCCCACGTCACGCGCATTACGCGCGTCTGCGCGACGCCGACGGCGAGGTGATCGACGATGGCATCGTGCTGTGGTTCCCCGCACCGAACAGCTTCACCGGCGAAGAAGTGGTGGAACTGCAGGGCCATGGCAGCCCGGTGTTGCTGCAGCAACTGGTTGCACGCTGCATCGCGCTCGGCGCGCGGCAGGCGCGGCCCGGTGAGTTCAGCGAGCGCGCCTTCCTCAACGGCAAGCTCGATCTGGCTCAGGCCGAGGCCATCGCCGATCTGATCGCTGCGGGCGACAACCGCGCCGCGCGTGCTGCCCGTCGCTCGCTGGACGGGGTGTTCTCGCGCCGCATCGACACCGTGGTCGAGCAGCTGGTGCTGCTGCGCGTGCATGTGGAAGCGGCCATCGATTTTGCCGATGAGCCGCTGGATACGCTGGGCGGCGCGCAGGTGCGCCGCGGACTGGAACTGGCACGCAGCGAACTGGCCCTGCTGCGCCGCGATGCCGAGCGTGGCCGTCGCCTGCGCGATGGCCTGCACGCGGTGCTGATCGGCCCGCCCAACGCCGGCAAGAGTTCGTTGCTCAATGCGCTTGCCGGCAGCGAACGCGCCATCGTCACCGACATCGCCGGCACCACGCGCGACACGCTGCGCGAGACCATCCGCCTGGATGGACTGGAGCTGACCCTGGTCGATACCGCCGGCCTGCGCGACGGTGGCGACGCCATTGAACGCGAAGGCATGCGCCGCGCGCGCGTGGAGATCGAACGCACCGACCTGGCGCTGATCGTGCTGGATGCGCGCGATCCGGCGGCGGGCGAGGCGGCCATCGGCGAAGCGGTGCGGGCTGTGCCGCACAAGGTCTACATCCACAACAAGTCAGATCTGCTGCAGGCCGGCCCAACCGTGGACGATCCGGACCGTGTGTTCGTTTCGGCCGCCACCGGTGCAGGACTCGACGACCTCCACGCGCGCCTGCGCGCGATCGCGTCGGCAGGCGCGGGCGAACAGGTGGACGGCGAGTTCTCCGCGCGCACCCGCCACGTGGATGCAATCGAGCGTGCGCAGGAACATGCCCGTCGCGCTGATGGCGAGCTGGCCCACGAACACCTGGAACTGGCAGCCGAAGAGCTGCGGCTCGCACATGACGCGCTGGGCGAGATCACCGGGCAGATGAGCGCCGATGACCTGCTGGGACGGATCTTCTCCAGCTTCTGCATCGGCAAGTAAGCCGGGGTCAGATTCCCGCAGGGGCTCTGACCCCGTTTGCCACATGGGGTGACAGCCGCTGCGGGGATCCGACCCCAGGTCCCCCACCTGTCACATTGCCGCCGCATACTGCCGCCCATCACCTACCGTTGGGGGACGTTGCAGTGAAGTCGTGGGGTTGTGCGTTGCTGTTGTCGCTGGCCGTGGCACCATCGGTGGCCATGAGTGCTGAATCCTCTCTCCCGGCTGCGGCCAGGGCGTCGGTCTATGGTCATCGCGGCGCCAGCGCGCTGCTGCCGGAACACACCCTGGCTGCGTATGCACAGGCCATCGCCGACGGAGCCGACTACATCGAACCGGACCTGGTGATGACCAGGGACGGGGTGATGGTGGCCCGCCATGAGAACGAGATCGGGGGCACCACCGATGTCGCCTCGCATCCCGAATTCGCCAGCCGCCGCACCCGCAAGGTCATCGACGGGCAGACGGTGGACGGATGGTTCACCGAAGACTTCACCCTGGCCGAGCTGAAGACGCTGTACGCGCGCGAACGCCTGCCCGACCTGCGCAGCACCGCCTACGACGGCCAGTTCCGCATCGCCAGTCTCGATGAAATCCTCGCCTTCCTGGTCCAGCAGGCCGGCCGCGCCAATCGAGGCATCGGTCTGGTGCCGGAGATCAAGCATCCGACCTACTTCCAGTCCATCGGTCTGCCGATGGAAGACAAACTGTTGGCCGCGCTGCGTGGCAATGCCTACACCAACGTCGGCCCGGTCACCATCCAGTCCTTCGAGACCGCCAACCTGCGTTACCTGCGCAGCAAGATCCCGCAGGACAGCAACATCCGCCTGCTGCAGCTGTTGTGGAAGGGCGATACCCAGCCGGCCGACGTCGCCAAGGCCGGGGGCACGCTGACCTACGCACAGATGATGACTCCTGCGGGCCTGAAGGACATCGCGGCCTATGCCGATGGCATCGGTCCTGAACTGCGCTCGATCATTCCGCTGGACGCCAACGGTGCACTGGGAACGCCGACCGCGCTGGTGCGCGATGCGCACGCGGCCGGCCTGATGGTGATCCCGTATACCTTCCGCCCGGAGAATCAGTTCCAGCCCAGCAACCTGCGCAGGGGGGCGGACAACGCGCGCAATGCCGAAGGCTCGATCGCCGAGATGCGCGCCTATCTGGCCACCGGCATCGATGCGTTCTTCACCGATGACCCGGCGCTGGGCCGGCAGGCGGTGGATGGCACTGGCGCGGCGGGCAACGCGGCGAACTGACACGTCAACGCCGCCGGGCATGGCCCGGCGCTACCCGGGATGCCGGTGAACCGTAGCGCCGGGCGATGCCCGGCGGACCCATCCCACCTCAGCCGCGCGGTTCGTCCGGCCGCCGGAACGGGATGACCACGTAATCCTGCCCTTCGCGCGGCTGCCACAGGACCGGCACACGGTGTGGCGACGGCGGCTCCAGTTCATCGTCGGCCAGCGGTTCTGCGTTGTCTTCCTCGTCCTCCCAGCTGTAGCGCGGACGCGGTGGCAGCGGGTCGGCGGTGCGGAACAGCAGCGCTGCGATGATGCCGGCGAAGGCGCCGCCCATGTGCGATTGCCAGGACACGCCGTCGGCATGCGGCAGGATGGTCATCAGCATGCCACCGTAGAACAGCATGCCGATCAGGCCGGTGGCGATGGCGGCGCGGTCGCGGCGCAGCAGGCCGAGGCCGGCGAGCAGGAACATCAGGCCGTGGGTCACGCCACTGGCACCCAGATGGACGCTGCCGGGATTGCCCAGCATCCATGCGCCCACACCCGATCCCAGCCATAGCAGGGGCAGGGCGCGGACGGTGGCCCTGGGATAGACGCTTCCGGCCAGGGTGCCGAGGATCAGGATCGCGATGCTGTTGGCGGCGATGTGCTCGACCGAGGCATGCAGCAGCGGGCCGCCGAGCAGGCCGAGCAGGCCCTTGGCTTCCAGCGGCGCTACCGCCCAGGGGCGCCAGTCGAACGTGCCCTGCAGGGCGAACACGACCACCAGCACCAGCACGGCGGCCAGGCTGACATTGAACGCCCGCAGGATGCGGAGGCGGTCGTTGCGGGGGGCCGGCACGTCGCCGGCGGGCAGGGGCGCGTTGCTGTTCATACCTCAAGCAATGGCGGTGGCTGGTGCGAAACCAAGGCCACCGCTGCGGGAGAGTGGAAGCGGCCAGCGGGACAATCCCGCTGGCCATGTCTGCCAGCCGCGATCAGGCTTGGCCTTCGCCTTCCTTGGGCGGGTACTTCAGGCTCAGCACGACGGTGGCGGCAATGATCAGCGCGACCACGCCCAGCGAGACCGGGGTCGGGATCTTGAACAGGTCGATGATCATCATCTTGATGCCGATGAAACCCAGCACCAGTGCCAGGCCGTACGGCAGCAGGTGGAAGCGGTCGGCCATGCCGGCCAGCAGGAAGAACATCGCACGCAGGCCCAGTACCGCGAACACGTTGGAGGTCAGCACGATGAACGGATCGGTGGTGATCGCGAAGATCGCCGGGATGCTGTCCACCGCGAAGATCACGTCGGTGACGGCGATCAGGATCAGCACCGCGAACAACGGGGTGAACCAGCGCACGCCGTCGCGCTTCACGCTCAGGGCGTTGCCGGCGTACTCCGGCAGCAGGCGAAGGTGCTTGCGCATCCAGCGCAGGGCCGGGTTGCTCTCCAGGTCCGGCTCCTGTCCGGCGGCAAACCACATCTTCCAGCCGGTGAACAGCAGGAAGGCGCCGAACACGTAGAGCAGCCAATGGAACTGGCTGATCAGCACGCTGCCGGCGAAGATCATGATCGTACGCAGCACGATCGCGCCCAGGATGCCGATGATCAGCACCTTCTGGCGCTGTTCCTCCGGCACCGCGAAGTAGCTCATGATCATCAGGAAGACAAAGATGTTGTCCACCGCCAGCGCCTTCTCGACCAGGTAGCCGGTCAGGAACTCGAGACCGACCTTGTTGGCCACGACCTGGCCGGCCGTCTCATTCAGGTAGTACCAGAGGCCGGCGTTGAACAGCAGGGCCAGCGCGACCCAGCCGATGGACCACCACAGGGCCTCCTTGAAGGTGACCTTGTGCGGGCCACCATGGCGCATCAACACGAGGTCGACCAGCAGGGCGATGACCACCACCGCTGCGAAGCCGCCCCACAACCACATGTTACCGATCGTCTGCATTGGGAATGTCCGTTGGAAAGATGAATGCCAGGCCGGACGGCGAGGATCTGCAACGGAGGATCGGGAGGGGATCCAGGGACAGAGCTTCGCCAGTACGGCGAAGGTCTCGCTCGCAGTTCCAGTCGGCTGGAACTGCCGTTGCACCGGAGCCTGCGGGCTCGAAATGACGGCGACAACGTCTGGGAGCTACTCCCCTTCTGGCGCCGATTCTGCGGCCTGCCGCGTCCGCCGTCAAATGCCCGGGTACCGGCGGCGGATCCCCGCAGTGGGCCCGACCCATGTTCCGCCAGAGAGGGGTCAGAGCCCCTGCGGGGATCTGACTCCCGGCGGCCGGTTTACAATAGGTGGATGAATACCCCCCTTCCCGTTGTCCGCCTCAAGAACGCGTGGCGCTCCAGCCACCCGTGGATCTTCCAGAAACTGGTCGAGAAGCCGACCGTCCGGCCCAAGCCCGGCTCCCTCGTCGACGTGGTCGGGGTGGACGGGGAATTCATCGGGCGCGGGTTCTACAACGGGCACTCGCGCATCGCCGTGCGCATTCTTGAAACCCATCAGGCCGTTGCGGTTGATGCCGGCTGGTTCTCGCGCAAGATCGCCCAGGCGGTGTCGCTGCGCCGTGACGTGCTGAAGCTGGACGCCGTGTCCGACGCCTGGCGCGTGGTGCACAGCGAGGGCGATGGCCTGTCCGGCCTGGTGGTCGATCGCTACGGCGACCTGGTGGTGGTCGAGTTCTTTGCCGCCGGCATGTTCCGCCACCGCGAGTGGATCTACGATGCGCTGCGTGAGCAGTTCCCCGGCTGCCGCTTCCACAGCTTCGCCGACGAACACGTGCAGAAGCAGGAAAGCTTCGATTTCCACGGCAACACCACCACCGAAGCGTCGGTGATCACCGAGTACGGCATCAAGTTCCGCGCCGACCCGGCCGGTGCGCACAAGACTGGTTTCTTCGCCGACCAGCGCGAGAACCGTGAGTGGCTGAGCCAGCAGGTGGAAGGCAAGAGTGTGCTCGACCTGTGCTGCAACACCGGCGGTTTTGCCGTGTACGCGGCGGCGCGTGGTGCTTCGGAAGTGATCGGCATCGACATCGACGAGGACGTGATCCAGATCGCCAAGGGCAATTCGCGCCTGAACAACGTGCGCCCGAAGTTCATCCAGTCCGATATCTTCCCGTGGCTGCGCGACGCCGCCAACCGCGGTGAGCAGTACGACGTGGTGATCCTGGACCCGGCGAAGATGACCCGCGACCGCGACCAGGTCATCACCGCGCTGAAGAAGTACCTGGACATGAACAAGCTGGCGCTGGGCGTGGTCAAGCCGGGCGGCCTGTTCGCCACCTTCTCCTGCACCGGCCTGGTGGCCGAGGACCAGTTCCTCGACATGCTGCGTCGTGCGGCCTATTTCTCCGGCCGCACGATCCAGATCCTGAAGGTGGCCGGCGCTGGTCCGGACCATCCGTTCATGGCCCACGTGCAGGAATCGCGTTACCTGAAGGCCGTGTTCTGCCGCGTGGTGGATTGACCGCGTGGCGCTGTAGAGCCGAGCCCACGCTCGGCTGATCTGTCTGGCAGCCGAGCATGCGCTCGGCTCTACAAATTGGCCGGCCGCAGCGCTATGGTCGGGTTCTTCCCATTGCCGGTAGGAACCCCATGCCGTCGTTGCGCCGTCTGTCCGTGCTGCTTGCCCTGGCGCTGAGCGCGCCGCTGACCGCCCATGCCATCGAGTTCAGCGCGCAGGAGCTTGCGCGTGCCAAGACATTGCAGCAGCGCCTGCTGACGCTCGACAGCCACCTGGATACGCCGGCCAACTTTGGCCGCACCGGCTTCGATATCGAACAGCGCCATGATCGCAATGCGCTGTCACAGGTGGACTACCCGCGCATGGTCGAGGGAGCACTGGACGGCGGGTTCTGGGCGATCTACACCGACCAGGGCGACCGCAGCGCCGCCGCCCACCTGGCCGAGCGCGATCACGGCCTGCAGCGCCTGCTGGAAATCCGCGAAATGGTGGCGGCCAACGGCGATCGGTTCGCCCTGGCCCTGACCGCTGACGATGCGGCGCGGATCAAGGCCGCCGGCAAACGCGTGGTCTACATCAGCATGGAGAACGCCAGCCCGCTGGTGGCCGACCCCAGCCTGCTTTCGTTCTATCACCGTGCCGGCCTGCGCCTGCTGAGCACGGTGCATTTCGCCAACAACGAGTTCGCTGATTCTGCGACCGATCCGAAGGGACCGGAGTGGAAAGGCCTGAGCCCGGCCGGCAAGGCGCTGGTGCGCGAGGCGGTGAAGCTCGGCATCGTCATCGACCAGTCGCATGCCTCCGATGCCGTGTTCGACGATCTGCTGGCGATGATGCCGGTGCCGTTCGTGCTCTCGCACAGTTCAGCCAAGGCGGTCTACGACCATCCACGCAACCTCGACGACGCGCGGCTGAAGAAGCTGGCCAAGGCTGGTGGTGTGATCCAGGTCAACGCCTATGGCGGCTATCTGATCGACACCGGCAAGACGGCCGAGCGCAAACAGGCCGAAGAAGCACTCAGCCGGCAGCTGGGAGGCTGGGAAGGCATGGGCATCGAGCAGGGCGTGGCCTTGTTGAAGGCCGAACAGGCACTGGACCACGAACACCCCGTCCGGCACGCCAGCCTGGAGGACTTCTTCGCCCACTTCGAGCACATCCTCCAGGTGGTCGGGCCCGAACACGTGGGCATCGGCCTGGACTGGGACGGCGGCGGCGGCCTGAGTGACCTGCCCGATGTCAGCCAGCTGCCGAAGATCACCGCCTGGCTGCTGCGCAAGGGATACACGGAACAGCAGATCGCCGGCATCTGGGGCGGCAATCTGCTGCGGGTGATGCGGCAGGCGCAGGACTACGCCGCCAGGCAGGGCGGGTAACCGCCCCGCCCGGGCCGGATCTGCGCCGGGCCGTGCCCGGCGCGGTCTGGATCAGCGCGCGATCAGCGCATGGCGGCGGCTGTACAGGAAGTACAGCACCAGGCCCGCGACATTCCACAGCAGGAAGTACAGCTGCGTGGTGTGCGGCAGGCTGATGAACAGGTAGATGCAGCCCAGCGCGGCCAGTGGCCCGACGATGAAGGCCAGCGGCGTGCGGAAGGTTCGCTCGCGGTTCGGTTCACGCACGCGCAGCACGACCAGGCAGATGCCCACCGCGGTGAACGCCGCCAGGGTGCCGGCATTGGCCAATGCCGCGATCTCGTCCAGGCGTGCCACGCCGGCCAGGGCCGACACCACCAGCGCGGTGAACAGCGTGGTGGCCACCGGCGTACCGGTGCGCGCGCTGACCTTGGACAGGCCACGCGGCAGCAGGCCATCGCGGCTCATGACGAAGAAGATGCGGCTCTGCCCGTACAGGAAGGCCAGCAGCACGGTCGGCAGGGCGATGATCGCGATGACACCGATCACCATCGCCGCGGTCGGGTGGCCGAGCTGGCGCATGATCAGCGCCAGCGGCTCAGCACTGTGGCCGAACACCGCGTAGCTCATCGCACCCACGGCGGCCAGCGCCACCAGCACGTAGACGATGGTGCAGCCGATCATCGAACCGATGATGCCGATCGACAGGTCGCGGCCCGGGTTCTTGGTCTCCTCGGCAGCGGTGGAGATCGCGTCGAAACCGTAGAAGGCGAAGAAGATGATCGCGGCGGCCGCCATCACGCCTCGCTCGACACCATCCGGACCCAGTGATTTGGCGAAGCCATACGGCATGAACGGCTGCAGGTTGCTGCTGTCGAAGGCCGGCAGTGCCACTGCCACGAAGATGGCCAGCGCGATCAGCTTGAACACCACCAGGATCGCGTTGAGGGTCGCGCTCTCCTTGGTGCCGGCCATCAGCATCAGGGCCACCAGCCAGGTGATGACGATCGCCGGCAGATTGATCATGCCGCCTTCCACGTGCGGACCCGCGGCCAGCGCGGCCGGCAGGGTCACGTCCCAGCCGAACTGGGTGTGGACCCACTCCAGGAAGCCGACGAAGTACCCCGACCAGCCCACGGCCACCGTGCTGACCACCAGCGAGTACTCCAGGATCAGGCTCCAGCCCACCACCCAGGCGAACACCTCGCCCAACGCGCTGTAGCTGTAGGTGTAGGCACTGCCGGCGGCCGGCATCATCGTCGACAGCTCGGCGTAGGACAGGGCCGCGCAGGCGCAGACCGCACCGGCGATGGCGAAGGAGATCAGGACAGCCGGGCCGGCGAGATTGGCACCGACGCCGATCAGCGTGTAGATGCCGGTACCGACGATGGCGCCGATGCCCAGCGCGATCAGGTGCGGCCAGCTGAGTGTCGGGACCAGTCGCCTGCCGGCTTCATGGACGGTGACGGAATCTAGGGACTTGCGCCGGAGCAGGGACATGCAGGCCTCGGAAGGGGTGACTGATAACGACAAGTCTCCGAGTGTGACCGAATGCAGCGCAGCATTACCACTGACGGGGGTCATGCCTGGCGCAGCGCGCGCATGACCGCGACGACACTGCCGGAATCAGCACAAAGGTTGCGGAACGGGCCCGACAGCCGTCGCCGTGCCGGTCAGCCGTTCAGTCCCAGGCGGATGCCGAAGCCGACCAGGAACACCCCGGCCACGCGTCGCAGCGCGTCGCTGACGCGCGGATGCTGGATCAACCGGCGCCGCGCCAGGTTGCCGACCCAGATCAACAGCGAGCAGTAGGCGATGCTGACCACGAAGATGATCCCCGCCAGCGCGACGAAGGTGGCGATGCCCTGGTGCGCCCTGGGGTCGATGAACAGCGGCAGGAAGGCCATGTAGAACAGGATCGCCTTCGGATTGAGCAGGCTGACCAGGATCGCCTGCTGGAAGTAGCGGCCCGGCTGCATGCGGATCGGGCCGGCATCGCCGCCCTCCTGCCTGGGCGTGCGCAGCAGGCTGATGCCCACCCACACCAGATAGGCCGCGCCCAGGTACTGCACGGCGTGAAAGACCAGCGGGTTGGCCTTCAGCAGGGCCGCCACGCCGGCCAGGGCCAGCCACATCAGGATCTGGTCGCCGACCAGCAGGCCTGCCAGTGCGGTGTAACCACCGCGCACCCCGCCCCGGCCGGTGGCGGTCAACAGGGTGAACGTGCCAGGCCCGGGCAGGGCGAGGAACACCAGCACGGCGACCAGAAACGTCCACAGGTCCTGGATGCCCATCCACGGCATGGCGGTGTTCTCTCGCTACGGGGAGCCGGTATTGTCGGCCAGTGCCGCGCGCTGCGACAGGGGGCCGCCGCCGCCCTCGGGCATGCCCGACAGCAGCGGTTGCAGGTGCTGGCGCAGTTGCGCATGCAGCTGCCGCACCGCGGGCGAGAACTGCTTGCGGTGCGGGCAGACCAGCTGCAGTGGGATGTGGCTGCCCAGACCGCCAAGCAGCAGCTGCAGGCGCCCGGCGAGCACGTCCTCGCGCAGGTCCAGCCAGGACTTGTAGGTGATGCCCTCACCGGCCACCGCCCAGCGCCGTACCACATCGGCGTCGTCGCACACCAGCGGGCCCTGTACCGGGATCACCACGCGACGGCCGTCGACCTCGAAGGCCCAGCGGTCGTAGGCGCGACCACCGAGCTGGTAGGCCAGGCAGTCGTGCTCGCGCAGATCCTCCAGCCGCTGCGGCGTGCCGCGCCGCTGCAGGTAGCCGGGCGACGCCGCCAGCACGCGCCGGTTGCCTTCCAGCAGGGGCAGGGCGACATAGCTGGCATCATCGAAGTGCCCGATGCGGATCGCCACATCGACCGGATCGCGGAATACATCGGCCACTTCGTCGGACAGGCGCAGATGCAGCCGCAATCGCGGATGCATCGCACGGAACCGGGTCAGCCACGGCAGCAGCAGGTTGCGTCCGAAGTCCGACGGGGCAGAGAGCCGCAGCGTGCCATGCAGCTCGGCATCCTCGCCCTGCACCCGGGCCTGGCCTTCGCGCAGGGTCGCCAGCACCTCCTGCGCGTAAGGCAGGTACAGCGCGCCTTCGGCGGTCAGCCGCAGGCTGCGGGTGGTGCGCACGAACAGGCGCAGGTCCAGTTCGCGCTCGAGCCGGGCCACGGCGGCGGCGACCTGTCCGGGCAGCAGGTCGGCCTCGCGCGCGGCCTGCGAGAAGCTGCCCAGTGCGGCGGTACGGACGAACAGCTGCAGGTCGTCGAAGCGGATCATTTTCATTGCAGGAGTGAAAGTCCTGCCCGATTGTGCGCCTTTCCGGCGGACCGTGCGCGGCGCACGCTGTGGCCTCCTTCCCCACTGGACCGCTGCCATGCGCGCCATTGCCTATTCCCATGCCGGCCTGCCGATCGACGATGCGCAGGCCCTGATCGATATCGACCTGCCGCTTCCCCAGCCGGGCCCGCGCGACCTCCGGGTGGCGGTGCGCGCGGTGGCGGTGAACCCGGTCGACACCAAGGTCCGCCGCAACATGGCCACCGATGGCCCGCGCGTGCTCGGCTGGGATGCCGTCGGCATCGTCGATGCGGTGGGCAGTGAGGTGACCCTGTTCCAGCCGGGCGACGCGGTGTACTACGCAGGCGTGATCGACCGGTCCGGCAGCAATGCCGAGTACCAGCTGGTGGACGAGCGCAGCGTGGGCCGCAAGCCGGCCAGCCTCGACGATGCGGCCGCCGCAGCCCTGCCGCTGACGGCGATCACGGCCTGGGAGCTGCTGTTTGATCGCCTGCGCATCGCCGAGGGCGCAGGCGAGGGCCAGACCCTGCTGGTGATCGGCGCGGCCGGTGGCGTCGGCTCGATCCTGGTGCAGCTTGCGCGTCGCCTGACCCGCTTGACCGTGATCGGCACCGCCTCGCGCCCGGAGACGCAGGACTGGGTGTACGCGATGGGCGCGCACCATGTGATCGACCACGGCCAGCCACTGGCCGAAGGGCTGGCACGGCTGGGCATCGCGCAGGTGGAGCATGTCGCCAGCCTGACCCACACCGACCAGCATTTCGCGCAGATCGTGGAGGTGCTGGCGCCACAGGGCCAGTTGGGGCTGATCGACGATCCTGGCCAGCTGGATGTGATGGCGCTCAAGCGCAAGGCGCTGTCGCTGCATTGGGAATCGATGTTCACCCGCCCGCTGTACCGGACGCCGGACATGCAGCAGCAGCACGTGCTGTTGAACCGCGTCGCGGACCTGGTCGATGCCGGCGTGCTGCAGACCACGCTGGGCGAGCATTTCGGCCGCATTGAAGCGGCGAGCCTGCGTCGCGCGCATGCCGTGCTGGAGAGTCACCGCGCCAAGGGCAAGATCGTTCTCGAGGGCTGGTAGAGGCCTGTCTGCCTCCTGCAGAGCAAAGCATGACCCGGCCCTGCAGGAGGCCTCGCGGTACGTGCCGCTGCCTCAGGGGTCACCGTTGTCGACGTGTTCGGCGAACCCGGGTCGCGACCGCAGGCGGTCAAACCAGGCGTCAAGGCAGGGCAGCGCGGGCCTGGCGCCGGGGGTGCTGCGCCAGCGCTGGGTGGACAGGCCCAGCGCGATGTCAGCCAGGGTGAAGTCGTCGCCGGTGACATACGCTCCCGTGCCGGCCAGCTGGGCATCCAGCAGACCCATGAGCTCATTCCAGCGGGCCAGGCCGGTCTCGGCGCGGCCGTCGTCGGGATAGTCAGGATGCTGCCGCACGCGCGCCATGAACACGTGGCGCCAGGCGCTGTTGAGGTCGGTCGCCTGCCAGTCCATCCATTGCTCGACCTTCGCACGCGCCTGCGCATCTGCCGGCAGCAGGTCAGCGCGTCCGGCGCGGGAGGCCAGGTAACGGCAGATGCTGTTCGATTCCCACAGCACGAAGCCGCCGTCGCGCAGCACCGGCACCTGCAGGTTCGGATTCAGCCCGGCCAGCTGCCGTGCCGACGGTGCCGGGTCGTGCTCGATGGCCAGCCTGAGCTCGGCGCACAGCCACAGCACCTTGCGTACGTTGATCGACGTGGGCTTTCCGAACAGCGCGAGCATGACCGGGGCGGGACGCAGCAGTTGAGACTGGCCCAGCCTACACTGGTGCCATGCAAACCGAATCCCTGCTCATCGCCGGCCTCCTGTTGGTCGTACTCATCCTGCAGCTGGTCGCCCTGCTGCGCCGCCCACCGCATGATCGGCTGGAGCAGGCCGTACGCGAGGAGGCACGGACGGGCCGCAGTGAACTGCGCGAACAGTTGGATGGCTTTGCCCGGGCGCTGACCGACCTGTCGACCCGCACCGACCAGCGCCTGGACCTGCTGCGCGAGGCGCTGGGCGAGGATGCACGCAAGGCACGCGCCGAAGCCGCCGACAGCCAGCAGCGCAGCGGCGCCCTGCTGGCGCAGCGGCTGCAGGAACTGCGAGGCCAGCTGGAGAGCTTCGGCCAGCAGCAGGAGGCGCGCATCCATGCCTTCGGCCAGCAGCTGCAGGAACTCACCGGCCGCACCGATGCCCAGCTCGGCGCGCTGCGCCAGACCCTGGTGGACGATGCACGCAAGGGCCGCGAGGAAGGGGCGCTGTCCCAGCAGCGCCTGACCGAGAGCCTGGGCCTGCGGCTGCAGGAGCTGACCCAGCGCAATGAACAGCGCATCGCCGAGATGCGCGCCACTCTGGAAGAACAGCTGCGCGCGCTGCAGAACGACAACGCCCAGAAGCTGGAGCAGATGCGCCACACCGTCGATGAGAAGCTGCAGTCGACGCTGGAAACACGACTGGGCCAGTCGTTCACCCTGGTCTCCGAACGCCTGGAACAGGTGCAGCGCGGGCTGGGCGAGATGCAGCAGCTGGCCACCGGCGTCGGCGACCTCAAGCGCGTGCTGACCAACGTCAAGAACCGCGGCAGCTGGGGCGAAGTGCAGCTGGAGAACATTCTCGAGCAGACCCTGACCCAGGAGCAGTACGCGCGGGGCGTCAAGGTCCGTCCAGACAGTGGCGAGATGGTCGACATCGCCGTGCGCCTGCCGGGCCGCAGGAACGACGACACGCCGGTATGGCTGCCGATCGACTCCAAGTTCCCGCGTGAGGACTATGAGCGCCTGCTCGATGCGCAGGAGCAGGGCGATGCCGAGGGCGTGCGCCTGCAGGGCATCCAGCTTGAGCGCGCGGTGCGGGTGCAGGCCAAGTCGATCTGCGAGAAGTACATCGTGCCGCCGCACACCACGGATTTCGCAGTGATGTTCCTGCCTACCGAGGGCCTGTATGCCGAAGTGATCCGGCGTCCGGGCCTGGTCGACGGCCTGCAGCGCGATCACCGCGTGGTCGTGGCCGGGCCGACCACGGTCACCGCTCTGCTCAACAGCCTGCAGATGGGTTTCCGCACGCTGGCCATCGAACAGCGGTCCAGCGAGGTGTGGAGCCTGCTGGGGGCGGTGAAGAGCGAATTCGGCAAGTTCGCCGGCATCCTCGAGAAGGCCGAGAAGCAGATCAGCACCGTGGGCCGCAGCATCGGCGACGCCAGCCGCAAGACGCGCACCATCGAGCGCAGGCTGCGCGGAGTGGAATCGCTGGCCACCGAGCAGGCGCAATCGCTGCTCGGCGACCTGGGCGAAGGGGATGCGGAAGGCAGCGGCGAGGATGACGGAAGTGAAGGCGGGACCGACGCCCGCTGAGCGACGCAGACACCCTGCCGACGGGGGCGATGCGTATGCTGGCGGCCTGTCCATCGCCAACAGGTACCGCCATGCGTTTCCACCTTGCCGCCAGTGCCGCCCTGGCCGCAGTGCTTGCTGCATGCAGCAGTACACCGCCTGCCACGCAGGCCGGTGATGCCCAGCCAGGCCCGGAGGCCACGCAGGCCTACCAGGACGCGCGTGATGTGGACTGCCAGGCCGCCGGCGGCACCCTGCAGCCGCTGGGACGCCTGCAGCGCCTGCAGTGCGTGATTCCATACGCCGACGCAGGAAAGACCTGCAGCAGCAAGCGTGACTGCACCGGCCAATGCCTGGCCAGCGACGGCATCGCCGCCGGCACGGCAGCCACCGGCACCTGCCAGCGTGACGTCAGCCAGAACTTCGGCTGTCGTCAGCGCATCGACGACGGCAAGGCACAGGGCACGCTCTGCGTGGATTGAGGCGTTCCGGCGCAGCCACGTGGCGCTATGCTGATGGGCCATTCCCCGCTGTTGCCGGAGCACCCCGCGTGAGCACCCCGATCCAGGACATTCCCCTCACCACCATCGACGGCCAGCCGTCCAGTCTTGCCGATTACCAGGGCAAGGTGCTGCTGCTGGTCAACGTCGCCTCCAAGTGCGGCCTGACCCCGCAGTACGAGGGCCTGCAGGCGCTGTATGCGCAGAAGCAGGCACAGGGGCTGGAAGTGCTCGGTTTCCCGGCCAACAATTTCCTTGGCCAGGAGCCGGGCAGCGAGGCGGAGATCCAGCAGTTCTGCCAGCTGACCTACGATGTCACATTCCCGATGTTCGCCAAGATCAGCGTGGCCGGCGATGACACGCACCCGCTCTACCAGCAGCTGATCGCCGCGCAGCCGCAGGCCATCGGCGAAGGCCCGCTGCGCGAGCGACTGTCCAGCAAGGAGATTCCGATCCACCCGGCGCCGGCGGTGTTGTGGAACTTCGAGAAGTTCCTGGTGGGCCGCGACGGCGCGGTCATCGCCCGCTTCGCGCCGGATGTGGCCGCCGATGATGCGCGTCTGCGCGAGGCCGTCGACGCCGCACTGGGCGCCTGATCGCCCGCAATGAAAAACCCCGCCGAGGCGGGGTTTTTCATGGGGTGCCGGCAGGACTCAGTTGCCCCACTGCGGCATCGGCATCGCATCGATCGGGATCGGCGAATTGGGATCGTCCTGGCCGCGGTTGCGCTTGCCACGCAGATCGTTCTCGATCTGGTAGTTGCGACGCTGCAGCCACGCATCACGGACCAGCGCGTACTCGTCCACCGCCGAACTGCGCAGATCGTCCACCGCCAGCAGCTGCGCGCGGCTGTCGACCAGCTGCAGGCCCTGCAGGCCGATGCGGACCTTGTCCTCTTCGATGTTGCGGATCGGCGAGAGCGGCATGTCGCCGGCCAGGCCGAACACATCACGCACGGTGCGGGGACCGAAGAACGGCAGCTCGACGTAGCGCGAGCGACGCCAGCCCCATGCACCCAGCGTCTGGCCGAAGTCTTCCTTGCGGTTGGCGACCATCGCCTTGCTGGCCGGATCGAACAGGCCACCGATACCCAGCGTCGAGTTCATCAGGAAGCGACCCAGCGTGTCCCAGGCATCATCCGGACGGCCCTGCAGCAGCTGGTTGACGATCGTTACCGGCGAGCGCAGGTTGCTGAAGAAGTTGCTCACACCGGTGCGGGCAAAGCGTGGCACCACGTGGGTGTAAGCCGTCGCCAGCGGTCGCGCGACGGCATTGTCGACCGCCACGTTGAACCGGTGCACCTTGCGGTTGAACGGTTCCCACGGGTCGTAGGCCACCGCGTTGCCGGCCGCACCGTCGGCGCCGTACAGCGCGTCGAAATCATCGTCGCCGCCGGGCTGCGCAGCGGCAGCCGAGGCACTGGTTCCAGCAGACGCGTCCGTGGCCGGAGGCGTATTGGCCGTGGCCGTTTCGCCGCTGGCCACGGGGGTGGGCTCCGCTGCCGGTGCGGGGGCATCGGTGGCGGTATCGGTGGCGGCGGTCGGGCTGGCCGGAACCAGCGTATCGGCAACCGGCGCATCGCTGCGCGCGGGCTTGCCGGCACAGGCGCTGAGCGCGGCGGCCAGGACGATCAGGGGGAGAGCGCGTACGACGTTCATGTCAGCTCGCAGCAGAAGTAGCGTTGAAATCCAGGTCGGGCGACAGCCGGTAGGCTGCGCTCAGTTCGTTGTAGCCGGCGGGCATGCCGGAGATCACCAGGGGGTGGCCGGCCTTGCGCGCGCGCGCGGCCAGCTCGGCCAGCAGGGCCAGGCCGGCGCTGTCCACGCGCTCGACCTCGCCCAGTTCCAGCCGTGCCAGCTGCGCCGGCAACGCCTGCAGCTGCGGCCACAGGGCAATCACTGCGGCACGATCCAGCGCCCCGCGCAGGCGCAGGGTACCGCCTTCCAGCAGTGCCAGCGCGTTACTTGCCATTGCCGGCCGGTCCGGCCTGGATGCTGCCGCTGTGCAGTTCGTTGGCCACCTGTCGGATGCCCTTCTGGCGCAGGGGACTGTCGAACTGGTTGCGGAAGGTCTGCACGTAGGAGATGCCCTCGATGTTGACGTCGAAGATCTTCCACTGGCCGTTCACGTTGCGCATCCAGTACTCGACGGGCGTCGGTTCGTTGCCCGCACGCACCAGCTCGGTGCTCACGCGCACGCCGCGGTTGCCGGGCAGCGGGCTTTCACCCTTCAGGCGGAAGCTCGGCCTGCCCTGGATGTTCAGCAGGGCCGAACCGTAGCGCTGCATCAGGCTGTCGGCCATCGCATCGGCGAACAGCTTGATGTCCGCATCCGACGCGCCGCGTGCATGCGTGCCCAGCACCAGGCGCGCCGCGTAGTCGCGGTCGAAGGTGCGGTTCAGTTCGCTGTCGATGTAGGAGCGCAGGCTGGACGGATTGCTGCTGAACTCGCTCTTGCGCTGCTGCAGGGTGGACAGGATGCGGCTGCTGGCATCGATCACCACTTTGCCGGCCTGGGCCTGCGGAGCGGCGGCAGCGGGGGCCGCGGCCTGCGCCTGGGCGAGCAACGGGGTCGCCAGCAGCAGCGAGGACGCGAGCAGGGCCGGGATCAGTTTCATCTTCATGGTTGCGGTTCCTTTGCAGGCGCCTGTGCGCCATCGTTGGGCTTCGGGTCTGCGCCGCCGCCGGCGCCGCCACTGAACATGTACTTGCCGACCAGCTGGATCAGGTCCACTGCCGGCTGGGTGAAGACGATCTCCTCACCGGGCTTGAGCACTTCCGGATCACCACCGGGCTGAAGACCGATATAGCTCTCGCCCAGCAAACCACTGGTGAAGATGCCGGCCGAGGTATCCGCCGGCAGGTCCTTGACCTTGCTGTCCATGCGCAGGGTCACGATGGATTCGAACTTGACCGGGTCCAGGTCGATCGCGGCAACCTGGCCGACGGTAACGCCGCCGATCTTGACCGGCGCCTGCTTGCGCAGCTGGCCGACCTGGGAGAAGCGCGCCTTCAGCTCGTAGCCGTCACCGCCCCAGCTCCAGCGCTGGTTGGTGGAAGCCACGGCCAGCACCAGCAGCGACGCCAGGGCCAGCAGCAGGAATGCGCCGACGGAGAATTCGAGTCTGGGACCGCGGATGGCCATGGGGAGTACCTGATCGAGTCGTTGTGGCCGCGCGCACCGCGCACCGCCGATGGAAGGGTTAGGTGAACAGCATTGCCGACAGCACGAAGTTGAACATCAGCACCAGCAGGGAGGCATTGACCACCGCACGGGTGGTGGCCACCGAAGTGCCTTCGATGGTCGGCTCGGCGTGGAAACCGACATAGGCGGCGACCAGGGCTGCAGTGCCGCCGAAGATCGCCGACTTCAGCATCGCCACGCCGAAATCGTCCCAGAAGTCGACACTGTTGCGCAGCGCCGACCAGAACACGCCATTGTCCAGGCCGAGCACGTGCACCGCTTCGAAGTAGCTGGCGCTGATCGCCAGCGAACAGAAGATGCCGGTCAGCAGCGGCACGGTCAGCACGGCTGCCCAGAAGCGCGGCGCCACGGCCTTGGCCACCGGGTCGATCGCCATCAGCTCCAGTGCCTTGATCTGGTCGGTGGCGCGCATCAGGCCCAGTTCGGCGGCGATCGAGCTGCCGGCACGGCCGATGAACAGCAGCGCGGTCAGCACCGGGGCCAGTTCACGGTAGAGCGACAAGCCGAGCAGGGTCGACAGGGCATCGGCCGCGCCGAAGGTGGTCAGCGTGCGGTAGCCCTGCAGGGTCAACACCAGACCGACGAAGGCGCCGCCGACAGCGATGATCGGCAGCGAGCGCGCGCCGATCTTGTAGATCTCGCGGGTCAGTTCGCTCAGGAAATCACGGGTCGGCAGCGAACCGCGCAGCACGGTCAGCGAGAACAGGCCGGCGCGGCCCAGCGAGCGGGTGGCTTGGATGAAGGGCATCAGGCGACCCTCGCGCGCGGCTCGGCGTCGAACGGGATGGGGCCATCGGGCTGGCCGTGCAGGAACTGACGCAGCAACGGGTCCTGGCTGGACTGCAGCGCGTCGGGCGTGCCCTGGAAGACGATGCCGCCGTTGGCGATGGCGATCACCTGGTCGCAGATCGGCAGCGTCTCGTGCACGTGGTGGCTGACGATGATGCTGGTCAGTCCCAGGCTGTGGTTGAGACGCTGGATCAGGCTCATGATCACCCCGGACGCGATCGGGTCCAGCCCGGTCAGCGGCTCGTCATAGATCATCAGCGGCGGATCCAGCGCCAGCGCACGGGCCAGCGCCACGCGGCGCGCCATGCCGCCGGACAGCTCGCGCGGCCAAGCATCGGCCGCGGCCAGCAATCCCACCGCGTGCAGCTTCATCTGCACCAGCCGGCGCAGCACCGCCGCCGGCAGGCGGGTGTGGGTGCGCAGCGGCAGGGCGACGTTCTCTGCCACGGTGAGGTCGGTCAGCAGGCCATTGCCCTGCAGCAGGACGCCGACGCTCTTGCGCATCTCCAGCAGCTCGGCGCTGCGGTGCGGGATCGGCTTGCCGAACAGGGTGATATCGCCGGCCGCTGGGCGCAGTTCGCCGGTCAGCGCGGCCAGCAGGGTCGACTTGCCGCTGCCGGAGGGACCGAGCACGGCGGTGATGCTGCCCTTCGGCACCTGCAGGGAAACGTCGCGCAGGATCGTGCGTCCGCTCCGGTCGATGCGGACGTTGGACAACTGCACCAGACTGGAGGTGGAAGCCGACATGGGCACCATTAACATTTTTTCGACATCGAAGGATCGGGTCAGCCGGCTGAACATAAGCAGACTGGACGGTGCAGTATTGTGGCACGGCAGGGCCCCGGGCAGGTCGGGACAATCGCCGGGCGACCCGGAACAATCCGTGCCGGTGACAGGTTTGACCATTGAATACTGCCAGCCGTGCTGCACACTGTGCATGATGAGTGACCCGGGCAGCGACTTCCGCCTCTACCATTCCAACTCGCTGGATGTGCTGGCCGCGCTGCTGGCACGCAACGTCCGTGCGCCGATGCCAGGGCAGCCGCTGCTCGCACCGGACGTGGTGCTGATCCCGCAGGTGGCGATGCGGCGCTGGCTGCAGGCGACATTGGCCGCCGAATACGGTGTCGCCGCCAACCTCGAATTCCTCACCCCGGGTGAGTTCGTCGCCCGTGCGCTCAACGCCAACGTCGATGGCGAAGCCGACGATCTCGATGCTGCCGGCCTGCACTGGCGGCTGTACCGGGCGCTGCGCGATCCGGCGCTGCTCGGGCAACCACCGATGCGCGCGCTGCAGTCCTATCTTGCCGGCAGCGATGGGCTGAAACCCTGGGCCCTGGCCGGCGAGCTGGCGTCGGTGTTCGAGAAATACCAGGCCTGGCGGCGCGACTGGCTGCTGCGCTGGGAGGCCGGGGCCGACCCGGCCGATCCCCAGGCGATCCTGTGGCGCGCCGTTGCCGGTGGGCATGGCTACCGCGCGCGCCGCATCCAGACCTACCTGGACCGCTTCGAGGGTGCCGGCCAGCCATTGCCGCAGGGGTTGCCGCCGCGCATGTCCGCATTCGCGACGCTCAACATCTCCCCGGACGTGCTGCGGGTCATGGCGACCCAGGCGCGGGTGGGCGAACTGCATTTCTACCTGCCCACCCCGGTGCAGTCGTACTGGGGCGACCTGCAGACCCTGGCCGAGCGGCTGCGCAGCGGCGCTCCCGATCCCTTCGGCGAAGCGGCGGGAGAAAACCGCCTGCTGGAAGCCTGGGGCGCAGCCGGCCGCGACTTCATGGCGGTGCTGGGCAGCTATGAAGTGGTACACCCGGCCGGTGAGATCGCCGCCTACATCGACCCGGAAGACGACGCGCGGCCGACGATGGCCGACGGCGGCCTGTCCGACAGCCTGCTGCACCGCCTGCAGCGCGATCTGTTCCACCGTCGGGCGCTGCCGTCCGGCGAACTGCGTGATGGCCTGGCCGGCGATGATCCCAGCCTGCAGGTGCACGCCTGCCACACCCGCCTGCGCGAACTGCAGGTCCTGCACGACCAGCTGCGTGGCCTGCTTGAGGATGACCGCTTCGACCCGCCGCTGCAGGCCCGCGAGATCGCCGTGCTGGCGCCGGACATCGATCCCTACGTGCCCTACCTGGAGGCCGTGTTCGGTGGCCGCGGTGGCGAGGACGACCACATTCCCTACGCGTTGGCCGACAGCAGTCCGCTGGCGGGCGAACCGCTGGCCGATGTGTTCGTGCACCTGATTGGCCTGCCGGTCTCGCGGTTCGGGCTGAATGAAATGCTGGACCTGCTGGCCAGCGCGCCCCTGGCCGAGGCAGCCGGACTGGACGCGACCGACTTCGACCGCCTGCATGGCTGGCTGCAGCAGGCGGGCGCACGCTGGGGGCTGGATGCGGACCATCGCGCCCGGCACGGCGCGCCGCCGGATGATGCCTACACCTGGCAGTTCGCGCTGGATCGTCTGCTGCTGGGCCATGCCACCGGCAGCGATGCCGACCTGGCCGGCGTCGCGCCGTGGACCGGGCTGGAAGGTGGCGCGCTGGATGCGCTGGACCGCCTGCTGCGCCTGCTGCGGGTACTGGCCGTCTACCAGCGCCGTCTTGGCGAGACGTTGACTCCGGCGCAGTGGCGGCAGCGCCTGCTGTCGCTGCTGGATGCGCTGCTGCCGACCCCGCCCGGCTCACCCAACAGCCAGCGCGCGCTGGAGCGGCTGCGCAAACTGCTCAACCAGTTCGCCGAAGACGCGGACAAGGCCGGCTTCAGCGACGGGGTGCCTCCCGAAGTGATACGTGCGCATTTCGCCTCCGCCCTGGCCGAAGCCGACACGCGTGCACCGCTGCTGACCGGCGGCATCAGCTTCGGCCGCATGGTGCCGATGCGATTGCTGCCGTTCCGGGTGATCTGCGTACTCGGCCTCAATGATGGCGATTTCCCGCGTCGCGATCCGGCGGCCGGCCTGAACCAGCTCACCGCCGAACTGGACACGCCCCGACGCCGCCCGGGCGACCGTTCCACCCGCGAGGACGATCGCTTCCTGTTCCTGCAGCTGTTCGCCGCCGCACAGGACGTGTTCTACCTCAGTTACCTCGGCGCCGATCCGCGCGATGGCAGCGTGCGGGAACCGTCGGTGCTGGTCAGCGAGCTGATCGACGCCGTGGCGGCCTACCACCTCGATCCAGCCGCCGCCGCCGCGGCATTCACGGTCCGCCACGCGCTGCAGCCGTTCTCCCCCGCCGCGTTCGGCGATGGCGACCCGCGTCGCTTCAGCTACCGCCGGCAATGGCATCCCGCAGCCGGTCGCCTGGCCGGGCAGCGTGGCGGGCTGTCGCCGTGGTTCGACGCGGCGGCGCTGCCGCCGCCGGTCGAAGCTGCGGTGGAAGAGGAACTGTCTCTGGAAAGCCTGCGCCGTTTTCTGTGCGATCCGGCTGGGCAGTTCCTGTCGCAGTCTCTGGGCCTTCGACTGGCCGATGAGGTCGAGGACGTCGTCGATCTGGAGCCGCTGGTGCTGTCCGCGCGAGGGCCGGACACGCGCAGTGTGCAGGCCGCGGTGGTGCGTGCCACCCTCACCGGCGATGACGACCCGCTCTACCCGAGGCTGCGCGCACGCGCGCTGGTGCCATCCGGCGCGCTGGGCGAGCGGCAGTTTGAGGTGGAACAATCGAAGACCCGCCCCTATGCCGACGCAATGCTGGGCTGGATGCAGGGCGTACAGCCGGAAAGCCGCCGCTATGAGGTCCAGATCGACGGCGTGCGCCTGCACGGCCGGGTTGCCGATCGCCATCCCGGTGGTCTGGTGCGGCTGCGCGCGGGCACGCTCAACGGCAACGCGGTGATCCGCCAGGGGCTGGACTGGCTGCTGGCCAATGCGGCAGGCGACGCGTTGCCGCTGGTCCAGTTCCACGACGGTGGTGACGCCGGTCAGGGTCCGCACGTCCTGCCGGCACTGTCCGTGCCCGCGGCGCGGGCCGCCCTGCGCGCGCTGCTGCAGCTGCGCCGGCGTGGCCTGCGTGAGCCGTTGTGGTTCGCTCCCTACACCGGCTGGGTGCTGTATACGACCAGCGGTGAGAAACAGCGCAGCGAGGGCTGGAAGCAGTGGCATGGCAGCGACCGCAGCTGGGGCGAATCCCGCAGTGACGCCTGGCAGTTGCTGATGCGCGGTGCCGATCCCTTCGCAGACGATGCCCGGTATGCCGAGCTGCTGCACAACAGCCAGGTGGTGTTCGGCGCGCTGCGCGAAGGCCGCGTGCCCGGCGCCGGTTCACATACAGAGGTCACCGGATGAACGCTACCGTGGCAGGCAGCCCCATCGAACATCCCGGTATCGACCCGTATCTCGCACTGCCCCTGGATGGCGTCCGCCTGATCGAAGCCAGTGCCGGCACCGGCAAGACCTTCACCCTGGCCACGCTGTTCACCCGGCTCGTGGTCGAGCAGGGCCTGCGTATCGGCCAGATCCTGGCGGTGACCTTCACCGATGCCGCGACCCAGGAACTGCGCAAGCGCATCCGTGAGCGACTGGCGCTGGCCGCGCGGATGGTTGACCTGCCTCCGGGCGACGGCGAGGCACCCGACATGCGGTTGACCCGGCAGATCCTGTGGCGCCATCTCGATGCCGGCAATGAGAGCGCGGCGGCGCTGAAGCGTCGCCTGCAGGTCGCTGCCGACGAAATCGATCTGGCCGCGATCTTCACCATCCACGGCTTCTGCACCCGCGTGCTGCGCGAGCACGCACTGGAGAGCGGCCACACCTTCGATCCTCCGGAGCTGCTGACCAGCGACCGCGAGCTGATGGAGGAACTGGCGGCTGACCTGTGGCGCGTGCACGCCAACGATCCGGCCACACTGGAGCCGCTGACCTTGTTGTGGTCGAGCCCGGACGCACTGGCAGGCGACCTGCGCGCGCTGCTGGCCGCACCGCCGCTGCATCCATTGCCATTGCCGACGCTGCCGGACGATCCGCGGCCGCGGATGCTGCAGGCCGCGCAGGTCCTCGCGTCCGCCATCGACTCCGGTCTTGATGCGGCCCGTGGGCAGATCGCCACGGCGTTCGAGAAGAAGGTCTTCGATGGACGTCGTGCCAAGCGGCCGAGCTTCGACAAGGCATTCTCCACCCTGGTCGCCGGGCAGGCCGGCGCGGACTGGTCACGCGATGGAAAACTCCATCTGGAGAAGCTGCTGCCCACTTCGATGCAGGCGCTCTGCCGGGACGATCAGCAGGGCGCATGCCCGGATGCACCCCTCTTCGACGCATTGCAGGCCTGGTGGGATGCCGCCGACGTGGTCATGTCGTGGCTTCGCCAGCGCGCGATCCGCTTCCTGCACGCCCTGCGCGCCGAAGCCGCGCAGCGACTGGCCCTGTTGAAACAGACGCGACGGGTGCAGACCTACGATGACCTGATCGACGGCGTGGCGCTTGCCCTGCAGGGGCCGCAACGGCTGACGCTGGTGCAACGGCTGCGCGCGCAGTACCGCATTGCCCTGGTCGATGAATTCCAGGATACCGATGACCGTCAATGGGGCATCTTCCACACCCTGTTCGGCGATTCGCCGGAGGTGCGCGAACTGGGACTGGCGCCAGCGCTGTTCCTGATCGGCGATCCGAAGCAGGCGATCTATGGCTTCCGCGGCGGCGACATCCATACCTACCTCAAGGCCAGGCAGGTTGCGCAGCCTGCGCCGGCACTGGACCAGAATTTCCGCTCGCGGCCTGCGCTGCTGCGCGTGCTGCAGATGCTGTACGACAACGGTGAGGACGCCTTCCTCGAGCGTGACATCCGCTTCGAGCCGGTGCGGCCGGGCGGCGTACGTGCAGATGCGGATTACCAGCGTGATGGCCATGCCGCCGCAGCCCTGACCCTGCGCGTGCTGCGCAGCGGCGGTGACAGGCCGCTGGCTGCCGATGCCTCCCGCGAGGCAGCGACGCGGGCCTGTGTGGCCGCCATTCACCAGGTGCTGGTGGACGCGCGCGCCGGCAGGGCCCTGCTGCGTGGTCGCCCGGTGCAGCCGGCTGACATCGCCGTGCTGGTGCGTTCGCATCGCGAGGCCACGCTTGTACAGCGTGCGCTGGCGGCTGTTGGAATTCCCGCGGTGGCAGCCGGCAGGCAGAGCCTGTTCGCCACCAGCGAAGCCCGCGACCTGCGCGCGCTGCTGCTGGCCCTGCTGCAACCGGCCGACGAAGGCCGCCTGCGTACCGCGCTGGCCACCGTGCTGCTCGGCCAGCCTGCCAGTGCGATCGCAGCGATGGAACACGAAGGCGACCTGCAGCGGGGATTCCAGGCGCAGCTGCTGCACTGGCGCGAACGATGGCAGCGCGGCGGCCCGTTCGCGGTGATCGCCGACGTCTGCGCCGCACAGGGCGAACGCCTGCTGGCGCTGATCGATGGCGAGCGCCGGCTGACCAATTACCTCCAGCTCGGCGAGCTGCTGCAGGAGGCGTCGGCACAGGCGCTGGGCATGCATGGCCTGCTGGACTGGCTGCAGGGCCGGATGGCCAGCGCCGACCAGGACGATGAGCAGCAGCTGCTGCGCCTGGAATCGGACGCGCGCCGTGTGCAGATCATCACCCTGCACAAGAGCAAGGGCCTGGAATACCCCTTGGTGTTCCTGCCGTTCGTGGGCATCGAGCGCGGCGCGAACAACAGCGCTGCACACTGCACCGTGCATCTGGACGGCGAGCGCCAGCTGCACTGGAAGCTCGACAGGGACGAGGTGTGGGACGCCGTCAGCCGCCAGGCGCGGCACGAACAGCAGGCAGAGGACGCGCGCCTGCTGTACGTCGGCATGACCCGAGCCGAGCACGCGCTGTGGATCGCCATCGGTGACCTGGCCGGTCTTGCCAGGACCCCACTGGCGCCGTTGCTGGGCGACCTGCAGGCCCTGCGTGGGTGCGCCGATGTGCAGGTCGACGACAGCGAGCCGGTGGCGCAGCTGCCGCAGCTGGCGGTGGAAATGGACGGCGAACTTCCGGCAGTGCGCACGCAGGCGCGTCGCGTGCCCCACGACTGGTGGGTATACAGCTTCACCCAGCTGGCCCATGCCGATGCCGGCAGTGGCAGTGACATCGAGGCGGCCGCCACCGAACTTCCGGCGCCGGCGGCCGACGAACCGGTTGGCGCAGAGCTGCCCCTGGAGCCCGCGCTGCCGGATCCTGCCGCGACCGAAGAGGCCGCGCCGGTCGACCCGCGTTTCATGGGCAGCCGCTTCGGCAACGTGCTGCACGAAGCGATGGAGAACGTCGACTTCGCCGCATGGGGCGCCTGGCAGCCTGGCCAGGAAGCGCCGGAAGGCCAGGCCGCCGTGCTGCGCAAGGCATTGCGCGAAGAGGGCTATGCAGATGCGGACCTGGATGACGGCATCGCGGTGCTGGTGCCACTGGTCGGCCAGACCCTCATCGCGGAGCTGCCGGAGGGCGGCGCGCTGTACAGCGTGCCCGCGCAGGATCGTCGTGCCGAGATCGACTTCCACTTCGCCATCGAGCCGACCGCTGTGCCGGCGCTGCTGGATGTACTGCATGCCCATGGCATCGCCAGCGCGCGCCGGGGCTTCGGCCAGCGCCGCCGGCTGGAAGGACTGATGACCGGCATGATCGACCTCACCTACGTGCGCGATGGCCGCTGGTACGTGCTCGATTACAAATCCAACCGGCTGCCGGGCTACAGCCCCGACCTGCTGGCCATCGCCATGCGCCACAGCGAGTACGACCTGCAGGCCCTGATCTATACCGTCGCGCTGCATCGCTGGCTGCGCTTCCGGCTGGGGGCGGCCTACCGCTACGAACGCGACATGGGCGGCATCCGCTATCTGTTCTGCCGCGGCCTGGATGGCACTGGCAATGGTGTCTACACCGATCGTTTCCCGCTCGAACTGGTGGACGCGCTCGATGCGTTGTTCGCCGGAGGCAGGCAGGCCCAGGCCGAGCTGGCGGCACGCGCGCTTGGAGCCAGCGCATGAGCCTGCTCAGGGATCTGTACCGCAATGGCCAGCTGCGGACGATCGACCACGCCTTGGCCACCGGCCTGCAGCGCCTGCGCACGGACACCCCGGAGGACGTGGCCCTGGCGGCGGCCCTGGCCTCGCTGGCGGTATCGCTGGGGCATGCCGGTTTCGATCCGGCGCAGCCGCACCGGCTGCTGGAAGGCGTATCCGCCTGGCCGGCGCCGCAATCCTGGATCGAGCAGCTGCGCGCCTCGCCCTGGGTCGCGACCCCCGGGCGCGCCGATGCTGTCGCAGATGACGCCCCGCTGGTGATGGAGAATGGCCTGCTGTACCTGCGCCGCTATCGCGAGTACGAGCGGCAGCTGGCGGCAGGCCTGCAGCGCATCGGCGGCCATCCGCTGCCGGCGCCGGATCTGCCCGCGTTGGCGCCTCTGTTCGCACGGCTGTTCCCGCAGGCCCGGGATGCCGAGGATCATCAGGCGCGCGCGGCAGGCGTGACCCTGCGTCATCCCTTGGCGCTGGTGACCGGAGGACCCGGCACCGGCAAGACCACCACCATCGCGCGCCTGCTGCTGTTGCTGGCTGCGCAGGCAGCGCATGCCGGCCAGCCACCGCCGAAGGTGGCCTTGGCCGCACCGACCGGCCGCGCCGCAGAGCGGATGGCTGAAAGCCTGCGTCTGGCCGTGCAGCGGTTGCAGGAGGAGGGCCTGGACCCGGCGCTGTGCGCCGCATTGCCTACCACCGGTACCACCCTGCATCGCCTGCTGGGCGTCATTCCCGACTCGCCCCGTTTCCGCCACCACGCCGATAATCCGCTGCCGCTGGATGTGGTGGTGATCGACGAAGCGTCGATGATCGATCTGCCGATGATGGCCAAGCTGGTCGATGCCATCGCCAGCGGCACCCGCCTGATCCTGCTCGGTGATCCTGACCAGCTGCCCTCGGTCGAAGCCGGCGACGTGCTGGGCGCGATCCTGCGAGCCAGCGGTGATGGCATGGGCACGCGCGTCGATGATGCACTGGCGTTGCAGGGGATGTTGGCGGCACCAGCATTGCAGCCGCCGGCGCCGGTCCATGCATTCACCGGTCGGCGGGTGCAGCTGCAGCGCGGTTACCGGCAGAGCGACGCATTGGATCTGGCACCGTTGGCGCGTGCCGTCCGCGATGGCGACAGCGTCACCACGCTGCGACTGCTGCGCAGTGGCGAACTGTCGGGAGTCCGCTTCCACGAAGGGGAGCCGGATCCGCTGCGTGACCAGCGTGAGCATCTGCTGGGCCGCTGGCGTGCATTGGCCGATATCCGGGACCCGGTCCTGGCACTGCAGCAGGCCGGCCGCCTGCGCGTGCTGACCGCGCTGCGTGAAGGGCCGCAGGGAGCCCGTGGCCTCAACGAGCGGATCGAACAGCTGCTGGCCGGCACCACCCCGGGCTACTTCCAGGGGCGCCTGCTGCTGGTAACCGAGAACAGCTATCGGCATCGCTTGTTCAACGGCGATGTCGGCATCTGCCTGCGCGACAGCACGGGCGCGATGGTGGCGTGGTTCCCCGGCGACACCGCCGATCAGCCGCGCGCCTTCCATCCGGCCGCATTGCCGGCGCACGAGAGCGCGTTCGCAATGACCGTGCACAAGGCACAGGGCTCGGAGTTCGATGAGGTCTGGCTGCAACTGCCACGGCAGGACAGTCGCGTGCTGTCGCGCGAGCTGATCTACACCGGGCTGACCCGTGCCCGCCAGGTCCTGCATGTGGCGGCCAGTGCCGATGTGCTGCAGGCCGCGCTCAAGCGCCATGCCAGTCGAATCGGCGGCCTGGCCTGGCGGCTGGGTGCAGAAGAGGTGGCCGAACAACCAGCGGGCATGGAACAGCCCACGGTGCAGGGCCAGTTGTTCTGAACCGGGGTCGGATCCCCTTCCCAACGGGAACGGGATCCGACCCGGCGTCATTCCGCGATCAGCACCAGGCCATCGGGGAAGACGATGGCCGCTTCATCCGCGCTGACATCAAAGAAGCCCACCCCGTGCTCCTCCGCAAGGTCCTGTACCCGGCCGTGCGCACGCTCGGCCACGGAGTAGGCAAACGCACCGTAGATGACGTGCCGGCCGATGCTGTAGTCGGTGACCTCGGCGCGATCGTCCCCATCGTTGCTCAGCGGACCATTCAAGGGCGGGAACTCCTGTGCCATCGCGGCGAACCAGCCCTGCAGTGCCGGACTGCTGACCACCGGATCGTCGTACTCGTGGTTCTCGCCCCAGGCGGTCTGCTTCTCGAACCAGGCGATGAACGCTGCCGCCTCACGCGGGGCGACGCTGGCCTCGAACACCATCATGTCGTAACTCATTGAAC